>NZ_CP019605.1:1611445-1933734 GCF_001997295.1 Tessaracoccus flavus
GTCGTAGGTGTGGAACTCATCAAGCACCAGATAAGTCAGCGACTCAGCCGACTTCTCCCACAGCTTCTGGTCGGCAGAACGCAGGAGGAGTTGGTCGAGCATCTTGTAGTTGGTCAGCAGGATGTCCGGCGGGTCGTCACGGATGATCGCCCGGTCGGTGATGATCCCGTTCTCCGTGACCTTGGTGGCCGAGCCAGATCGCTTCCCATCGGCGGAGACGGCCGCATCGCCGGTGTAGAGGGCCGCAGTGATCGAACCCAGAGGCTGGTGCCCTTCCGCGTCGCGCTCGGTGATCAGCCGGGCGAGGCGCTGAGCCTGGTCGTTGGCCAGTGCGTTCATCGGGTAGAGGATGAGCGCCTTCATGCCCCCAACGCCCTGCCGGCGAGCGCGTAAACAGTGGTCGAGGATCGGGGACAAAAAGGCCTCCGTCTTGCCCGACCCGGTACCAGTGGTGACCAGCGTCGGCTGCGGACGACCGTTCAGGCTGGAGAGCCGCCGGAACGCTGCTGCCTGGTGTGCGTAGGGGTCGAAGCCGGAGGGCATCCGGTCCAACGGTGAGACGGCTCGGCGTGGGGCCGGGCTGAACGGCATCCCGCTGCGCAGGTAGGGGCCCTTGAACATCCCCTCGCGCTCGTCCTCCAGCATTTCGCGGAGCGCTGCCTGCGCGTCCGAGTCGACGAGGGCAAACGTAGTGGTGAGGTAGTCAATCAGACCGGCGCAAAGGCGGGTGGCCTGGCGGCCTGGCAGCAACTCACTCACAACCCCTCCCTTCTCCGACACGACAGAAATCGATGTGACAAACGTATCCAAGAACACGTGATCTACCTCCTGAGACACGGAGTGTTGCGTGCGTAGGATTCATGCTGTTACCTGTACGAGTGCCCCCCCCGCCGACTTCGGCTCAGGCCCCCAGCACCGCCCCCAAGATCCGCTTCAGACCTGCCCTTCTGCAGAACAACAGATCCCACCATCGTTGGCCTTTGGTGTGATGCGCTCAACCCTGGCCTTCGTATATCCAAACGACTATCGTGGCGCGACCTCGCAGCCGCAGATTGGAACCGAAGTTCCCATGACTGGGCCTTCAAGCGCACCCTCTCTCCGACCCAGTCTAGGGCGAGGAGCGGACCTATCCCGGTCCGGCCAGAGGGGATCGGCCCGTTCTGGTGGCCCACTGATGAACGCGTTGTGCTAGCGAATCGCGATCATCGCGACCGCCTCGCGAATTACTGCAGAGAACGCTGCTGACCAACCGGAACCCGGAGCAGCGAGTTCTGGATTCATCCTGGCTCGGGCGTAGGAGTGAAACAGTGGATCGATGAACCTGAAAAGCCCCGCGCTCGTACGCCGAATGAGTGCCCCACGGTCTTCACTCTGCAATTTCTGCAAGTAGAGCGTCACGTTGCTCGAGGGATACTCAGGGTTCTCCCTGCGAATGTCAGCCAGAACTTGCGCATGGCTCAAACCCTCCTGCGGACCTCGAGCCAACGCTCTTATGATGAGCTCTGTGTTGTGATACTTCCGCTCCCGCTCCCTCTTCAGCGCCAACTCATAGCGCGCCTTCAGAGTATCGGACGACTCTGCGATGTAGGTGAGGACTGCGGACTGCAGTTCTGCCTCCAATAGACGCTTCTTTATCGCCTGTGTGGAGCGAATCTTAGCAGCCCTGCATGCATTCAGAGCAAGGTGGTGCGTGACGCTAGCCAAACCAGATGAGAAGTTCACGATATCGTGCGATATCTGAGAACTATCAATATTCAGGAGCGAGTCTCCGCCTCGGAGAATCCCTCGCAACTCACCTATATCCATTAAGGGCACGTGAATTTCGGCCACGCGATTTCGCATCTCATTCTCGTAGGCCACAACCTCACGTGCTGAATCTGTGGCGCCGATGGCCACTATACGCACTGCGGGGTAGTCCATGGCCATATCAGAGAAGATCTTGAAGGCCTGGGCCAACGCCTTCTTCTCCACCTCACGAACCTTGTGGAAGTCCTCGATTATCCAACAGAGGTCCTTTTCTCCCATCCACTTAGCGAGTCTCTGTGGTGAGATTTGCGGCACCACGATTCTCTTGTGCCCCGTTGTCGCACTCTCCTCCAGCGAGGCCTGCACAGCCGACTTAGCTTGCAGAAACTGGGCCTCAAGCGTCGTGCCGAACGCCTGCTTGGTTGCGGATCCGTGGGATTCGGCATAATAGAGGTCGAGTTGATCGAAAGCATCCAACAAAAGGTCACTGAAGGTCGTCTCGGCATGGCAAGACGTAGTGATCCAGCCCGCGTGGTAGCTCTTTACACATTGGCGGAGAAGTGTGGTCTTCCCCGACCCTGATTCCCCATAGACAACTATCTGCTTTCCCGGCGTCGAGAGAGCATCCTTCACCGCTGCGTCAAGCCCGGCGCGCGGAACAAAATTGAGCACGGCCTGACTTGTGGGCGTGAAAACCTGCTCGACGCGATAGCTCATCTCAGTCACGAGTACATTATGCCACGACAAGGCAATCTAGTCCCACCCGATTCACGTGATTCGGACTTAAGAGGCTCTTCGTACCTGAGCGTGGGGTGAGCGTGGATCCGATGGCGGGCGTGTCGGTGGGGTGAGGTGGGTCGAGGCCCTCAAGAATCGGGGTTACCACACCACTCGATTCCGAGGACCTCGACGATGACCGATTCTACTTCCTGCTGCCGTGCGTCCAGCGGTTACTGCGAGCGCTGCGACCTTCTGCTGGGTCTGCCCGGGCTTCACGTGGTCGGTGTCCAGCGCGACGACGCGGGGCTTCGGGTTGAGGTCGAATCCCGGCCGCCGGCGGTGATGGGCTGCCCCGCCTGCGGGGTCATTGCGCATGCGCATGGCCGGCAGCGGGTGGAGTTGATTGACGCGCCGTGCTTCACCGCGCCGGTGAAGCTGCGGTGGCGGAAACGACGCTGGTTGTGTCCCGAGCCGATGTGTCCGGTGACCTCGTTCATGGAACAAGACCCCTACGTCGCGCGGCCCAGAGCGTTGCTCACCGCGCGGGCGACGTCGTGGGCGATCGGGCAGATGCGGCGGGAGAACGCCTCGGTTCAGGGGATGGCCCGGCAGCTCGGCTGCACTTGGAGGACCCTGTGGCGAGCGGTCAAGCCGATCCTCGAGACTGCCGCCGCCGACGAGACCCGGTTCGTCGGTGTCACCTCGCTGGGCGTCGACGAACACATCTGGCATCACGTCTCCACCAAGCCCGTCGACCAGGGCGGCCGCGGCCCGAAGGAGTTCACCGGCATGGTCGATCTCACCCGCGACAAGGACGGACGCGTCCGGGCCCGGCTCCTGGACCTGGTCCCGGGCCGCTCTGGTGAGGCCTACACGTCGTGGCTGCGTGACCGCGGCGACACGTTCCGCAAGGGCGTCGAGATCGCCACCCTGGACCCATTCCACGGCTACAAGAATGCGATCGACGACCAGTTGGACGACGCCATCGCGGTGCTCGACGCCTTCCACGTGGTCAAGCTCGGCACGGCCGCGGTCGATGAGGTCCGCCGCCGGGTCCAGCAAGACATCCACGGCCACCGCGGCCGCAGAGACGATCCGCTGTATCGGATTCGGAACCTGCTGCGAGCCGGGAAGGAACACCTCACCGACCGGCAGAAGACACGCCTGGAGACCGCGTTCACCGCCGACGACCGCCACGTCGAAGTCGAGGTCGCCTGGCGCTGCGCCCAACAGCTGCGCTCGGTCTATCACCAGTCCTGTCATGCCGACGGGCGCAGGGTCGCGGAGAAGATCCTGGCCACGTTCCCGTCGTGTCCGATCCCAGAGATCGCCCGCCTCGGCCGGACGCTGAACCAGTGGCGCGACGCGTTCCTGGGCTACTTCACCACCGGCGGCGCGAACAACGGCGGAACCGAATCCATCAACGGGTTGATCGAACTCGCCCGCCGCGTCGCCAGAGGGTTCCGCGACCCAGACAACTACCGCCTCAGAATGCTCCTCATCGGCGGCGGTCTACGACTATGACCCCACGCTCAGGTACGAAGAGCCCGTAATTCCTTACTTTCGTCCTGACTCGCTGCAGCAGTTCTCGCCCCTCGCCAAAGCGTTCCCGAGCCTGCTCGGCGACGTCGTTGGCGAACTGCTCGGCTGCGACAGCCTTGCTCGATATCTGGTATCTGCGCGCCTCCCCCGTCTGGCACATCGCCACGACGAAATCCAGCACTTCCCCATCCTGCACGGGCCCTCTCCCCTTACGAACTTGCGGTGCAACTGCTCGATGAACATGTACGCCTCTGGGTTTTCCCGTCTCCAACGGCCGTCGCTCGCTAGCTCCTCCCGTAGACGGGTGATCAAGGTGGCATAGGTGACGACGCGAGCATGCTGCCAGCCCTTTGTCTGGAGCGAGGGATCCTCGTCCCTGCACAGCAGCACCACAACGCCCCGCCCACCCTTTCGCTGGCCGTAGGCCAGGTAGCGGTCGTAGTCGTGTCCGTGCCCGTCGGAGGTGACGAAGTTCTCGATCACCACCACGGAGGTCTCGCTCTCCAACACCAAATCGGCGATGTCCCCGGGGTCAGTTGGATCGGAGGTGTTCACCTCCTGCCTAACCCAGTAACCACCGAGAGCGAACGGAACCTCAGATGGTCTCGCGCGATTGACCTCGTCCATGAAGATGCGGGTGAACTTGTCACCCATGCGGTGGGTCCCTCCGGCGTCAAGTAGCCACCGGAAGACGTTGGAGATCTGCTTCTCATGGAGCCCGTGGTGCATGACGTCGAAGACGTTGAAGCCAAGCTCCGACGACCTGCCCGGCACTGGCAGAATCCCTGTCCCCAAGTCGTCCCGCCCGACACCTCCCAGGCTTCTGGCTTGCGCCTTGGACTGAACATATCCCCCTCCGGCTGAACCCCAGGCCGTTCCGCGCAGAGGAAGTGGCCAACCTCGGTAATGCTGCGACTCTCGGTCCTCTCCCGGCGAAGGCCCCATGCCAGACCGTCACGTGCCATGGCTGTCTAACAGGATGGTTCCTTCGACGACTTGGCCTCGCGACGCATCATGGTCGAGTCCCCTCCTTCGGCGGGTGTGGCTAGCTTCTCTGTCTTCTGCTCGGGATGGGACTCGGTGGGTAAGGTGCGGGGAAGTGGTCTACACCGGAGTGGAGTTATGGCATCGATTTTCAAGACGGTCTCCTGGCAAGTCGAGCAACTTGTGGGCGGGATTGAGCAGGGCAGCATCCGCCTCCCCGATCTGCAGCGCCCCTTTGTGTGGCCCACAACGAAGGTCCGCGACCTCTTCGACTCGATGTACAGGGGCTACCCCGTCGGCGAACTGATGTTCTGGGACGACGCATCTGGCGAGGCAAGCCGCGTGATCGGACATGGCTCTGGCCTGGGAGGGCGACACCAGATAGTCGATGGTCAGCAAAGGATCACCAGCCTCTATGCCTCTATCAAGGGCCGTCCAGTGCGCAACTCCGACTACATGGAGAAGCAGATCACCATCTCCTTCAATCCCTTCTCGGAGCGGTTTGAGGTGCGTACTCCCGCTCTCGCGAAGTCGCCCCAGTGGATCGAGAACATCGCGACGTACTTCGAGTCGTCCAAGAGGACTGAGCGGGAGTTCATCAAGCGCTACGAGTCATCCGTCGGCGAGCTGACCGACGAGCAGGAGGACCACTTGGACAGGGTCTTCGAACGGCTTGGTGACCTCAAGAAGTACACCTTCAACGTGGTTCACATCGCCGGCGAGTCGGGAAAGGGTCTCGTCGCCGACATCTTCGTGCGCATCAACTCTGAAGGGGTCCGCCTCCGAGCTTCCGACTACATCCTGACCTGGCTCTCCGTTTTCTGGCCTGAGGGCCGGGAGCAGATCGAGGACTTCTCCCGGCATTCCCGGATCACGCCCCAACGGGCGTCGGAAATCGCAGGCAGCCCAATCCATTGGACACCTGTGAACCCGTTCCTCGCCGTTGAGACGTTCCATGTGGTCCGCGCCATGGTGGCCGTCGGACAAGGCCGCGCGCGTCTTCAGGACGCCTACACTGCACTCCAGGCACGCGACCCGCAGACCGGCTACGTGGATGAAGAGAAGCTGCACGAGCAACTCAACCGACTGCAGCAAGCTCTCCCTGTGGTCACCGATCGGGTCAACTGGACTGAGTTCATCCACACCATCCAGATGGCGGGATTCCGCCAAGCACGCAACATCACCTCCTCGTTGAACGTGATCTCCAGCTACATCCTGTTCCTGCTGGGACGCACCAGGTTCCGCGTGGACATCACGACCCTCAGGGCGGTCATCGCCCGTTGGATTTTCATGGCCCAGCTCACCGGCAGGTACACAGGTTCAGCCGAGTCCCAGCTGAGCAAGGACCTGAGCCGGCTCGAGCTGGTGGCGACTGGCGATGCGGACGGCTTCGTCAAAGCGCTGGACGAGATCGTCGACTCCGAGATGACTTCAGACTTCTGGCGTTTCGGCATGCCGCAGATGCTTGCGTATTCCAACGCTGCGCTGTCGCCCGCCTACCAATGCTATTTGGCCGCTCTCAACATCCTCGACGCCAAGATGTTCATGTTGGACATGCCCGTGTCGCAGTGGATGGACCCGACGCTGCCAACCGTCAAGGGCATGGAGGGACACCACCTGTTCCCACGGGCCTACCTCGGTCGTGAGCTCGGTATCGACGACGTGAAGCGGGTCAACCAGATCGCCAACTACGCGCCTACCGACTGGGCGACCAACATTCTCATCTCCGACCGGCCGCCGGCCGAGTACTGGCCGGAGCTTCTGCAGGCCAGGCACATCCGTGGGGAGGAACTCCAGCAGCAGATCTACTGGCATGCCCTGCCGGAGGACTGGCATCTGTTGGACTACGACGAGTTCCTCGCGCGGCGTCGCGATCTGATCGCTCAGGTCACCCGTGATGCATTCTCGAAGCTGCGCTCTGGCCGAGCCGCTGGCACCGTGGACGACAACTTCAGCGCTCTAGAGCGCCATGATCCGTCGCTGCGCGAGCTGGTGGACGCTGGCCTGCTCCGGCCTGGGGACCTGCTCGACCCTGTGGATCCGGATTGGGTCGTCGACGCTGTAATCACCGACGACGGGACCGTACTGATCGATGGGGAGCACGAGTTCGACGCCCTAGACGACGCAGCAAGGTTCCTCGATGTACATAACATCAGCGGCCTAGAGTTCTGGGCGCTCGAAGTGAACGAGGGACTCACCCCCCTCACGGAGGTAGCTGAGGAGCTCGGCGAACGGGCGGCGTAACCCGACTAGCCAACCGACCAGGCCGCTGCGTCGGTCTCGCCCAGGCTGGCGCAAGTGGAGACGGGCGACATAACCGACCTCATCGGCCGGAGGACGCGCTGTGCGTGATCGGTGCTGGCCATCCTCACAACCGCTTCGTCGTCACCGCAGGCCTCGAAGATCTGCGCCGCCATGAACGCACCCTTGGCGTCACCCGCCTCCGAGGCCGCAACGAACCCGGAGCGCGCGATCTCGGTGCGGCCACGCTCGTGGTGGAGCAGCGCGAGGTTGTATGTGGCCTCGGGGACACCCGCCTCGATGGCCTTCTCGTAGAACGGCACGGCCGCGTCGTCGCAGCCGAGCGCGCGCAGGTCGTTGGCGATGTTGAAGAACTCCTCGGGCGCCGACGAGCTCAGCCGATGCAGGGCGACGCGGATATCCTCCGCTGCATCGCGCGGCTCCGACACCGTCGTCGGGTGCGAGTGCGTCGTCGTGTCTGCGGCCATCGCAGGACTCCTCGGTGTGAGGGCGACCGGATCGTTCCGGGCGCACCGCCTTCCCTGGCGCAGAGCGGACAGGGGTCGTGCACTCAGAAGTCTGACAACGCGCACGGGGGTCAGCAACCGGTACAGAAGTGGGTCACCCGTCGCCGAGCACCCTCACCCGCCCGACCGCCCGCGGTCAGGCGAGGACACCCGCAGACTCGCCCGCGAGCATCCCCCCGACGAGCGGCGCAGTCGCGAGGAGCAGCTCACCGTCGGGCAGCGGCGCCGCCTCCTCACCGAGGTTGACGACGAGCGTGAGCGCCCGGCCCCCGACGCCCGCGGCAGGGGTCCGGCGCAGCACGAGGCGCGTCGCCGTCTGCTCGAGCCACTCGACGTCACCGCCCCGCAGCGCGGGCTCGGCACGCCGGAGCGTGCCGAGCGCCCGGTAGAGCGCGAGCATCGAGGCGTCGTCGTCGGCCTGGGACTCCGCCGTCAGCGACGCCCAGTCCTCCGGCTGCGGCAGCCACGTCGTCGTGCCGTCGGGCGCGAAGCCGAACGGCGGCCGCGAGCCCGCCCACGGCAGCGGCACGCGGCAGCCGTCGCGCCCGCGCGACGTGCCGCCCGAGCGCGCGACGATCGGGTCCTGGAGGACCTCGGCAGGTAGGTCGACGACATCCGGGAGCCCAAGTTCCTGCCCCGCATACACGTAGGCCGCGCCCGGCAGCCCGAGCAGGAGCACCGCCATCGCGCGAGCGCGGCGCGTGCCGCGAGCGAGCGCGGCGTCGTCGAGCGGGAGCTCGGCCGTCGAGCCCGGCACGTACTCGCCCTCGAGCCGCACGTCCGCGCCGTAGCGCGTCACCGAGCGCGTCGTGTCGTGGTTGTCCGTCACCCACGTCGTCGGCGCACCCACCGCGCCGTACGCCGCGAGCGAGTCGTCGACCGCCGCGCGGATCGCGGCCGCGTCCCAACCCGCCTTGACGAAGCGGAAGTTGAACGCGAGGTGCATCTCGTCGGGCCGGAGGAAGAGCGCGACGACATCGTCGGGCGCCCCCGTCTCGATAACGGCCATGCGGTCGCCGTCGTAGGAGTCCATGACGGCGCGGAACGCCCGGTAGATCTCGTGGACTCCGCTCGCGTCGTCCTTGGGGATGAGCGGGTTGCCGTCAGGCGTGTCCTCCCACGCCGTGTCCTTGATGAGCGCGTCGGACACGTCGATGCGGAAGCCGTCGATACCGCGGTCGAGCCAGAAGCGGAGGATGCGCTCGAACTCGGCGAGGACTTCGGGGCGACCCCAGTTGAAGTCGGGCTGCTCGGGCGCGAAGAGGTGGTAGTACCACTGGCCCGGCGTGCCGTCGGGCTCGGTGACGCGCGTCCACGACGGTCCGCCGAACGCGGAACGCCAGTTGTTCGGGGGGAGCTCGCCGCGCTCACCGCGTCCGTCGACGAAGTGGAAGAGCTCCCGCTCGGGGCTGCCGGGGCCGGCCGCGAGCGCGGCCTGGAACCAGGGGTGCTGGTCGGAGCAGTGGTTGGGGACGAGGTCGATCGTCACGCGCAGGTCGCGCGCGTGCGCGGCCGCGACGAGCGTGTCGAGGTCGTCGAGCGTGCCGAACATGGGGTCGACGTCGCAGTAGTCGGCGACGTCGTAACCCGCGTCGACTTGCGGCGACGGGTAGAAGGGCGAGAGCCAGAGGGCGTCGACACCGAGCGAGGCGACGTGGTCGAGGCGGGCGGTGATGCCGGCGAGGTCGCCGACACCGTCGCCCGTCGTGTCCCCGAAGGACCGCGGGTACACCTGGTAGAAGACGGCCTCGCGCCACCAGGGCTGGGTCGTGGCGGGCGTGGTCTGGGCGCTCTGCGGGGTCACGCACCCAGCCTATGCGTGCTCGCTGCAACGTTGCTCGCGTGTCAGATCCGACGGACCTTCGTCCCTCCCGCGCACGATACCCCGGCTGGGTACCCTAGGGCCTTGAGTCCCGACAGAAGGAGACCGCACGTGCGACGCCGCCACCTGCTCACCGCAGCACCCGCCCTGGCCGCAGCCCTTGTGCTCAGCGCCTGCACCCCCGGGCCCGACGCCGCCCCCACCGCGCCGTCGACCGCACCGGCCGCCATCGACGCCGCAGCACTGCTCGCACCGTTCGACCTCACCGGCCGCGACGGCCGCGAGCTCGTTGACCACCTCGAGACCCTCGGCGGCGACGACCGCCCCAGCGAGCTCATGGCGAGCGTCCGCACCGACCACCTACTCCTCACGACCGACGCCGGCGAAGCCACCCTGCCGCTGCCCGCCGACCTCTTCTACGTCTCCGTCGCACCCTTCGCCGAGACGACCCACGAGTGCTTCTACCACTCGCTCACCACCTGCCAGGGCGAGCTCGTCGACACGCCCGTCACCCTCACCGTCACGGACGGGGACGGCACCGTCGTCCACACCGCCGAGACCCGCACCGGCGCCAACGGGTTCGTCGGCACCTGGCTGCCACGCGGCACCACCGGCACGCTGTCCGTCACCACCGAGGACGGCCGCACCGGCCAGGTGAACCTCGGCACCAGCGACGACGACCCGACCTGCGTGACGACGCTCCGGGTGGCCTGACGGAACTGCCCGCACCCGCGACGCCTCGGGGGTGCGGGCACCGGGTGATCAGGCGGGCGAGGCGCTGCGCCTGATCGTTCGCCAGTGCGTTCATCGGGTAGAGGATGAGGGCCTTCACCCCGGCGACGCCCTGGCGGCGGGCCCGCAGGCAGTGGTCCATGATCGGCAGCAGAAACGCCTCCGTCTTGCCCGACCCAGTGCCGGTCGTGACCAGCGTCGACTGGGGACGCCCGTTCAGGCTAGAGAGCCGCCGGAACGCCGATGCCTGGTGTGCGTACGCGTTGAAGCCGGGGGGCATCCAGTCCAGCGGAGCGACGGCTCGGCGCGGGGCCGGGCCGAACGGCATCCCCGTGCGGAGATAGGGGCCTTTGAACATCCCCGCGTCCTCGTCCGCGAGCAACTCGTGGAGTGCGGCTCGCGCGTCGGCGTCAGCCAAGGCGAAAGTGGTTGTCAGGAAATCGAGAAGGCCGGCACGCAGCCGCAGGGCCTGACGGCCGGGCAGCAACTCACTCACGACAACGTCCTCCCCCGCGGGGTGCTGAACCCCAGTGGCACCAACCTATCGAACATCATGCGATCGACCCTGCTTCGGCTACCCATCGCTTTGATCCATGACCAGCTCGACCAGTGCATAGACCTCCCCAGCAAGGGCACAGGAAACCGCTGACGGTCGGATGGACACACGTGGGCCCATGGAGATACCTGCAGGACGAGCAGAGCGCGCAAGACCGCTGTCCATGTCACTTATTGTCCCGGCCGAAGTCAGCCGGGGGGTGTCCCTATGGTGTCTGTCAAGCTGCGACGGCTGGTCTTGGCTGGTAGTAGGTCCCGTTGCGGAGCATGGCGTGGAGGACATCGACGCGTCGTCGGGCTAGGCAGATGATCGCGGCGTTGTGTTTCTTCCCAGCGGCGCGTTTCCGGTCGTAGTAGGCGCGGGAGTCGGGGTCGTGGAGGGCTGCGAAAGCGGAGAGGAATAGGGCCCGTTTGAGGTGTTTGTTCCCTGCTCGTGAGGGGTGTTCGCCTCGGATGCTGCTGCCAGATCTGCGGGTGACAGGGGCCAGGCCGGCGTAGGCGGCCAGGTGTCCTGCGGTGGGGAATGCTGTGGCGTCACCGACGTCGAGGAGGAGTCTGGCTGCGGTCCTGATGCCGACTCCGGGCATTGACATCAGGAGCTGGGAAAGAGGGTGGGCATCGAGGGCCTCCTCAACCTGTTTCGCGGCTGCAGCGCGTTGGGCCAGGAGTCCTTGGAGTTGGGCAGCCAGTTGGGGCAACACCAGCTCGGCGGCGCGGGTGCCAGGAACAACTACGGTCTGCTCGGTCAGGGCTTTGATGATCGCGTCGACGAGCCGGGTGTGCATTCGGGGCGCCAACGGTTTCGTCGTGGTGGTCAGGCGTCGCCTGCCCGCGGCAGCGAGGCCTGTCGGGCCGGCGAACTTTGCCAACAGGGCGAGGACCGCGGGGTGGCCGATGTTGGCGCCGATGGCGCGTTCGAGGGCGGGATGGATCTGGGTGAGCATGCCGCGGATCCGGTTCGAGACGCGGTTGACTTCGCTGGCCAGGTCGTCGTCGAACCCAACGATCACAGCCAAGTCGGCGATGAGGTCATCGTCGCCGCCGACGCGTCGCAGCGCGTGGGGCATGGTGCGGCCGGCCTCAGCGATGATGAACGCGTCACGGGCGTCGGTTTTCGCGTTGCCCGCCTACCCCGCCTGGCCGGCCGACTCCGCCCGGGCCGCCATCCAGCTGGGTGGCGCCGACGTCGTCGCCGAGTGGCTGCCCGGCCTCGCCCGCTCCACCAACCAAGGGCCGCCGGGGCAGGCGCACATGGTGGAGGAGGCCGTCCCGCTGGTGGACGGCGGTTCCCGCAAGGCCCCACCCGGGTGGCCCTACATCAACGACTGGGCGTGCTCCTCGGCAGGGGCGTGGTGCGAGCTGGTGATCGAGTCCGTCTTCGGCGTCCGGATGCATCCCGACGGCGGCGTGACGGCTGAGCCGGTGCTGGAGCACTTCGACCCGGATGCCCGGCTGGTTGGCCTGCGCGTGGCGGGCGTGACGTACGACGTCGCGGCTGGTGGAGTGAGTGTGCGGGGGTAGGTCGGGCTGGGTCCGCGCCGGGGTGGTGGGTGCCGTCGGTGGTGGGGTTCGAGGACTTCGTGGCCACCGGCCTGATGGGTGGTGGGACGTCGGAATGGGATCTTGCGGAGATCGTCGAGATCACCAGCCCGGAGGAGTTCGAGCGCGACAACAGCGAGATGCCGGGCAAGGAGATCGCCGACACCTGGAACGACTGGGTGGCCAGCAGTTCTGTGCTCTACCTGACTGACCTGGCTGAGCCCCTGTCCAGGGGCTGATCGACCGCCCACCGGGGCGCTTGACCGAGCGCCGAATCCTCAACCGTCAGTCGTCCATCGCCTCGATGCCGAGTGCCTTGAGTTCGGCCGCGCTCGCGCGGATCCGCTCGACGACGCCGGGGTCCGGAAGCGTGAAACCGATGATCTCCTCCATCACCCGCAGCGGCTCCGTCGTGCGGTAGGAGCGCGTCGGGTTGCCGGGGAACTTCTTGTCCGTGACGTTCGGGTCGTCGTAGATGGGGCCCAGCGGTTCCACCCGGTAGACCCGAGGCGCGCCGTCGCCCAGCGCAATCGCGGCGGCCAGCGGGGCACCCTGTTCCGACGCCGTGAGGTAGATGTGCTGCGACTTCTTGCCCGATCCGTAGTTGGTGCCCCAGCCGGGGGTGAGGAGTTCGCCCGGGCGGAGGTCGGCCCGGGTGCCGTGGAAGAACGGGCCCGTGTCGTCGGCGGGTTGGGGTTGCGGTGCCGGGTCGCGGATCAGGCTGTCCAGTTGCTGCATGAGTGCGGCGTGCCGCGTGTTTCCCCGTGGCGCGCGCGGGTAGCGCCCGAGCACGCCCCGCACCGTCGGCGTCATGCGACGGGCCGCGGCGTGGAGCATGTACTCCGCCACCACCGGATCGTCACCGCGGGACAGTTCGGCCGCGCGGGCAGCGTGCGTCGCCGCGCCGAGGATGTGGCGCACCTGGGTGCCGTTGGCAAGCGGATGCAGGAATGCCGACGCCGCAGCGTCGCCTGCCGCTGTGGCCGCGTGCGCAGCCGCCTGCGTGGGTGCTTCCCTGCCCGCCCGATGGGCCTCGGTGGCCGAGGTCCGCAACCGCTTCGAGCGCGCCTCGCCGTCGACGAATTCCTGTGCCGCCTTGAGCGCAGAGGCCGGGCGATCGTCGTCGGGGGCTGCCTGCTCGAACAACCCGAGCACCGGCACGGCGCAGGCCACTGTGTACTCCGTCACCGCGCGCAGTTCGTCCATGGTCAGTGCGAAGTCGCCGACGCTGGTCATCCCACGAGTATGCCAACGCGGCGCCACCCGCGGCTGACCTTGGCGCTGGTGGAGCGGTTCGATCCCACGTGGTGAGGGGCAGCAGTGCGACCGACTGGGTCAACGCCCAGCCGCCGCCGGCTTCTGGCCCGTGCTGCTGCTCGTGACCGGAGTGGCCCAACAGTCCGGATCCTTGGTGCCGACGCTGCTGGGGGCGGCCTTGCTCGCCGCGCTCAACGCCGCAGTCGGGGCAGCCGTCCACCAACTGACGCTCGGGCTGCTCCGGGGGGTTCGCGGGCTGTTCCGCACTAACCGTCCGGCGTAGCAAGCCCCACTCCACCAGCACCTTTAGGAGCGAGGTGCGAGCCTCGAAGGACACTTGGCTACGCCCTTCGAGGCTCGTGCCTCGCACCTCAGCTATCCGACCGCTTCGCGGCACCGTGGGATGCGAAAGTCTCTCCCCGCACCTCAGGGAAACTGGTAGGGACTTTCGGATGAGGGCAACTGATCACTGGGTGGTTGCTACTCGGGTGAGAGGCCGTCGGCGAAGCGGCGCAGGCCCTCGGCCAGTGCGGCAGCGGTCAACGGCACCTCGGCGATGTCAGTGGCCTCGGCCCGGAACGGGTCCAGCACGGGTGGCCGGAACACGTCGATGGGCCGCGGGAACTCCGGGATGGTCGGGCGCACCGGAACAGGACGGGTGGATCCGGCCATCTTCTGCAGGCACTCCAGCACGGCGGTCAACGTGGTGCCCTGCCGGCGCAGGAGCTCCTCCAACCGCTTGACCAGGGCCGGGTCCTTGCCCAGCACCGAGACCAGGATGCGGATCCGCTCGGTGCAGGTGTTGGTGTCCTCGTCCTTGGGTGGCCTCGGGTCGCCCTCGGGTGGCCGTGGTGCGTAGATGGAGCCGCTGACCAGCTGCTCCCGCGTGAACCGCTCCCGGTGCAACGTGCGCCCCTGCGCCACCACCCGGAACCGGTAGACGCCGTAGTCAGCCGCCTTGTAGTCGGCCTCGAACACCCCGGGCGCCGTTTGGTGCAGCTTCACCTCGTCGTACCCGGACGGGCCCGTGAGTTCGGCGTGGACCCGCGCCCGGTCGTCGTCCACGGGGATCCCGTACTCGGACAGCCGAGCCACCAGGTGCAGCACGGATCCGGGCTGGATGTGTTCCTGGTGCAGCGCCGCGTTGAGCGTGAGACTGGAGCGGCTGTGCACCTCGAGCGCGTACTGCAGACCGTGGGCGTTGGCCATCTCGTACGCCTTCGGGTCCGAGCCCTCCAGCTTGGCCAGCCACCTGTAGAACTGGTCCTTGTCCACCTCCAGCAGCGCGGTCCACTCACCGCCCCAGTGCTCGTCGCCACCCGCGCCCACGTGCGGCAGGCTGAGCCTGTAGTACGCGACGCTGGCGCCGGTCACGTAGCTGACCCCCGACGTCGCCGGGGTGATGGTCTCGCCGCCCGGTGCCACCAGTTGGAAGTTCACCACCCAAGGCGCCGGAGCCAGCAGGATCACGTCCGTGGCCGAATCCGCCCGCGAGATCTGGAACGGAACCTTCACCGGATCGCCCGGCTGGATCCAGCCCTGCGGGTCCAGCACGATCTGCTCGTTGCTGACGCCCGCGAGGATCTGCAGGTAGTACTTGGACAGCAGGAACCGCTCGTCCGAGGACAGCACGCCGGTCATGTTCACGTAGCCGCCGGTGCCGTTGGTCAGTTCGGTGAGCTTGGCCGGGTTGATGGCCGACGGCTCGCCCAGCCCGATCGCGAACACCGTGTCGTCGATGCTGCCGGCGACGTCGGAGATGAGCGCCGGGGCGTTCTCCTGCCCGTCGGTCAGCACGATCATCGCCGTCTTCTCGTACACACCGCTCACGGCGTCCAGGAGAGTGCCAGCGGCTGCGACGCCGTCGCCGATGGAGGTGGCACCGCCCGGGTTGGCCACGTGCCCGGCCACCGCCGCGATGGCCTGCGCACGCCCGGCCCCGAACGCCTCGGGCCCGGCGTCGGTGACGTTCATGACGACGTCGGAGTCGTGGTCGAAGCGCACCACACCGATCCCGGTCTCGGGCCGCAGCAGGTCCACCAGCACGGAGGCGGACTCGCGCAGTACCTCCACGCGGGTACGGCCGTCGCCGGCACCGGCATCCATGGAGCCGGACTTGTCCATCACCATCACCACCCCCGCGGTGGGGCGCTCGATGGTGTTGGCGGAGAGTCCGATGGTCCACTGCTGACCAGTCAGCAGGGAGCGCGCCACCAGTTCGCCGGTGGCGGTGTCCCCGGCGTTGGTGCCGGTGTAGGTGACCCAGATCCGGGCGTGAGAAGTGACGCCGACGCCGGGTGCCGGCACCGTCACCGTCGGCCCGAGCAGCAGGCTGAAGGAACCGGCCGGTCCGGTGATGGTGCTGGGTCCGGAGAACACCTCGAAGGTGAAGTCCTCCACGCCCGAGACCTCCCACACGACGGCGCGGGCGACGGTATCGCCCTCCGGTACGTCGTTGAACACGACGTTCGGGGTCAGCAGTTGCAGGTGGCGGGCGGCCCCGGCCACGGCGGCGAACGCGTTCACCCGGCCGAAGCCGTAGTCGTCGTTGTGTCCGGCGGCGTCGTAGACCACCCCGCCGATCTGGTCCGCGGTGTCCCGCATCAGCTGGCGCAGCTGGTCGCGGGTCATCCCCGGGTCCACGGAGAGCGCCAGCGCCGCGCAACCCGCGGTGCACGGAGCCGCGAACGAGGTGCCCGTCCACGGGCCGTAGGTGTTGCCGGAGAACGCGTTCACGACGTCGACCCCGGGTGCGATCAACTCCACCCCGGCGCCGCGGGCGGCGTTGTCCTCCATGTCGTTGCGGTCCGAGCGGACGACGGCGATCACGTCGGCGTGCGAGACCACCTGGTCAAGCGCCACGTCGACGTTGTTGCCGTTGCTTGCCGCCCAGAAGATGGCCGTGCCCAAGCCGCCGCGCCCGTTGGTGGCCGCCGCCTGCAGCGCCAGGTCCAGTACGGTCATCAGCGTCCAGGCGGCGCCGTTGGGGCCGAGGCTGGAGACGATGATGTCGGCGCCCGTGGCCGGGTCCGCGCCCGCCACCTCGGTGGACGGATCGGCGGCGTAGGCGACGGCGCGGGCCAGCGTGGTCTGTGAGCCAACCTGGTCGTTCAGGCAGGCCAGCAGCATCAGCTCGGACTCCGGGGCCGCACCCACCCCGCCCCGGGCGTTGCCCTCCCGGGCGCCCACCATGCCGGCACAGAAAGTGCCGTGGTTCTCGTCGGGCATCCCCGCGGTGCCGACGGTGAACCCCGCAGGCGAGCCGCCGGTGAAGAAGCCCGAGCCAGCACCCACGCCGGCGGCGAGGTCCTCGTGGTCGGCGTCGAAGCCGTTGTCGATGACGGCCACCCGGATCCCGGCGCCGCGGGTGTGGTCCCAGGCCGCCTCGGCCGAGACGTCGGCCCCGGCGGTGCCGCCGGCCTGGCCCGTGTTGCTCCACTGCCACTGGTCCGCGTACTCCGTGTCAGCGGGGGTGAACCGCTGCGGGACGTGTTCGATGAACGACGGCTCCGCGAACACGAACGCCTGGTTCTCGTGGAGGGCCACCGATGCGTCCAAGGCGTTGCCCTGCGCGGTGCGCACCTCGAAAAGGTTGGGTGCGAAGCGGAGTTCGTTCAGCACAGTCAGCCCGGCGGCGTCGAGTTCTGCCTCCACCTCCGCCCGGCCCATTCCTGGGTTGAGCTGCACGGTGAGCACGTCTGTGGCGATCACGACGCGTCCGTCGTCGTGCACCAGCACCGTCCCGGCCGCGTCCGCGCCGTCGGGCACGGTGCCCTCGCGCACTGCCCTGCGGGCGCGAGCGTTCTGCTTGACCACCAGCCAGCCGGCCCGTTCGAACGCGTCCAGCGCGTCGTCGTCCAGCTGTGGGGCGGCCTTCCTGATGGCGGCCCGGTCCTCGGTTTCCGCGCGGCGGAAACGCGACTTCTCGTCGGCCTGCGTGTCCGTGTGGACGGCGACGACGGCGTCGACCTCCTCCACCTCCACGGCCTGGTCCTTGCGGTAATAGTGGCGGTTCATGACCCCTCCGATCGACGGGGATGGCGCTCACCCCCATGCCTTTCAAGAGGCGCTTCCGCCGCGGCCTGATACGTGCCTATCGTTTGGCTGTGAGCACATTTCAGGGAATCCCATTGGGCGCCGTCGACTTCTACGAGGACCTCGAACAGGACAACTCCCGCGAGTGGTGGCTGGCCAACAAGCCCCGCTACGACGACGACGTCAGGGCGCCGTTGGAGGCGCTCGGTGCGTTGTTGGAGGCCGAGTTCGGCACTCCGAAGCTGTTCCGCCCCAACCGCGACGTGCGGTTCTCCGCGGACAAGTCCCCGTACAAGACGCACCAGGGCCTGGTCGTCGCGCCCGTGGACGGGATGGGTTGGTACGTGCAGGTCAGCGCCGACGGGCTGATGACAGCCGGGGGCTGGTGGGCAGACCGACCCGAGCTGGTGGCGCGCTACCGCGAGGTGTTCGAGGACGAGGACGCGGGTGGTGAACTGCAGGACCTCCTGGGGGCGTTGCGGGAAGCGGGGTACGTCGTCGGCGGTGAGCGGCTGAAGAGCCGGCCCCGCGGCGTTGATGCGGACCACCCCCACCTGGAGCTGCTGCGGCACCGGAGCCTGACGGCGACTCGCGAGTACGGGGAGCCCGAATGGCTGCCCACCGCTGAACTGCTGGAGCACGTCGCCGCCGACTGGCGCGCCTACCGCCCGCTGATGCAGTGGTTGGCGAAGCGGCTGGGTGGGAAGACGGTCTGAATCCGCGCGGATTCACTGTTGCCGATAGCAGGTCACCGGCGGATAATCAAATCATCCGCTGGAGCCGGGCGGCGTTGTCCGGGGAGGCGGCGTGTGCCGGTCCGGGCGTGCGCCTGCCGGCAGGTCAGGAGGGTGTCCCTATGGTGTCTGTCAAGCTGCGACGGCTGGTCTTGGCTGGTAGTAGGTCCCGTTGCGGAGCATGGCGTGGAGGACATCGACGCGTCGTCGGGCTAGGCAGATGATCGCGGCGTTGTGTTTCTTCCCAGCGGCGCGTTTCCGGTCGTAGTAGGCGCGGGAGTCGGGGTCGTGGAGGGCTGCGAAAGCGGAGAGGAATAGGGCCCGTTTGAGGTGTTTGTTCCCTGCTCGTGAGGGGTGTTCGCCTCGGATGCTGCTGCCAGATCTGCGGGTGACAGGGGCCAGGCCGGCGTAGGCGGCCAGGTGTCCTGCGGTGGGGAATGCTGTGGCGTCACCGACGTCGAGGAGGAGTCTGGCTGCGGTCCTGATGCCGACTCCGGGCATTGACATCAGGAGCTGGGAAAGAGGGTGGGCATCGAGGGCCTCCTCAACCTGTTTCGCGGCTGCAGCGCGTTGGGCCAGGAGTCCTTGGAGTTGGGCAGCCAGTTGGGGCAACACCAGCTCGGCGGCGCGGGTGCCAGGAACAACTACGGTCTGCTCGGTCAGGGCTTTGATGATCGCGTCGACGAGCCGGGTGTGCATTCGGGGCGCCAACGGTTTCGTCGTGGTGGTCAGGCGTCGCCTGCCCGCGGCAGCGAGGCCTGTCGGGCCGGCGAACTTTGCCAACAGGGCGAGGACCGCGGGGTGGCCGATGTTGGCGCCGATGGCGCGTTCGAGGGCGGGATGGATCTGGGTGAGCATGCCGCGGATCCGGTTCGAGACGCGGTTGACTTCGCTGGCCAGGTCGTCGTCGAACCCAACGATCACAGCCAAGTCGGCGATGAGGTCATCGTCGCCGCCGACGCGTCGCAGCGCGTGGGGCATGGTGCGGCCGGCCTCAGCGATGATGAACGCGTCACGGGCGTCGGTTTTCGCGTTGCCCGGGTGGAGATCAGCGATGCGGCGCATCGCCAGCCCGGGCAGATAGGCGACCTCGATACCCATCGCTCGAGCGACGGTCACAGGCAGTGCCCCGATCGTGGCGGGCTGGTCCACGATCACCAACACCGACCCATGGACGGTGAGCTTGTCGAACACCTCGCGCAGGGCAGCCTCGTCTTGGGGCAGGGCCTTGTCATGCAGACGTCTCCCGGCGCTGTTGAGCGCGGTGGCATGGTGGTGTTCCTTGCCTACATCGAGGCCGACGAATACGTCGAACCGGTCTTGGTCCATGACAGTCCTCCTTAGGACCTAATTCTGGTCACCAAGTCGGGCGAAGATCGTCGGCACCCACGTTACGAAGAGACCACGCTGTCGATGCAGCGGGCCGTGTCCCTATCAGCGATCAACCCACGCCACCAGAACCCGGTGACAACACCCCCCGGATCATCAACGACAGGGGCAGTAAGTCATGCCGGGCCTGGTGACCAGAACCCCGACCATCGGGGCTACCTAGAAGGTAACGGGCCGAGAGGTATTTGCGGCAGTTATTGGAGGTCATGAGTCCCAGCGTCGATAGACTGCGCCCGCATGTGCCACGCAGTGTAGTGTCGCGGTTCGAACGTTAACAGGGTTGGAGCGGGTCAACGCATCGACAGTGGACCGGTAGCTGAGGAAGAGGGCGGGCAGCGATCCCGGATGATAGTTTCTATAGCACTTGGGGCTGTCGGCGCGCTGCTCCTTTTCGGAACCTACGGGGCACTGGAGTCAAACTGTCCCGCGTCAAGTAGTTGGCAGGATTTCTTCTTGTTCAAAGGTGGGTGTTGTCGTGCTGGCGCGGCCGAGGTGGACCTCGAGGGGCCGGTTCCAGGCGATCGCTTCGTGGGGGCGCTGGGTGTTGTATTCGATGCGGTAGTCCTCGGCTCGTTCGACCAGGGTGAGCGCGTCGGCGATCTCGTCGAGGAACAAGCGTTCGTACTTCAATGTCCCGAACCCGCGTTCGCGTGAGCCGTTCTGCCCGGGGCTCTTGACCCGAGTCCGGACGTGTCTCAGCTCGGGGTGCGAGGTGATGAACAACTCGAAGTCCAACGACCTGAACGGGCCACCGTTGTCGGTGACGATAGTGACCACGGGCAGCACTTCCCCAGTGACCTCATCGATAGGGCAGGCCTCGGCCAACGGGTGTCCGAACAGGGCCTCGTAGTCAGCCAACGCGAGCTCGACCGCGGCGATCGCGTCGTGCTTGTTCCCGGTGGGTGAGACATGCCACGGGTGCTCATACTTGTCAGTACCAATCCCGGCATCCTGCGATCCGCCACGTCCCACCCGAGGTGGTCTCGAACTCGCAAGAAGTCCAACTGCCACACCTGGTTCGGGCCATCAGGGGTCTTCGCGAACGCGGCCCTCCGGTCAGCGGCGAGGTCACGGCGCTGCTTCTGGTATTCCGAGGCCAGTAGCAGGCCCTCGTCACGCAGCAGCCGCAGCACGGTCGCCTGAGAGACCTTGTGTCCGGAGTGACGGGTCAGCGCCCAAATCTTGCGATGCCCCCACGCCGGCTTAGCCAGCGCATGACCCACCACCAGATCCCGCGCAGCCGTACGAGCCGGCTGGGGCCACGGCCCCTTCGGACGGCGATCCTGACGGGCCTTGGCCTGCCACCGGCGCCACGTGCGTTCGGGCATGTCGATCAGCTTCACGAACCTCGCGGTCGACATGCCCGCCTCCCTGCGGATCACCTCGAGGTCCTCGAAGGGCCCAACCTGCCCTCCGCCGACTTCTTCCACACCCGAATCTCGACAGCGGCCTCACCCAACGCCTGAGTCAGCTCAGTGACCTCCGCCTCCAACTGCTGCTCCCGGGTCGAGGGCCCAGACCTACCCGCCGCCAGCCCAGCCTTGCCCGCTTCGAGGAAGTCAGCCTTCCACCGACCGATCGACTGCTCACTGACCTTCTCCCGCCGAGCGGCCTCAGCGATCGTCATCTCTCCAGCCAAGATGCTCAACACAATCCTGGTCTTCTTCTCCACCGGAATCACTGGTGGTCTTCCCATGTCGGACTCTCCTTCAGGACCTACATAACAGCCCTGCCACTAAGTCTGACGCGCGACAAAACTGGCCCGGGTCTTACGTCAATGTCCACACCGCAACTGGCCAACTCGGACGCTTCAGTATCGGATGGCACTTGGCTTTCCGCATGGGACCAGCATTCGGCGTGACGCTCGCCATCTCGGCGACAGCAGAGAGACTTGGCGTGAGACCCACCCTGGCGACTATCACCTGCCTCGCGGTCTTCGTCTCGTATGGGCTCTTCCACACTTGGCGCGCTGCACGCGAAACCGCGAACCCTGCAAAGATCCGGCTTGTTCGGATTATCAGCCACGGATTGAGCACCTTGGGCGGGTTCGTTGGCTTCCACGCAAGGAACCTCTTTGCTGTCTTGATTCCCTATCCCAGTGAGCTACTAAACGCAGTGTGGACGGCGATGTTCGCAGCCCTCGTCTACTCTGGGGCGACTCGATTGCTGTCGCGTGAAACCGACTCGAGATCTCTGTTTCTGAGGGCAAGGCGCGATATGGGGCTCGACGCGTGGAACTACGCTAAGGCTGCGTCACGGATTCACGAGGTCCCATCGGTTGCCGTGCATGCCATCATATTGGCTGAAGCTGTTCAACGACCTCGGTGGTTCCGGAAGATCGAGACGGTCCTGCCTCCGCTCATGCGCATGGCTGGACGCGACGCGACGACCGGAATCGCACAGATGCGCTCAGTAACTGCCCTTAGCGACGAGGAGTCGATAGACATGCTTTGTATCGATATGAAGAATTGGCTCTCACATCACCCCGACGTGTCGCTGGAGAATCTCGATGACTTCGGTGACTATGCCACCCATCACAGCGCTGATGCCGTCTTCGTCGACTCAGCTAAAGGCTTCCACGCTGAGCTCGCTGAGCTCATTACTGAGTAGCCGTTTCAAGTTCCGGCTGCTGCCGTCTCTTTGATACCTGACCCCGTCACAACTTCCCGGCGCCTAGCCTCGATCTTTCATGAGGGGTCTGATCGGGGCTGGTCGGCGCCGGTGGCGCCGAGGTTGTTCTGATTCTTGCAGGTGGGTGCGACAGGACCCCGCATGACGTCTGCGGGGCGGGCTTCCCGGCCGAGGGTTCTTTCGTTGAGGTGGACGGGGTGGGCGCCTGGGTCAGGTAGCTGGTGCTGGGAGGTCGCGGAGCCGGCCGATGCCGTCGAGGATCAACTCGGCCCAGCGGGACTGTTCAGCCAGATGTAGCACGACCCGGCGAGCGCGGCGGGCCAAGGTCGCGGGGATGCTGTAGAGGCGGTAGCGCAACCGTTTCGGTTCCCAACGGCGGGCTTCGTGACCGGCCAACGCGAGCATCCCGCTCCAGGCCTGCAACTCGGAGGCCAGCGCCACGATCTGGCACCAGATCCGGTTCTGGTCGAAGCCGTGGAGGGGCAGGTTTACTAGTCCGGTGTCTTTCGCGATCCGGATCCGGTCTTCGCAGCGGGCGCGGCGACGATGCCTGAGCTCCAGCTGCTGGAGGGTGCCGGTGGTGGTGTTGGTGGCGAAGGCGGTGAGTCGGTAGCCGTCGACGTCGTCGAAGCGGAGTTGTGCGCCGGGGTGGGGCCGTTCCCGGCGGACGATGACCCGCATCCCGGGAGGCCAACCGTCGAGGGTGAGCAGTCCGGTGAAGTCGGCCAGATCCGCCCCTTCCCGCGCCTGGCGGTCGGCGTTGAGGGCGGGGACCCAGACCCAGTCGGGGATCTGCTGGTAGAGGGTGCTGGTGTCGAGCGGGAGAGTGAATCCCACCGAATACGCCATCCGATGAGTCGCGAGCCACCGGGTGAACTCTTTCGTGCCGCCGGCGCCGTCGGCGCGGACCAGGACCCTGCGGCCCGGCCGGGGATTCTTCTCGGGGAGCTGCGCGAGGGCGGCCTTGGTGACAGCGATGTGATCGCTGTCACCAAGGCCGCGTTGGCGCAGCTCCCCGACCGCAACCCGCGCCCAGGGCGGAGGGTGCTGGTCCGCGCGGACGGGGCCGGCGGCACGAAGGAGTTCACGAAGTGGCTGACCGGGCGGCGGGTCGCGTACTCGGTCGGGTTCACCCTCCCCATGGACACCGCCGAGCTCTACCACCAGATCCCTGAATGGGTGTGGCTCCCGGCCCTCAACGCGGATGGTGAAGCCCGCGACGGGGCCGATCTCGCCGAGCTCACCGGACTACTCGACCTGACAGGCTGGCCCGACGGGATGCGGGTGATCGTCCGCCGGGAACGACCCCACCCCGGAGCGCAACTACGGTTCGACGACGTCGACGGCTACCGGCTCACCGCGTTCGCGACCAACACCAGAGGCGCCACCCTCCAACAGCTCGAGCTCCGGCACCGCCGCCGCGCCCGCTGCGAGGACCGCATCAGGCAGGCGAAGACCACCGGGCTGGCGAACCTCCCCCTCCACGGGTTCGACCAGAACAGGATCTGGTGCCAGATCATCGCGCTCGCGTCCGAGCTGCAGGCCTGGACCGGGCTGCTCGCCCTCGCCGGACACGAAGCACGCCGGTGGGAACCGAAACGGCTCCGCTACCGGCTGTTCAGCATCCCCGCCACCATCGCCCGAAGAGCCAGACGCATCCACCTCCACCTCAGCGACCGATCCCCATGGGCCGGGCTGATCCACGCCGGCATCACCAAGCTCCAAGGGCTCCCGGCCCCAGCGACCTGACCCCGCGGCCCCGACCATCCGCCTCGATCCTGGAATACCCCTTCGGCCTGGAACCCCGCCCACCGCGAACGTCACGCGGCGTCTTGTCACACCCAGGTGCAAGAATCAGACCAACATCGACACCACCGGCGCCGACAACCCCCGAACAGGGCCCTCATGAAAGATCGAGGCTAGTCAAGGAAGTAGGCGAGGGTCTTTTCGTCGGAGTCGAGGATCTCTTCTGTGGCTACACCGAGCTCGCTGGCGAGTTCGACCGATCCACGAAGGGCGATTTCCACATCGGGTGAGAAGGCGCGGTCGAGAAGGTCGAGGAAGTCGGCCATGCTCGCATCGAGCATTTCGATGAGTTCCTGGTACTCACTGGCAAGCCGCTCATCAAGTACACGTTGCTCGTCCAGGTAGCGTTCGATCAATTCCGCCTCCCGCTGGGAGAGGGAGGTGGAGACGGTCTTGTACATGATGGTGCCGACGGTGTTGCCGATCACGGCGCCGAGGACTGGCACTGGGATGAGTGCCTGCCCGACGAAGGATGACAGGGCACTGACGGCGGCTTCCAGGGCGACGAGTTCGGCGTTGTCGATGAACTCAAGTTCATCGATTTCGCCGCGGCGGAGCTTGTTTGCCTGTTCCGCGATACCGAAGCCGGCGGTGACGATCGAGCTCGCGACGGCTGCTGACGTTGCGGTGAAGTTGGTGAGCGTGTAGATGCTGAGCCCTCGGACACCGCCCTTCGCGAAGCCGAAACCGGTTTCGCCCGCTATGTCGGTCCAGTCCTCGCTCGTGAACTCCTTGAGCTTCTTCCCTTGGCGGCGCTTCTCGACCACGGCCATGACGAAGGCGGTACCGCCCTCGATGGCAGCCGCCACAACGGTGGCTTTCGCGGCCTCCTGAAGTGTCGGCCGGCTCTCCTGGTAGGCGTCATTCCTGCGGGACTGGTCGGTGGTCCGGAGGGACTCCTTCTCCGCCTCCAGGGTTGAGTTGTAGGTCCCCTTCTGGACCTGGTTGTAGTCAAGGTGGGAGGGTTCGAGGGAGTCGATGCCCATTGAGCCCTGGCCGAAGAAGTCTTGGACCCGTTCCCAGCCCCTCAGTGATGGGCCGTCGCCGCTGCGGGTCAGGAACTTGCGTGCTTCTTCGGGTGGCATGGCGTGGAGCTTCTGGATCACTTCGAAGTGGTCGCGGGGGATCTGGTAGGTCCCGCCGTTCTTGACGAAGTCGGGATACCTCTCCAGGTGTTCCGCGATCGCGCCTAGCCCGAGGCGGCCGCCGGCAAGCACGAACTTCTGCTGGATCTCCACGCCGCCGCGGATCAGGTCCACGGGGCCGTTGTCGTTGACCCACTGGTAGACGGCGTCCTCGCCGAGGATCTGGCTGCGGGCGTTGCCGACGCCCACCTCGGCAACCTCGGCGATGAAGCCGTGCATGCCCTTGACGCCGCCGCGGTTGGCAGCGACCACTTCGAAGTCGATCTTCTTGATCGCCTCGTCGATACTGGCGAGAGCGTCATGGAGATTCAAGTCCTGGCGCCCGAAGGCGCTAAGCAGGTTGTCCAACCTGAGCTGATTGAGGTGGTTCACCCATGCAGCGACCGCTTGCTCCTGATTGCTCTTCGCAAGCGCTGCCGCGTCACGCATCCTGACTGTCCTGCTCGACACGCTGGCTGAGCAGGGCCGCACACGCCTTCGTGTTGTTCACCAAAGCGGCCAGCTGCGACCGCTGGGCCGCAGACAGCGCCAGGAAGTCGGCGCGGAAGAACTCCAGCGCCTGGCCGTAGCTGCCCATCAGTTGTTCGCGGACCGAGGTGGTCCGCCCGAGGATGTCATCGATCTGAGTGTCCATGCCCTTCACGAGTGCGGTGTTCTGCTTCACCGCAGTCACCGCCGCCTGCTTCTCGTCGCGGTTCTGGAACTTCTTCCTGGCGAACAGCGTGATCGACACCAGGAGCGTGGCCCCTGCGATCGTCCAGCCGATCGGGCCCGCGAGCGCGAGCAAGGCACTGCCTGCAGCCGTTCCACCACCCCCCGCCGCCAGAGCCCCTCCTCCAAGCCAGGCCAGAGCGGCGTTGGTCGCCGCAGCTCCCGACAGGGTGGAGATCGCGGTGCCGGTCGATGCCGCGCCAAAGGTCGTAGCAACCCACATCGCCGCCGTCGGAGCCATGCTCGCGACCGCGGCCCCCGCAGCGAACCCTGCGCCAGCACCGGCTGCCGACTGACGCGCTGCCTCCAGGTCCTTCCGGGCGAACTCCGTCGCCTCAACGAAGTGAGCCTTGTGATACTCAACCTCCTCGAAGTCGGCGTCGAACGACTTCGGGGTGTTGGCGATGCTATTCACAAGCAACTCGACCAGCTCGATGAGGTCCGTCGAGCGTTCGCGCTGGCGCAGGAGGGAACTACCCTTGTCGTTCATCTGCGTGAAGGCGCCGTTGTACTCAGCGATGGCCTCCACATAGGGATCGGGCTTCTTCCCAGTCAACTCCTCAACGGTCTCCATGGCAGCATCCCGGAGATCACCGGTCCGCTCGACCAACTGCTCCGACTTGTCCCGCGCGAACCTGCCGGTGCTGTCGGCCGCTTTACCGAGGCCCTCCTTAGCCTTGCCCAGGCCCTCCTTCGCTTTACCGAGGCTCTCCTTGGCCTTGTCCATCCTGAGCGGATCAACCATCGCGATCTCCGTCTGTTGTACTACCCCGATTGACAGGAGACTATCGACCGCAGCAGACAAATTCTGAGACTGGACCCACCAATTGAGAGCAGGCCATCCGGCATGGCGGTGGCCAATGGTGGGTCCTCCCTTCACTAGCCTCGATAGTTCATGACGGCCCTGTGTGGGGCTGGTCGGCGCCGGTGGCGTCGAGGTTGTTCTGATTCTTGCAGGTGGGTGTGACAAGGCCCCGCGTGACGCTGCGGTGCGGGTTTCCAGGCCGGGAGCTTCCAAATTCAGAGGGACGTGTGGAGGTCTGAGGGTCAGGTGGCTGGTGCCGGGAGGTTTCGGAGTCGGCCGGTGCTGTCGATGATCAGCCCGCTCCAGGGGGATTGCTCGGTGAGGTGCAGGACGGTGCGGCGGGCTCTTCTGGCGAGGGTCGCGGGGATGGTGTAGAGCCGGTAGCGGAGCCGTTTCGGTTCCCAGCGGCGGGCTTCATGACCGGCCAGGGCCAGCATCGCGCTCCAGGCCTGCAACTCTGAGGCCAGCGCGACGATCTGGCACCAGATCCGATTCTGGTCGAACCCGTGCAACGGGAGGTTGGCCAGTCCGGTGTCTTTCGCGATCCGGATCCGGTCGTCGCAGCGGGCGCGTCGACGATGCCTGAGCTCCAGCTGCTGGAGGGTGCCGAGGGTGGTGTTGGTGGCGAAGGCGGTGAGCCGGTAGCCGTCGACGTCGTCGAACCGCAGCTGAGCGCCGGGGTGGGGCCGTTCGCGGCGGACGATCACCCGCATCCCGGCAGGCCAACCGTCGAGATCCAGCAGTCCGGTGAAGTCAGCAAGATCGCCCCCCTCGCGAGCCTCGCCATCGCTGTTGAGGGCCGGCACCCAAACCCACTCCGGGACCAGGTGGTAGAGGTCGGGGGTGTCCATGGGGAGGGTGAACCCGATCGAGTACGCCACCCTGCGCCCGGTCAGCCACTTGGTGAACTCCTTCGTGCCGCCGGCCCCGTCCGCGCGGATCAGCACGCGGCGTCCGGGCCGCGGGTTCCGGTCGGGGAGCTGCGCGAGAGCTTGTTTGGTGACGGTGATGTGATCGGCGGCGGTGTTCGAACCGGCGTTCCCGGGGCGTAGGTGGACCTCCAGGGCTTCGCCGGTGCCCTCGGGGCCGTGGTCGGTGAACGCCAGCAACGGGTGGAACCCGAAGCCTCGTCTTCAACGTCGCAGCCGCGCGCTGCATCTGCCGAGTGCGCGGTGATCAACGACGCGTCCAAGTCGATGATCAGCGGATCCTCGGCAGTCGACTCGTGGTCGGGGGCATGGTGACCGGCCAGGGCCCAGACCGTGGCGCGGGCCTGCTTCCTAGCTCCCGCGATGGCCTTGATGGCCTTGTCCGCGTCCTCGGCCAGGGCCGCGATCAGGCGCGACACAGTCGGATCCGACGCCACCGGGCCGTAGACCCCTGGTTCAGCGCGCAGGGTAGCGAGGTCACTCAACGCTTCACCGCCGAGCACCAGCGACACCGCCAGATCACAGATGATCTTGCCCGGATCGTGGACCGCCAACGGTTTCCGCCACCGGTCCAGCGCCTCCGACAGGGCCCGGTCCAGGCCGGCCGCGCGGATGGTTTCGGTCAGCAGGATCCCGCCAGCCTGCCCGACCGCGGTCACCTTCGCGGTATCGACATGAACCCTGGGATACGAGCCGGTACTCTTCACCTCGAAGGTGCTCCTCGCTTGTTGAATGACTGTGCTTCGCAAAACACATCATCCCAAGCCAGGGGCACTTTCGCCATCCCAGGCCACTACAGTCCACCCACCGTCATGAAAGCACGAGGCTAGCAACGGCGGAGGACAGACTCACGCGGCGCCTAGAGGATGTCCGTCGGCCCCTGCAACCTACGACGACCCGACGCGGGGATCGCGAGTTGCTGCGCTCTGCTCGCACGCCAGAGTCCACCCCGTCGACCTTCATGAGGGTACAATCCTTCAAGCCGCAATTGATAGAGGGGGATATGGCCAGCGCACCTACGGGGGAGACGTCCGCGCCTGCGAGCAGCCCGCGACTGGGACGGGCTCTCTTCTTCGTCCATCAGCAGGCGCGTGTAATCAACGACCCCGTTGTCAGGGCCAAGCTCAGCCAGCTCACTGCGGCGGGGGAGGCAATGGGCTACGCAGTCACCTTGAAGGACCACGGACGCTTGTCCGGGACTATGGCAATGGAATTTGCCGTCCAAGCAGGCATTGGAGAGCAAAGACTCTTGAACGAGGTACTGCCGAAGCTCAAGGAGGCCGACCTCATCGACTACACCTTGGACTTGACCACAGGTGGCGTGGCCACTATCGAGGAATTCGTCGGACTGTCGGGACGGATTATTGACCAGGCCATGAAGGTCACGGAGAGGTACAGCCCCTCCCAGGTCGAAATCGCGGTCCTGCACTCTACAGAGCTCGCGAGTTGGGCGCCACTGACCCTGGGCCAGCATGCGGAACAATTGCACAAACGGGGGTTCGAAGACAAGGTGATCGAAGAGGCGATAAGGCTCTCGCTCGCTGCTGGGGTGAACCTGCGTGTCAAGTCGGCTGATCTCGGCGAGTACGTCATCTACAATCCGCACGTCTGGGCGGCTCACCACCTCCCGATTGCAGGATTCCTAAAGGGGCTTCCCCCTGCCGAGCGCGACTCCTTGCTCGGGTTGTGCGAGCAAGCTTCAAGCAGCCCCGGGCTAGCCCTGAGAGCATATGACACTTTCCAACCAGGGATGCTGTCATCGGCGCGTAAGGTTGGACTGGTGCAAGCCGCCACGGTAAAGAGCAGTGTCGCTAACGGCCAGCAGACCTACGTGTTCTCACCCATGTTGGAGTCGGAGGACGACAAGCTCCAGACAACCGAGGTCTTACACCAGCGGAAGTTGTTCGTCGCCCATATCCTCTACGGTCACGAGAAGGCCATTGCTGGTCGCGGCCGCATCTATGACCCGCGTGTGTTGGTGAGGTCACTGCTCCGCAAGGGCGCCGTCGGCCCAGCCTCGAACATCGCGTCAGACTACCACCTACTGGAAGCGAGTGGAATCGTGGCGGTACGCCAGTCCACAACCGAGCCCGGCCGCGCCTACCTCGAACTCGTCAAGAAGGAGATCGTCGAAGGGGGGCTAGGCTGGATCGAAGCTTCGTACAGCAACGGGAGCGGCGCTGGGGCAGACCTCAGCGCACTCACCTCTCCGAGCGATTGGGTATCTCCTGAGGCAGACCGCGCCAATCTGCCAGACACCGGAGCAGCGATGGAGATCGCCGAATCCGCGATCCTTCGACTCCGTGAGGCCCGAAAGGAGGCCACGAGTGCTGCCCGACGAGACGTCCCCTGAGCCAGCCCCCGAGGAGGCCCTCTTCGACGACCACGCTGCGCACTTGCCCGCCTCAACCAATAGACCGACTCAGGCGCACAATTCAAGCGGCCCTAGGAACGGGCAGTCCGACCTGCGTCCGGCTACGCTGACCCCAGGCGACAAGCTGGAGATGCGGCTTGCGCGCATGCAGTTTTTCAAGGGCGCCTACGCACGGCGGGGCATCAACTTGGAGCGCCACTTCCATCCCGAGCCACTCCTGGTGACTGACTTGGACCTGCTGTCGTTCGACATCACCGCTCATCTGTCCTTATACAAGACCATTGGTGAGGCGAAGAGCGGCACCGGAAAGAGCGCTCCAAAGCCGCTTGACCGAGCCATCTGGATCGCGGGGCTGAAACGGTTGGTTGACGCTGACGCTGCCTTGGTCATCACGGCTTTGCGGCCATCCACACGGGTACGTGATACGGTCCGCAGCCTTGGCGTCACGGCTATGAGCGTAGATGACCTCACCCAGTGGGAAAACACCCACCTAAATGAAGATCTCGACGATGTAGGTTCGCAGGGTCCGGGTGCTCTCTTCGCCGATGCACGTACTCGCAAGAGCGTGAAGGGAGAACCGAAGCTGGAGCGCATCTATTGGTTTCTCCGTTCGGAGGTCTGGTTCCTTGAAGCTTTTCAGGCTGCCAAGCGTCTTATCGGCGCACTCTGTGAACTACGGGACTTCTGGACTCCCGGAATTGAAGATGACCAAGCCGCAGCTTTGCGCTGGATGTACGCGGAAACGCTCTCCATTCTGACCCTCCAGTTGGTCGCTCTAGTGGGCCGGTACCAAGGTTCCAACAGTGGAGAATGGCCGGGTTACGCGAGAGATCGACTCGCAGAAGGAGCTATCCCCGCCAACAATCAACGCGCCCTCGCGGCCGCCTTCGACACATACTTGGCCCACATACTCGGTGAGCTTAGAGCTCCGGCCATCATGAGTGTTGAGACTATGGGCGCTTTCAATCCGACGCCCCCGGAATGGGCCAATGAGCTCATTGAGCTGATCGCACGGCTCGAAGGGTTTCCGGGCTTGGCGGAGCTTCCCAGGCAGACGGACCTAGTCATTACTGAGCGCCTCGTCCGGCGCCGAAAGGAGGGAACGAAGGCGGTTGCTGCCGTCAGCGTGCGCGAGCCCGAGGAATTTGCTCGGATGCGTCGACAGATCGCAGCATTTCTTCGTGGCTCAGTGGGACTGCCGGAAGCGGTTGACAAGGCCCTCAGTACTTAAGTGCCCTAGCCTCGATCTTTCATGAGTGGTCTGATCGGGGCTGGTCGGCGCCGGTGGCGCCGAGGTTGTTCTGATTCTTGCAGGTGGGTGCGACAGGACCCCGCATGACGTCTGCGGGGCGGGCTTCCCGGCCGAGGGTTCTTTCGTTGAGGTGGACGGGGTGGGCGCCTGGGTCAGGTAGCTGGTGCTGGGAGGTCGCGGAGCCGGCCGATGCCGTCGAGGATCAACTCGGCCCAGCGGGACTGTTCAGCCAGATGTAGCACGACCCGGCGAGCGCGGCGGGCCAAGGTCGCGGGGATGCTGTAGAGGCGGTAGCGCAACCGTTTCGGTTCCCAACGGCGGGCTTCGTGACCGGCCAACGCGAGCATCCCGCTCCAGGCCTGCAACTCGGAGGCCAGCGCCACGATCTGGCACCAGATCCGGTTCTGGTCGAAGCCGTGGAGGGGCAGGTTTACTAGTCCGGTGTCTTTCGCGATCCGGATCCGGTCTTCGCAGCGGGCGCGGCGACGATGCCTGAGCTCCAGCTGCTGGAGGGTGCCGGTGGTGGTGTTGGTGGCGAAGGCGGTGAGTCGGTAGCCGTCGACGTCGTCGAAGCGGAGTTGTGCGCCGGGGTGGGGCCGTTCCCGGCGGACGATGACCCGCATCCCGGGAGGCCAACCGTCGAGGGTGAGCAGTCCGGTGAAGTCGGCCAGATCCGCCCCTTCCCGCGCCTGGCGGTCGGCGTTGAGGGCGGGGACCCAGACCCAGTCGGGGATCTGCTGGTAGAGGGTGCTGGTGTCGAGCGGGAGAGTGAATCCCACCGAATACGCCATCCGATGAGTCGCGAGCCACCGGGTGAACTCTTTCGTGCCGCCGGCGCCGTCGGCGCGGACCAGGACCCTGCGGCCCGGCCGGGGATTCTTCTCGGGGAGCTGCGCGAGGGCGGCCTTGGTGACGGTGATGTGATCGGTCGCGGTGTTCGAGCCGGCATTGCCCGGGCGTAGGTGGACCACCAGGGCTTCGCCGGTGCCCTCGGGGCCGTGGTCGGCGAACGCCATCAACGGGTGGAATCCGAAGCCTCGTTTGAACGTCGCAGCCGCCTGCTGCTTCTCCGAATGAGCGGTGATCAGCGACGCGTCGAGATCGATCACCACAGGATCCTCGGCGCTGGTTTCATAGTCGGGGGCATGCTGACCGGCCAGCGCCCAGGCCCTGGCGCGGGCCTGCTGCCTGGCTCCGGCGATCGCCTTGATGGCCTTGTCCGCGTCCTCGGCCAGGGTCGCGATGAGGCGGGACACGGTCGGGTCCGACGCCACCGGGCCGTAGATGCCTGGTTCGGCGCGCAGGGTGGCGACGTCGCTCAACGCTTCACCGCCCAGCACCAGCGACATCGCCAGATCAAGGATGATCTTGCCCGGGTCGTGGACTGCCAACGGTTTCCGCCACCTGGTCAGTGCCTCGGACAGGGCCTGGTCGAGGCCGGCGGCGCGGATGGTTTCGGTCAGGAGGATCCCGCCGGCCTGGCCGACCGCGGTGACCTTGGCGGTATCGACATGAACCCTGGGATACGAGCCGGTAGTCTTCACCTCGAAGGTGCTCCTCATCTTGGTTGACGTGGTCTCTAGGCAAGTCACATCATCCCAAGTCAGGGGCACTTTCGCTATCTCAACCCGCTACCGTCCACCCACCGGCGTGAAAGCGCGAGGCTAGGGAGTGCGCTCGAGCAACTCGCTCGACGATACGGACACCGGGGTGGGCCCCCATCCCTGTGGCGTGGAAAGCGTCCAGCATCGAGGGCAATAGCGACGGGAGTTCCACTACTCGCTGGAGACCAAGCCTGAGCGCGGCTTCAACGACTGCTTCCGGCTCCACGTCAGCGAGCACCATGACTGATGCCACCCAGGAGACCGGATGGTCACCGAACCAAGCTCGAGCGAAGTGGAAGCTGACTCGTTCATCGTTACCTAAGAGGCGACGCCACATCTCCCTGTTGAGGGCACCGAACCTTTGAACCAGGTCGTTCAGCTCTTCATCGGCGAGCGTTTCATCGAAGATGGGGTGCTCGATGACTGCGGTACTCTGACGTCCAACACCCAGCTCATGAACTAGGAAATCGAACGCGGGGATAGCCAGGCACAGGACAGCTTGCTGTTCAAGATCCTCAGGTTCGATGGACCAGAGCATCTCGAGAGCACCGGTGTAGTCGCCGTTTCTCGCCCGCGTATCAACGATTCCGAACCGCGGCCCCGGAAGATCGAGTCCAAGTTCAATTGCCCGTTTATACCAACTCTCTGCACGTGCATCGTGCAGGTTTCAGAAGCACTGGCCAACTCGATAGGCGGCCTCCGCGTCGCGATCGAGGCCGGAGCCAGGCGACTCGATGGCGGCAATGAGCAGTCGGCTCGCCCCCTCGAAGTCACCACCCTGAAAGTGCTGTCTGCCTTGATGAGTCAGCAGCAGACCAGCTCCAATCAGGTCTCCCGCCTCTCGGTAACGACTCGCCTCAGCCATCGTGTCGTGCTCGTGATTCGCCGCTTGCTCGAGAAACGCTGGGTCCAGTCCCTCAGGCACGAGCGTTCGGATCGCCGCGGGATCAGCCCCTCCCTCAAATAGACCTTGCAATAGCTCGAAATCAGCAGGAGTCAACCCCTCGGCCGCTGGCATCCTCACCAAGCGCATGGACTCAAGCCACGACATGACCAGCGCCATATCGCCCTCGTCAAGGGCTGGGTGGGTCAATGCGATCAGACCAGTCGGCTGAGAGATGAGGAAGGCGGTCCCATTTTCCGCTGCCATGGGCGGCGACATCGCCGCGCCCAACTCTTCTAGGGCTTCAGGTACCAACACAAGTAGGAACACGAGGCCTCCCGCCGCCAAGTACCCGAGTGCCGCGTTGTTCTGGTCACGGATTGGGTCGAAGCTCTTGAGCAGTGCGGTGGCCTTGATCGCCAGACCAACCTGAGCAAATCGCGAGTCGAAGTGCGCAAGCCAGATCCGGCAGCCGGCCGGCAGCCGACCTTCGATGAGGTTCCCGTAGGCCGACTCGGGGAATGGATTGTCCAGGGGCCCGAGAGTCAATGCGTAGGCCATGAACACCTTGATTGCCCACTGAGCTAGCGCCATCTGCTCGTCAGCACCGAGCCAGATTCTTCGCCCCTCCAGCACGAGGGGGCCAATGATGCTCTGGGCCCTTCGCTCTAGTTCGCTCATCCAGCCGTTGTTGCAGTCCTTGCACACTTTGACCGTGACGTGGGGCAAGAGGGTAGCCCAATCACGTTGGCGCTCAGAGGATGACTCGTAGCGCCCCTCCTCGTTGATTTGCATAGAGGACCATTCCAAGGGCATCCGTTGACCGTTCTGATCCTGAAGTAGCTTCCTGGCCCCTTGCGTCTGGCGCAGCCATTTCGCCCACACATGCTCGTCCGTCGGCTTCCCGAGCCCACCGCAGAACGGGCACTGCCATTTGGTCATCCGTCAATCAGCCTTCCCCGGTGAGCCGCGACACCGCAAGGTGGAAGTCGGCTTCTCGGTCACGGGGGGCGAACGGGAGTTCGTAGGTGTACACGGTGCCGGCTGGGTGGGTGGCGGTGCGCTCCTCCTCGCTGAGGTTGCCGCCCTTCTTGCGCCACAGCTGGCGGACCTGAGTCGGGACCAGGCGGCCGTTGGCGTCGTAGATGTAGTCGTTCTGGTCGTAGCCGTGGAGGACCGCGAACTGGGTGCGGTAGATCGTGGCGAGTTCGTCGGCCGTGACGCCGAGCATCGTGGCCATTAGTGCGTCGATCTCCACCAGGGCGTTGCGACGGTCGACGTCGCGGCGCAGGGGTGTGCCAGGCGTCCACTCCGGGCCGACGTCACCGAGGTCAGGGGCGTCAGGGTACGCCTTGCCCATGAGCCACTCATCGTCGCGGAAGGCTGGGTCCCAAACCTCAGCCCACAGATCGGCATATGCCCGGGTTAGGCAGTTGAGACGCAGTGTCCTCAGAAGCAGCTTCGGAATTAGCGGGTGGTCAGGTGTCGGAAGGGGCAGCCGTCCGAGGACTTCGAAGGTCAATGCGCTCTTGGGAGCCGCTCTCACCGCGAAATCGGCCAGCAGTGAACTCAGAACCCCCTGCAGCAGCACAACGTCGGACGCGGCCACCCCGCCTGTCCCATTCACGGTGTGGACATGGGTGGGACCAGGAGGCAGTAGCGCCGCTATCAATGTTCTCTCACCTGTATTGGCCGCCATGGCGCGCCACAGGACGCGGTAGTGGTCTCGTATTGGCACGCCGTCCCACCTGCCATAGGACGCGTCGTAGGCAGCACCATCGCCGCTCGGACGGTACGCCGTGACTGGGCGGCCCTCTGGACCCAGGGCTTCGAGGTCCACGACCGACCAGTCCTTGTTGGATCTGAGTGTTCGGTTTGGCGACTTGTAGAACGGGTTTCCAACGTGCATGTGCGGGCCTTGCAGGATTGCGTCACGCCATGGAACCTGCCCCCAATCCTGCGTGAATCTCCCCTTCTGCCGATCGATGGTTTCGTTCCAACCGGCAGAAAAATGCAGTCCCAACTCCCCCACCCGCCGCGAACGGACCATGAGGCTCAGCACCTGTGATGCTGAACTGTTGACCGAGTAGAGCATCCGCGTTTGTCGCGCAGGCAGCCCTGGGATTTCAAGGACGTCCCGCCACATCTCCAACACCGAATGGTCAACATGTTGGATGCGCGACCCATGAGGACGCTTGTCCCAGGATCCGGCGTGCTTAGAACCGGGTTCCTCGCCTGAGCCGTCATGCTGCAGCGAACGGGTCACGGTGTCGGGATGATAGAGGCCGGACGCGTTAAGGAAACGAACCTCGCCGCTGGAACCGTAGACATGTATCCCGTATGTAACGTGGTTGTCGATCTCACTGAATAGCAGCGTGTCGTTGCCGAACTGCCAGTGGCGCCGCAGACGAGAATATGTAAGCTCTCGTAACTTCCTAGCCTTGTCGTCCGTCAGATGTGTCTCGGGATGGACGAGACCGATAACACCCTCAAATGAAGCTCGGGCCCATGTTTGCGCCATGAAGCACCGATAGAGATCGGGCCGCAGTCCGTAGAGCTCCGGGTACGTGGTGGCGTCCCCGACGAACGTACGGAGCGCAACCATCTCTGCAGCTCCCGCCGCCACAAGGTCTCCAGCACCGACGAGTTGCAAAGTCGCTTCGCGACGCATGGCCTTTGCCTCCTCAGACGCCTTATGCGCCAGCTGCCACCACGGGTCACTCTCAGCCAAGAGAGCGTCCATGTCCACGTCGGGTCTCACCCACGGAGGGTTCCCCACCTGAAGGTCGAAGCCTCCGCGACCGAACACCGTCGCGAAGTCCAACTGCCAGTGGAAGAAGCCCTGCTCGCGTGCGATGTCCTCGCAGACTCGCAACCATGGGTGGTGGTCGAGCACGTCCCTGACTCGTCTGGCGCCGGCCCCGGCGAGTTCGAAGTTCTCCTGGTCGGCCATCGCCTCCCACTGGTCGGCCGGGGACAACGTGCCCATCCCATGCTTGGCTCCACGGGAGGAGAGCTTCTGGGTGCCGAGGATGCCCTGGGCGGCGTCGATCCACTGGTCGAGCGTCGGTGGGGCCACCTCGTCGCCGGTCAGCGGCCAGAACCACAGCGCGGTCCAGGCGTCCATCATGCGGCGGAGTCGGCGGTAGGCGCCGTCGTCGTCGGCGAGGGATTCTTCGATCTGTTCGCGGGTCACCACCGTCGCCTGGTGCTGGTTGGCCACGTCCTCCGGCATCCCCCACAGCGGGATCCGGCGGGCCGACTGCTGCTCTGCGACCTTGAGGCGGCGGTAGGCCATCGCCCACAGCTCCTCGGCCTGATGGGAGATTGCCGCGAGTTGGTCGATTTGCTTCTTCGTCGGCTTGCCCTTGATGGCCTTCCGCCATGCCTTGACCTTGGCGACGCGGTCGGGGGCGAGCTCCTTGGCCTCCTTGGACTCCGACGTCGCGCCCCAGCCTGCGGCGGGCAGCAGCCAGTGGTGGATGCGGCCGCCGGAGCCGCTGAGCTCGGGCCGGTCCTGCTCGATGCGGGCGGCGATGTCAGTGAGCGGTTCTGCAGCGGGCGGGGTGGTGAGCCAGCGCTTGTCATTGACCTGGTCGCGCGTATAGAAGGAGCGCGAGGCCCCCACCAGCGAGTTGCCGCGTCGCAGCCGGAGTCCGAACCACGGGGCCTGCAGGCCTTCAGCCATGGTGTCCAGCCACAGCGTGATCTCTGCGAACTCCACGGCGGTGGCGTTGAGGTCCACGCCGTAGACGTTGTGCAGGGCCAGGTAGGCCTTCACCTTCTGCAGTTCGGCCGGGTAGACATCGGGGTCGATCCGCTCCCCCAGCTCCTCCTGCCGGCGCTTCAGGTACTGCTCGGCCAGCTGACGGACGGCCTCGATGGCGAACGCGCCGGAGCCGAGGGCGGGCTCGCAGACGCTGAGGCCCAGGATCTCCTCGGCGGTGGTGGTGTGGCCGTCCTGGTCCAGCAGCTCGGCGAGCGCCTCGGAGACGGTGAACTTCGTCAGCACCTCGGGGGTGTAGTAGGAGGCGGAGCGCTGCCGCTGGCGGCCGGAGAGCCGGAAGACGAACTGGCCACGGGTGTAGCGGCGGCGGCTCTTCTGGCCGGTGACGGGGTCAGTGTCGAGGACGAAGTCCTTGTCGGCCAGGTGGTCGGCGCGGTCCACGGGCACCACCCAGGAGCCCTTCTCCGGGTTGCCGTCGCGGGCCACCTCGTAGAGGTCCACGTCCGCGAACGAGCCCGTGTAGCTCATCAGGCCCTCGTAGACGGCGCCCAGTTGGTTGATTCCGAGCTCGACGTAGCTGATGAAGCCGCGCTCCTTGCCGGAGCGTTCCTTGCTGAGCAGGAGTCGTCGGAGCACTTCCTGGAGGGCGTGGTTGCCGAGGCCGACCTCGTCGATGAGGGCCGTGGCCTGGGGTGAGAACAGGTCTGCGCGGAGGGGTTGGAACTCGAGACCTCGTTCGACGAGGCGGTCGGCCTCGTCGTCGAGGGTGTGGCCGCGGTCGACGAGGTGGAAGAGCAGGGCCAGCGATTCGTACAGGTGGGTGCCGGAGCGGGCGCGCGGGGAGGCGAGCTCCACCTGCACCAGTTCCCGGAGTCGGTCGAGGGAGTAGCCGCGGGCGTAGTCCGGGTCCCCCACGGGGAGGATCTTCAGCTCCGGCGACGCCTCCGCGTAGAGGAGGAACAGGATCCGGTAGAGGAACCGCAGCGACTGCAGCGCCAGCGGCTGCGCCTGGCTCTGCGGCAGCGGGTCGAGGTTCTGGGCGCGCCGTCGGTCCACCACCTCGTTGGCGATGAGCTCGATGGATTCCCGCACTCCCTCGCGCAGGTCGGCGGACACCCCGACGGTGTGGGCGACGGACGCCTCCAGCGTCGCGTCCCACCAGATGTTGCCGTCGGCGTCGGGGGCCAGCGACTCGGCGTCGACGGCCACCAGCGCCCGGTCGATCTCGCCGCCCTGCTTGGTGTCGCCGCGCTCGGCGACGGTGTGGAGGTCGACGGCCAGGTAGCGGCCCTCGGGCCACCGGGAGGCCTCCGCCACCACCAGCCAGCGGCCGGCCATGATGAGCGCGAACTTCGTCTCCTCGTGGTCGAGGAACAGGGTGGAAACGAGCTTGGTGGCCGAGGTGATCGGGTCCTCGTCGTCGACGACGTACGGCTCGGCGAGGGTCTCGGCGTGGCGGGCGAACAGCTCGTCGAGGGTCGCGGCGGGCTTGGCCTCCACCAGCGCCAGGGTCGGTTCGAGGCCGGGAGAACGCAGCAGCCGGACAGGGCCGTTGACGGTGGTCTCGTAGGGGCCGGGCTCGTAGCCGAGGATGCGGCGGAGGTCGGCGTGGAGGGCGGCGGCGGCGTCCGGGTCCGGGTCCTCGTCGGCGTAGAGGGCGGCCATGGCGGTGGCCAGCTTGGAGCGCTCGGCGGTGAACCGCGACTTGGTGGTGGGGTGCTCGGCGTCGCGCCACTGCTTGACCCGGTCCAGGACGCGGGCCAGGTAGGACTCCTTGCGGGCGTCGGTGGTGAAGAAGTGCTCGCTGATCCAGTCCTCGACGACGAGGAGGGCGTCGCTGTCAGCCATGGGTGGCCTCCGGGGTGTCGGCGGGGAGGACCACCAGCAGGGGGCGCACCAGCTGGCGGTCGGGGGTCATGTCGCGGCTGAGCCGCTCCTGCGCGTCGACGAGCGCGCGGCGGCGGCGCACCTGATCGCGCTGGATAAGCGCCTCGGCCTCGGACTGCCACTCCTCCGCGCGGGCCACCCACTCGTCGACCCGCGCCTTCGCGGCGTCCGCGGCGGCCTGGAACTGGAACCGCAGGGTGTCCTCGGCGCGCTCGACGGCGGGCCTGACGAGGTCCATGTCCGGGAGCTGGACGGGGCCGGGGTTGCTGCGCTCGCCGATGACGCCGGCGTCGGTGAGCATCTCCCCCGCCGTCGCGTGGACCTCGACAAAGGGCGTCGCCCCGTGGAACTGGGCGGACAGCCACGACGAGGCAACCACCTGGCCGCGGCGGTTGATGAGGGTGCCGTTGAGCAGGACGGTGGGCACGTCGACGTTGCCCCGGACGGCGAAAATCTCGCCGCGGGCCAGCCGGGCCAGGGCACGGTCGGCGGCCCAGTCGAGCACGGGGTGGAGGGGGCCGAGGTAGTGGGCCTCGGGCCAGGAGGAGGCGCTGGTGTCGGTGAGGGCGGCGTCGAGGATGGTGCTCGCGGCGTTGGGCTCGGTGACGAGCTGGAGGCGCTCGAGGACATTGCGGTCGGCGAGATAGCTCTGCGGGAGCACCTCGAAGCGCTGGCGCAGATCCGCAGGCGGGACGAACTCGACGATGTGCTCGGCCTGGTGCTCGCGCCAGTCGACGCCGCCCAGGTCCCGCGGGAGGGGCCTGTCCTCGGGCGAAGGGTAGTACTCGTGGAGGGCATCGCGGAGGAAGTCCACCGCCTTCGCGTAGAGGAGGTGGTCGCCGACGACGGCGGGCTCAGGCTGATCGTCGACGTCGTCGTCGAGGTACTGGGCCAGCCAGTCGTCGACGCTGGTGTCGATGTCCTCGGGGCTGGCCACCACGTCGTCGAAGCTCTTGGAGCCGGCCAGCACCTGGCGGATGGCCTCCTCCTCGGCGGTGACGCTGTAGCGGCCCATGAGGCTGGCGGCGTCGCCGAGGGCGCGGTGGGCCTCGTGCTCACGAGCGACGAGGGCGGTGAGGACGCGGATGTCGCCGGAGAAGCGCTCGTTGGCGGTGTTCAGCAGCAGGGTGGTGATCTGCGGGGGCTGCTTCTGGCCGTAGCGGTCGATGCGGCCGTTGCGCTGCTCGATGCGGATGAGGCTCCACGGGATGTCGTAGTGGATGAGGTGGTGGCACTGCTTGTGGAGGTTGACGCCCTCGGAGGCGACGTCGCCCGTGACCAGCACGCGAATGGGTGAGCTGGTCTGCTTGAAGCTCTCGACGATGGCCTGCTGCTGGTCGTCGGCCAGGCCTCCGTGGAGGACCTCCACCTGGTCGGGCTTGAGTCCGAGGTCCTTCTGGAGTTTGGCCTGGAGCCAGTGGAGGGTTGCGACGCGCTCGGAGAAAACGACGGCGCGCATGGGTGAGGTCTTGCCGACGCCGACCTCGTCGCGCAGGTAGGCCACGAGGGCCTGGTACTTCGAAGAGGTGGCCATGGTGGCATCGTTGAGGACCGCCAGGCGGCGCAGGGCCTCGGCTTCGCGGTGGGCGGCAGGTGTGTGGTCGAGGCGCTCGATGCGGTTGTGGAGAGTGTCGCGGAGAGCGGCCGGCGAGGACAGGAAGGCCTTCGCCAGCGTCCACGGGAACAGCGATCCGTTGGCGCCGGAGTAGGGCGAGGACCCCGTCGGACGGAGCCAAGTGTCGACCAGCTCGTCGACGACAGCGTCCTCCTGCGGGGAGGCGTCGATGAGGCGGTTGTCGGGCTCGAGGCGCTCGGCCCAGTCGGCGCCCACCTCCTCGGCCACCTCGGCGCTGTGGCGGTGTCGTCGGATGGTCAGCTGCTCGACGCGCTTGGCGTCGAGGTCGCCGTCGGCCTTGACTGCGGTGGGGTCGAGGAGGCGCACCAGCTCGGCGAACGACTCCCGCGACCCGTTGTGCGGGGTGGCGGAGGCGAGGATGAGGGCGTCGGCCTGCGGCGCGAGGATGCTGGCCAGGCGGTTGTTGAGGGTGGCGGTGTTGGTGACGTTGTGCGACTCGTCGATGACGACGGCGTCCCAGTGGTGGCGGCGCAGGTCGTGGACGAAGCGCTCCTGCTTCAGCGTGTCGATGGAGATGATCACGCGGCGGAAGTAGGAGAACGGGTTGCGGTTGGCGGGCAGCTTCTGCTTGACGCGGGCCACGCCCTGCGAGTCGAGGCGCACGAACGGGATGGCGAAGCGGCTCCACATCTCGTGCTGCATCTGCTCCAGCACGTGTCGCGGGGTGACCACCAGGATCCGCTCCCCGCGGCCGCGGCGGATGAGCTCGGAGAGGATCATGCCGATCTCGAGCGTCTTGCCGAGGCCGACGGCGTCGGCGAGCAGGATGCGGGGCCGCAGTGTCGCGGGGTCGAGGGCCTTCGCGACGGCCTTGTGCTGGTAGCCGAGTTGGCGGGCGAGCATGCGGGGCGAGACGGTGAGCGAGTCGTCGCTGAGGGGGACGGCGGTCTTGCGGAGGGTGGACTCCACCCAGAGGCGGGAGCGGCGGTACTTGGGTGAGTCGTCGGCGCGGACTTGAGTGTCGCGGGGGTCGTTGAGCTTGATCCGGTCCAGCGAGGGGTAGAAGACGGCGTCCTGGCCGCGGACCAGATCCGAGAGTCCCTGGGCGTTGAGGACGGGTCCGTCGGACGACTCGTCCACCGAGGTGATCAGCCAGTCCTCGTCACGCACCACGACGACGTTGCCGGGTGCGAAGGTGTTCGTGCTACTCATCGTGGGATGGAGCCTATCGGCTGGGCTGGTCACGTTGGTCGCGGGAGTCCAGGAGTCTGGGCGCCACCTACGTGAGACGCCTGACGGTCGGCGATCTAGGGCAGGAGGTCGAGGTACTGCTTCCTGGCAGGCATCGCATGGATGACCAACTCTTCACCGCCAACGAGGACGAGGACAACCGTCTCGAGCAGGCGCGCACGGGTATCGAACCCCAACCGGAGCTCTCGGTAGGGAGGTTCGTCGTCGGCAAGCGGCTCAATCCATAGTGCCCACTCTGCCGCCTGGACTGCGTCCTCCGCCGAGACTCCGTGCTTCAGAGCGCTCGTGTGGACCTTCACGCGGCGAAGTGGGTGAGCGCAAAGCGGATGGCCTCGGACCGAGTCATGTGACTCTTGGCAGCAGCAGCATCCAAGGCCTCCAGTTCCTCGCTCGTCAGTCTGACCGCGACAACCTGCATTGGCTCCGCTCCCCGCCCAGGGCGACCTCGCCCGCGTCGCTTGAGCTGATCGACGTCGTAGCCGCGCTCAGCCTCGTCGGCCCACTTCTGGATCTGCTCGTCACTCATGCGCAATAGTGTATGACGAAACTACCATCCGGCCCAGGGGAGGAGGTGCGCGCGCCCCACCGACATGCCCTACTCCAACTCCGGCAGCTGCGTCTACCGTCGGCGAGCCACTGAGCACGCCGCTTGGCCGCTACGTCGGCGAGTACTGCACCTCCCTGGAGACGGCCGGCGCATCGATCACCCTGGTGAAGCTCGACGATGAGTGCCCCTCCTCAGTACGTCGGCCCTACTCGGAGGTGCAGGGCCTGCCGTCAACCGTGAACAGCCACGGCTCCGTCGCGCCGCCCTTGGCGGAGACCACGACCGACGGTGCGCTCAAGGTGATCTTCACATCGACGCCGCCCAGCTCCCGAGGGACCCTGACCCTGCAATGACCGGGTCGTCTGCACGCGTCCGGTCAGCCGATGAGTCAGGCTCGGGGCGCCACAGCATGGCCCAGCCGGCGAAACAGCACCTGCTCGGCGAGGTCGAGGACCCCGGCGTCGCCCGTCAACACGAAACCCGCGCTGGCGGCGAGGAACTGACCGTTGATCTCGAACGCCAGCGCCCGAGGATCCTCGCCCAGAAGCCGGCCCTCGCGCTGTGCGGCGACCACGAGCTGGGCGAATAGTCCAGTGAGGCGCCGCTGGAAGTCGGCGATGGCCTCGCGCACCGGTCCTGGCCGGCTCCCCATCTCGAGGGCTGCGCTGGCAAAGAAGCAGCCGCCGGGGAAGACCCGGTCGCGGAGGTGCTGGAGATAGCGATCGCAGAGTGCCAGGAGCTGCTCGTGCGCGGAGGGCGCAGCCATCGCCGGGGCGACGACCACGTCATCGAAGATCCTCGCAGCCTCCGCCACGGTGGCGAGTTGCAGCTCAACCTTGGAGCCGAAATGCGCATACAACCCGCTCTTGCTCATGTGCAGCTCAGCGGCCAGGCCACCGATCGTGAGGCCCTCGATCCCGTCGACCGACGCCAGCCGCGCGGCGGTCTGCAGGATCGCGGCTCTGGTGCGGCGCCCATCAGCGCGCAGGGCCCGGACTGGTGGGGGTGACGACTCTGGATTCACTCTTGACAAGTTAGCACGAACGGTCGTACTTTTTTTGCAGGACACGACGCCAAGGAGGCGCTCATGAACAAGGCAGCCATTTCCCTGACAACAGGGCTGGAGGACGCCGAGAAGGTCACGGTGGCGTTCCTCGTCGCCGTCGGAGCCGCCGAGGCCGGCCGAGAGACCTTGATGTTCCTCACCAAGGAAGCCGTCCGGCTGGCGGTGTCGGGGTTCGCCCGAGCCACCGCCTGCGAAGGCTGCCCTCCGCTGACCGATCTCATGGACCGCTACGCCGCAGCTGGCGGTCGCTACATCGCGTGCGGTGTGTGCGTGAAGGCCAAGGCCATCGACGCCGGAACGCTGTTGCCCAACGCCGAAGTGGCAGGAACGGTGCAGCTATGGGAATGGATCGGCGAGGGCGCCACCACATTCAGCTTCTGAGTGGGCGGGTGAACGAACAAAGTCCTCGTCACCCACCAGCCGTCGGTGAACGCCCCCTCCCTGCAGCGTCCCCGCGTAGACTGAGACGATCCTCTGATCACCAGGCGCGCAATGAGGCAGCCGGAGCAGCGTGACCTGGCGTCACTGGACACCCTCAGCCGCGTCGCCAACGACCTGGCTGGCGAGTTCCGGCTGGAGCCACTGCTGGAACTCATCCTGCGCAGTTCGGTCACGCTGTTGGGATGCGAGAGCGGCTCCCTCTGCCTCGTGGAGCCGCACACCCACACCTACCGCAAGCAGATCGACGTGCAAGCGGGATGCCAAGCAGGGCGGGTGTTCCCGCTCGAGGAGGGAGTGACAGGCGCCGTCGCTCGCGCGGGACGGCCGGTCACCTTCCGCCACTACGCCGACGTACCCGGTGGCCACGTGTCCGCCGACAGCCCGCTGTATAACAGGGCGGTGATCGGCGTCCCCATCCGCCTCAGATCGGACCTGCTCGGCTCCCTCGTCGTCTTCGCCCCAGACGATGAGTACTGCTTCGGCGACGCCGACGCCCAGCTCCTGCAACGCTTCGCCACCCACGCGGCCATCGCCATGGCCAATGCCCGGCTGCACGCCGAGGCGGCGGACCGCGCGAAGGCGGCCGCGGTGTGGGCCGAGCGGGAGCGCTCGATGCTCGACGTCCAGGACGCCCTCGGGCGCGGGCTCGCCACGGTGCTGTTGGAGTTGGCCCACGCGGAAGAGTTGGCCCTCGCGGAGCAACCGGTGGGCGCCGTGGTGGCGTTGGCCGCTGGCCTGCCGCTGTTCCTGCGCCGCGATCTGGGGTGACACGCAGCGCCTGTATCCTCGAGGGGTGGCTCTGCAGGAGGTTTCGCTCGATGATCCGTTGTCGGGTCTTCGAGCCAGCAACCTCCTGATCGAGACGGAGGTGGGCCGGGCCATCGTGCGGCGCACGCGGCGCAAGAGCCTTCACAAGCTCGTCGCCCACCTGCCCGATGGCCGCCGCACCACGCTGACGGGCGTGCCGGAGGAACGCAGCCTGCGTCAGGCGGCGGCCTCGCTGACGGGGGCGCGCCCGCTGCGGGCCTTCCTGCTGCCCCCCGGGGGTGAAGTGGTGGCGAAGCTGAGGCCTGTTTCGACTGCCCTGCACTACCTGCCCTGGGTTGCGGGTGTGGGGTTGCTGTGGGCGGCCCTCACCAACCCGGGCCTCGGCACGCTACGCGTGGTGTTCCTGGCGCTGGGCATCACCATCGTCATCATCGCCCGAGACGCCTTCGCCAAGTCGCGGCGCTACCGCGACTGGGCGTTCGTCTCCAAGGCCGCGACGACCAAGGCCATCGACTACGTGCTGCCGGGCCTCCCCGAGGAGATCGAGGTCGACGATGTCAAGGTGGAGTACGGCCGGCTGCTGAGCGACATCGTCTACCGGATCGAGTGCCCGGCGCTGTTCGACCCGCACGAGCCCACGTCCAAGGAGTTCACGCTTGCGCTGCTGCAATGGGACAACAACGACGGTGTGGCGGGCCAAGACGAACGCCGGGAGCTCGCGCGCCGGGTGCGCGCCACCTTCGCCGCCGCGCGAGCCAACGCGGAGCGCATCGGCATGGATCATCTCCCCGCCGAGGCCCGAGACAGGGCAGGCACCGCGCTGAAGGCCGCCCGGCTCGCCACCGACGAGGCGGCCCCAGAGCCCGAGCGGCAGGCCGCGCTCGGCCGCGCCGTCGAGATCCTGGATCAGCTGGCCCTGTACTACCTGCCGACGGGGGCACAGGCCCGCCGCGCCATCACCGGCAGCGCGCCGCCCCAACTACCCGGGCGGCGCAACTGATGTTCTCCACATGGCAGCAGGTGCCCCTGAAGGCTTCGTGGGGGCGGGTCGAACCCGGCGCGGTGCTCCTCTTCACCGACGACGAGGCGGTGGTCGTCGACGCGCGCCGCAGCCCCCAGGAACGGAGCAAGGTGCGGCTGCGCATCCAACGCCCCAACGGGGAGCGCTTCGAGCGCGACGTCAAGAGCGGCGAGACCCTGCGCGCCCAGGCGAGAGCACTCCTCCCGCATGGCGAGTATCGCGCCATGGCGCTGCCGGCCGTCATCTGGCATGAGGACGCCCTGTTCTCGCCGCGCAACGTCGCGGCGCTGCTGGCCAGCGCCGTGGTCACCACCACCTTCGTGGTGATCGTGTCCCGCGGCTCCAACGCGTTCGCGTTCGTCTACTTGGCCTTCCTCATCGCAGGCGCCACCGCGATGGCCGTGCGCAAGCGCTGGAAGGGCGGGAAGCTCACCCTCATGGCGCCGGAGCGGTTGGGCCTGACCATGGCCACCGTCCACGACTATGCCTTGACCCGCGAGGCAGGCAAGCTCTGGGTGCCGCCCACCCCGGGCTCGGACCGACGCGGCCTGGCGGTGCGGCGGGTGGCGGCGATCCGCGACTCTTACCTCGCGCTGCGCGAGGACATCGCCTACCGGATCGAGTGCTCAGCCCTGTTCGACCCCAAAGTGCCTGCCACCGCCGTGTTCGAAGAGGCACTGGTCGCTTTCGAGGACGTCACCGACCTGACCCCGACTGACGAGGTCGACGCTCTCGCCACCGAAGTTGAGCTCGCCTTCAATGTGGCGCAGGCCAACGCCGAACGGATCGGATTGAGCCACCTTCCAGAAGACAAGCGCGCCGACGCCCGCCGCGCGGGCAAGGCCGCCCACTTGGCGGCGGGCGCAGCCACCGAGGGCGAGCGGCAGGCGTCGCTGGCGCAGGTCAAGCGCATCCTCGACTCGCTGGCGTTGTACTACCTGCCCACCATCCGCGAGAAGCCGGCGCTCGAGGCATGAGCATACTGAAGGCCTGTGGGGCACACTGGTTGGGGTGACGAACATACAGCCCGCAACCGACGCAAAGTCGGCCGAGTGGCTGCTGCAACCAGGTGCTGACTGGTGGCATCTCGTGCGCTACGGGCCGCCGGGGTTTGACGTCTATGTGCGCATCGCCTTCCCAGAAGACGACGAGGAAGAAGACACCGTCCGCGCAGCTCTGGTCACCTTGGCCTCCCATACGTCCACACCGGACAGGGGCAACGTGGCCGTGTGGGAAGGCTGGAACGGCCACCCGAACCCACCTTCAGCGCCGCGCCTGGAGATTCCCAACCGAAAGATGCTGCTCTTCGCCGGCCCTCTCGAGATGCTGCGTGATGCTCCGGCGCAGGCTTGGGGAGAGACGTCAGGCATCCATGTCCCCCCTCACCTGGTGTGGCCCGCGGATCAAGGTTGGTGCTTGGCGTGCGAGGTCGACGAGGAAATCGAGTTCACCGTCGGCTGCTCCGATCGGGTAGCCCATGCCCTTGCCAGCGCGTTCCCGGGCAGGGTTCGACGGGTGCGGTACGGGGAAGAGGCTCCGCTCTACCGCGACGAGGTGGACGCACCACTCAACGACGCTGGTTCTCGGTCGACCGAAGAAGTCATCTACCTGCCGCTCCCGCGCGGGATCCATGGCGGTGCCCCAAGGGCCACCGAGGAGGCCTGAAGCGCAAGCATCAGATCCTCGATCTCCGCGGCAACCGCGACGTCAACGATGGGTCTTCATGACCTCGATGGTGCAGCGTGGGCCGGTGGATCGTGCGAGGCGCCTCTCGCCGGTGAGCAGGGGCGCCTGGAGTGCTTCGGCGAGGGCAACGTAGGCGGCGTCGTAGATGGTGAGATTGTCCCGAAGTTCCCAACAGCGCCACAGCAGCGAGGTGTGCTCGACGCGCTGGAGTGGCAGTTCCTGCAGGTCGTCAAGAGCAAGCCTGACCCGGCGCGGGTCCAGGTGGCCGCCGCGGGCCAGGCCGCGCCACACCGAGGCCACTTCGAGGTCGATCAGTGCGGGTGCGGCGAGTTGTTCACCGCGCAGCCTGTCCCGCACTGCGTCACCGTCTCGGCCGTCGTCAAGCAGGGCGACAGCCAGAACGCTGGCGTCAATGACGAGCACGATCGAACCGCAAAGCGCTCACCGCGTCGGCCAGCGGCAGCGATCCGCCGGCGCGCCCGCCGGCCCGGGCCAACACCTCGTCCAGCGTCGGTTGGGCGGCTTCCGCGATCAGCTTCGAGCGCAGGTACTCCTGCAGTGACTGGTGTGCCGCGCTTGCCCGCTGTCGCAGCACAGCGTGCGTGTCGTCCGGCACGTCCTTGATCTGAATGTTCGGCACGGAGCCATTATGGCGCCACTCGCGCCGCTATGGAAGCCTACGCTATTCAGCATGATGGAGCGCGCGAACGGCGGCAATTGCTTGCGACCACGCTCCTGAGGCATCGGGGCGACACTGGAGTCAGCTCTCGACCGGTACGGCGAGCGAGGTATGCCGCCAGATGAAGCCGTCGCGGAGCACGAACGACCCGACAATTCGGACCGTGTTACCGGCCACGTCCTGAAGAACGTCGTAAAGAAGCGTGTCCTCGGTACGACAAACCGTGGTGGCCTTGACGATGCGCCGCGGCGGAAAGACGGCCTGCGTGAAGAGTTCCAGGATGGCTTCGGCACCGTCGACCGCGCCCCCTTCATGAAGCACGACTCCCTGGGGGTGGTAGCGGTTCGCCAGTCCATCGGCGTCACCCGCCTCGAGCAAGGCAACCTGTTCGGCGAGAAGCGTCGCGGTGTCTAGGCCCATAACGATGAGACTAGACCGACCGTGGCCAGCCCCGCCAGTCTCACCTGGGTCCAGCAGAAAAGGCATCACAATTCAACATAGGTTTCACGAAAAGGTCTCCAACTCGGTCGATAGTCTGCCCAACATGTCTTTGACCGACGCGGACCGTGAAGCTCTCAGGCAGATATTCGAAACCGAATCGAATCTTGACCGCTGGCGGATCAGAGCTCGTAGCGTGGAAGAACCAGAGGTTGGCAGCGACCTGGCCCTTAACGACAAGATCTTTCCACACATGGCTATCAGCCAACTCGTCCGTATATCACTCGTACTCTCCGGCGAGCATCTGCGGCTCGCACTCGATTCGCTGCGTGCGAAACAGTTGTACCCCTCAGCACATTTCACGGTGTTGCGCGGGGCGCTAGTCGGGGCTTCTCAGGGGGTCTGGATCCTGAGCCCTGAGGATGGCCAGGAGCGCCGCGAGCGTGGTCTTGCGGTTCTCGACGAGATGTACACACAGATGGAGAAGTACTACAACGCCCTCGGTGGGCTGTCGGGCGAAGAGCAGGCGAGCCTCGATGATCAGAAGAGCTGGCTAAGTGATCGCAGGACCGGTGTCGCGGACGTGCGGACACGCAATGCTCAGCTCAACCTCACCGAAGTCGTCCGGGAAGCAGCGGAGGACGTATTCACTGGCGTCCGTCAGCAGGAAGCGGTTCGTCGCCTATGGCGTGAGATGAGTGCCGACGCGCACGTTCTGGGGTGGTCTCTTTTCCAGCGCTCGACGTTCGGACCACCTGACCGACGAACGGGAATTGGCGAGGGAAGAGCTTCCGGGAGTCCAAGTCACGTTGCCAACGCATTCCTAGCGTCATATCGAACGCTTAAGCACGGCTGGTCTTTGTTCGACCGCCGGTGCGAGGCGGTGGACTGAGTCTGAGGGGCCACTCTGCCGCGGGCATCTGGAGTCCCGATCGTCCTGGCCCGCAGAAGAGGCCCCAGCGCGGCAATAGCGGATGTTCGCAGCCAGGCTCTGCATGCCGCAGGTTTCAAGGGCTGGTGGGACGAAGTGGGAGCAGCACAGAGCGGGGTGGGCGCGTCGGGTCATGGTCGTCTGGGTGGGATGGGTCAGTCGTGGACGGGGTGCTCGTGGGCGGCGTGGTTGGGTCCTTCGAGTTGGATCGTGGAGTGCTCGATGTCGAAATCGTGGCGAAGACGCTCTTGGACGGCGTCGAGGAGGTGGAGGGCGTGCTTGTCGCGGAAGCACTCGTCGTCGATGACCACGTGCGCGGTGAGAACGGGGATGCCGGTGGCGACCTGGGTGGCGTGCAGGTCGTGCACGTCGTGGACGTGGGACAGCTGGAGGATGCTCTTGCGCACGGCTGCGAGGTCGAGCCCGGGCGGCGTGGACTCCATGAGGACATGCACCGCGTCGCGCAGGAGGCGGATGGTGCGGGGGACGATGAGCACGACAATGACCAGCGAGGCAATGGCATCCGCTCGATCGAAGCCGGTGGTGGCGATGACCACTGCGGCAACGAGGACAGCCACGGAACCCAGCGCGTCGTTGACGACCTCGAGGAAGGCGGCGCGCATATTGAGGTTGGCCGCGCGAGCCCGGGCCAAGATGAACATTCCGACGACGTTACCGAGCAGACCGATCAACCCGAAGACCACCATCGCTGTGGACGTGACCTCGGGCGGCTGACGTAGCCGTTGGATGGCCTCGATCAGGATGAAGACCCCCACGGCGAGCAGGAGCAGGGCCTGCGCGGCAGCTCCTAGTATCTCGGCGCGCAGGAACCCCCAGGTGCGAAACGGGGTGGCGGGGCGTCGGGACAAGGTTGCGGCGACCAAGGCCATGCTGAGCCCGGCGACATCGGTGAGCATGTGACCGGCATCGGCGAGCAGAGCCAAGCTGCCCGAGATGACGGCACCGACCACCTCGACGATCAGGACCGTGACGGTGATGCCCAGTACGACAGCCAGCCGCCCGCGGTGATCGGCCAGACCCGCGGTGTGGTCGTGCCCGTGGTTGCCACTCATCGCTCGACGCCCTCACGGTGGGCCCCCACCGTGGCGGGCGCGCTGGTGCAGCAGGAGTCAGGCTCGTGCGCGGCAAGCGGGGCTGGCGCACACCCACACTGCTCGCCGCGCCAAGCCTCCACACCCTCTCGGACCGCCACCGCGCTGATCACCAGGGCCGCGACCGGGTCCGCCCACCACCAACCCCACGCCATGTTGGCGACCAGCCCGAAAAGCAAGACGGCCGAGAGGTACGTGCACAACAGCGTCTGCTTGGAGTCCGCGACCACGCTGCTGGACCCCAGCTCACGTCCGGTGCGACGCTGAGCCCACGACAGGAAAGGCATGATCACCAGAGACAGCGCCGCGATGACCACCCCGACGGTCGACCCATCCGGCGGTTCGTGCGCAACCAGAGCCCCGACCGCCTCGAACACGACGTACCCCGCCAGAGCGAAGAACGACACCGCGATCAACCGGAGCGCCTGAGCCTCCCTCGACTCCGGCATTCGATGACGGAACTGCCACAAGATGATCAACCCGCTGGCAACCTCCACGGTGGAGTCAAGACCGAAACCCACCAGCGCCATCGAAGAAGCAGCCGCACCCGCCACAACCGCGACCACAGCCTCACCCGCGTTGTACGCCACCGACGCTCCCGCCAATAGCTGCGCCCGACGACCCAACGCCTGCCGACGCTCCGCCGGAAGCGGCGACGCCACAGGCTGCGCACACGAACTCATGACGACCCCCTCCCGAACCGTGGGCATAGGGTCACCGCATCACCCGTCAAGCCAAGGAGCCGCTCCGCCGCAGACAGCAAGTCCAGAATCGCCTCAGGATGGGCCAAGGAATACACCGACGCCCGCCCCCGCGCTCGGACCTGGACGATGCCACAGTCCAGCAGGCAGGCCAAGTGTTTGCTCACCGTCGACTGTGCCAAATCAAGATGCCCCGTCAGGTCGACCACCCGGTGCTCACCCAGCAACAGATGCTGGACGATCACCAGCCGAGACCGGTCCGCGAACCCGTTGAACAAGCACGCCGCCGCATCCGCCGCCGCTCTCTCCCCAGACCCCAACGAGAAATCGTCTATCAGAGTTGTCATCGCCATAAGGCGATCCTATCCCTACTGCCAGCAACTCACCTCTCCAAGCCGTGCCATCAGCAGCCGGGGGCCCGGTCATCGGAAGAATCGAGCGCTGACCGCGGCAGATCCGGACGGCCGCGCGCGTCATGACGTGTGGCAAGGTGAAGCAACGGCCCGGGAAAGCAAGGGAGTGTGGGGTGACGACGAGGACTGTCGAGAATCACGTCAACGTCCCGGCTGCCGCGTCCGATGTGTGGGATCGAGCCGTGAATCCGGACGGCATCAACTTCGAGATGCGGCCCTGGATGACGATGAGCATGCCACCCGGAGCGGCCGGGCTGTCAGTCGAGGACATCCCCCTTGGACAACCCGTCGGCCGCGCCTGGCTCCGGCTGTTCGGCCTCATCCCTTTCGACTTCGACCGCCTGACTATTGTCGAGCTCGAGTCGGGCCGGCGGTTCCTGGAGCGGTCCACGATGTTGAGCATGCGGTGTTGGGAGCACGAGCGGACGTTGACGCCGGTCGCAGGAGGTACGCGGGTGCACGACCGCGTGACCTTTCGGCCGCGCCTGCCGATCCCGGGCCTCGCCGCCCTCTTGGAGCGCGTGGTACATGCCTTCTTCAGGCATCGACACCGCCGGTTGCAGGAGTACTTCGGCAAGTGACCATCGAGGGGGTCGCGACGCACGCGAAGCGGCAAATCCGCGTGTTCCGTGTCGCCACCTCGGAGGTGTCACTGTCGCGCTCTAGCCTGACCCCGTGACTCCTTTTAGTTCATTGCCCGTCCGCGAGGTGGTCGGTGACTCCGGTGAGGATGATCAGGGCTGGCCGTTCACCATGGGCGCAGTGAGGCAACTGCTGTCAGACGGGCTGGAGCTGTCCTGGTTGACGGTCCTGGTCGGGGAGAACGGGGTCGGGAAGTCCACCATCATCGAAGCAATCGCCATGGCATACGGCCTGAGCCCCGAGGGCGGCAGCACACACCTGAGGCCCTCGGAGCGTCCCACCGAGTCGCCGCTGCACGCACGGATCCGGCTGGTGCGCGGCCTTTCCCGTTCCCGCTGGGGGTACTTTCTGCGCGCCGAGACCATGCACGGACTGATCACTTTCCTCGAGCAGAACCCTGGCGCCGACAGTCGCTACCACGAGCGCTCGCACGGCCAGGCGTTCACCGAGCTCCTCGACACCAAACTGGAACACATGTCCCGCAGGGGCGGATTCCTGGTTCTCGACGAACCGGAGGCCGGGCTCTCGATCGTGACCCAGATCAAACTGGCCAACCTCCTGACGGAACTACGCCACGACGGCATCCAAGTGCTGATGGCCACCCACTCCCCGATCCTCACCGCCACCCCAGGCGCCCGCATCATCGAACTGGACGACGACGGACTCAACACCCGTGCCTGGAAAGACCTGATGACCGTGGCGCTGTACCGACGGTTCCTCGCCGACCCCGGCTACTTCGGCCTGGAGTGAACACGCGCCACCGCGCAGAGCACGATCCAGACGCAGCACATCCGGATTGCTCAGTACCAGGCATTGGCGCAGCTGTTGCTCAGCCAGCACGACTGCTCACTTCGCGCCAGCACATCAGAGGTTCCGGCGTCTCCTTCAGCTTCCAGACGCGAATGCAAACAGTAGCGACGGAACACTCAGGAGAGCCCACGTTCCCATCAGGTAGCAGATCGCGAGGGAAACCAAAGCCAGACCCCTGCCGCGATCTCCCCGGCACTTGATCTGCTGCAACGCGACGTGCCCAGCACCCACGCCAAAGACAGCGACCGAGATAAAGCCGAACCCGAACATCCCACCGAGCGCCAGCAGCGACAGCAGGAGCGAAGCCACAGCCAACTTGTTCACCACAGGTGACGGTACCGACTCAAGGCCGATCGATTCCGTAGTCCAAGCAGTCGCCATGACTGAAGACTAGGACACCAGCGGGCGACTGAGGTGAGGCCACGGAGTTTCCGCATCGGCCGGGCCCAAGGAGCCATCGACCAAGATCCCCCGAGGGGCCATTGGCCATTGGTCTCGACAGCAATCACCATTGCGGCTTGCGGCATGAGCGGGTCCGCGCTTCGGGTACCGGAAGCCGACAGGCTACCCTCGCGCACCCTGCGGCATGACCGGCCGAGGCATGATGGCCGTGTGACTGGGCCGAGGCAGACGCGACAGGGTGCTGAGCACCAGCGACGCTCCGTGGAGCGTGGAGCAGTGGCCGTGGGGCTGGCAGGGCTGGCCGCCTTCCAAGCAGCCCTTGCGATCGGGACCCCTTGGGGCCGAGCCAGCTACGGCGGCGCTCACATCGGCGTGCTTCCCAGCCGCCTCAGGGTCGTGAGCGCAGGAGCCGCGCTCCTCTACAGCGGACTCTCTGTCGCGATCGTGAGTCGTCGCACCCCGCTGAGGGTGCGCCGCCATGTCCTGACCGGAATCACCGCACTGATGGGTGTGGGTGCCGTCCTGAACGGCATCTCGCCCTCCTGGCCCGAGCGAGCGACGTGGACTCCCACAACCGCCCTGCTGGCAGCACTGGCTTGGCGAGCTCGCCGGGACGGCTGAGACGTTCCTCCGAGCGGCATCTCAGTGCGTTCGACACGTGCCCGCTGATGAGGGGACGTCGGCTAGGTGCCGGCCTTCGGCTATGACGTTGAGCGCCCGCGTGTGAGGTCGGGGAGGAATCGCCCGACTGTGGAGGCGTACTGGCGGTAGCGGTCGCCGTGCAGACGTGCAAGGGCCGGCTCCTCAACCAGGCGTACCTGCAGCTGGACGCCGACGCAGAAGGCGACCAGCGCGAGCACTGTCGCCGCGCTGGGGACCAGGAGGGTGACCCCGACCAGGGTCAGGCCCATGGCGCTGAAGATGGGGTTGCGCACGAGGGCGAACGGTCCCGTGGTGACGAGCTCGGTCACCTCGTCGGGGTCGACCCCCACCCGCCAGGAGGCCCCCATGGCAGCCTGGGCGACGAACACCGCAGCCAGTCCGACGGCGGCGACGAGCAGGCCTGCCCACGACACCACGCCCGGGGCTTCCCACCGCAGCTGCGGAGCGAGGAGGGCCCCGACCAGGCCCGCACCGCACAGCAGGAGGGCACCGATGAACAGGACCACCCCCATCCGGCCGGCCGGGTGCCGGGCCGGGGTCCTGCGCACCCCGGAGTCCCCGGTCCGGCGCCGGTGCAGCCAGGCACGGACGCCGAAGGCGCCTGCGAGCCCGATCACGTAGACCGCGAGGGCGACACCTGCGCTCACCCGTGGTCCCCACTCATCGATCCCACCCATACCCGCAATAATATGAGGAATCCCTCACGTTCAGTACTCGCATCTGGAGGTGGCCGATGGCGGCGTCGACGGCGGCGCAGAACCCCCGCAAACAGCCGCAGCAGCGCCGTTCCCGGGCGACGGTGGACAAGATCCTGGCCGCAGCGGCTCAGGTTCTGGCCGAGGAGGGGGACGGGGCCACGACGGACAGGATCGCCGCGCGGGCCGGGGTCTCCATCGGCTCGCTCTACCAGTACTTCCCCAACAAGGGCGCGCTCATGCTCGAGCTCGCGCGACGGCACATGGCCGCCGCGGGCGAGGTCCTCGACCACGTCCTCCGGCTCGGCCGACCCAGGAGCGTGTGGCTCCCCGAGGCCGTCGCTGCGGTGGCGGCGCTGCACGAGGACGGTGACCTGCACCGGGTCCTCTACGACCACGCTGCGAGCACCCCTGCGCTCGCCGAGGCCTTCGAGCAGACCAACGAGGCCCTCCGGAGCCGCGTCGAGGAGCTGCTACGTGCCGAGACGGACCTGGCCGACCCGGGGACGACGGCCCAGGTGCTGGTGGCGCTGGTGGAGTCGCTGACGCACCGGCTGGTCGGCACGACCGACGCCGACACGCTCGCGCGCGAGGTCACCCGGGCGGCGAACGCGTACCTGAACGCAGCCTGCGCCAGCCCTCGCCCTGTCGGTGCTAGCCCCTAGCCTGACTGTATGCATCTCTCCCAGCACCTGCAGCCGATCACGGAGACAGAGGCGGTAGCCCTAGCCTCCTGCTGGGGCGTCTCGGCCCAAGACGTCATCGACACGCGTCGATCATCCTGGGTGCAGGCGACCTCGCCCGGCGACGCCACGGGGCCGAGACTCGTTCAGTTCCGCGACCGTACCCTGGCGGTCTATCCGCATCCAGGTGAACCGAACCAAGCCTGGGCACCGCGATTCCTGGCCGTCCGCGCGTTCGCCGACACCGCGACCGCTCCGATGCCCGAGCGAGCCACGGCTCGGCTCCACAGCACGGACGCACCACTGGTCGTCGACCTGCACGAGCGATGCTCACGGGCTGACCTCGCAGCAGCCACACCCCATCTGGGGCAAGAGACGATCCTGGCCCGTGGGGTCATCATCGATCACCGTCTGGTGGCGATGTGCACGCTGGTGCCCACTTGCGCCGGCCCTCCGGAAGTCAGCGTCCTAGCCTGCCCCTCCAGCAGGGGGCGAGGCTACGCGACTGCTGCCGAGCGTGCCGTCCTCGTCGATGCAGCACGACACGGCATCGGCACGGTCCAACACAGAACCATCGCCCAAGACCACGCCTCCATCTCACTCGCACTCCGTAGCGGGTTCCGAATCCTGACCTTAGAGCACATCGTCCAACCCGCCAGCACGACCGACAGGTAAACCGACAGCTCAGCCAACATCCACCGATCATCAGCGGTAGAGGCTGTCGACGCCGGATCGACGGGTCGTCCGCAGATGGGCATGAGCGTGATGTCACGACCATCGGCAGATGCGGAAGTTCTAACTCGTACTGTCTCCCCAGTCGGCGCCTCCGGTTGGCGAGGGCAGATGGAGAGGACTCCAGACACCACGCCTGAGCCCCTTGGCTTCGACCACCCCTCGGGGCTGTTAAGCGCCCACCGCCAAGCCCTGAGTACGCTTGATGGTCAACTGCACCTTCGCGGCCATCGTGTAGGCGTCGTCGTGGTTGTAGATGCCGTGGACCACGTACGCGGTGGAGGTGGGTGTGGTGAGCTTGAACAGCAGCGCCCGGTACTGCTGGTCCACGCGGCCGGTGCGGGCGCGGGAATCGGCGGCGGTGTGGACGGGCTCGATGTGCAGGCCGGGGGCGCTGTCGTCCTGGGCGAGCTTCTCGAGGAAGCTGTAGGCCTTCTGCCTGATCGAGGAGTCGAGCAGCTTGTCCTGCTTCGGGTAGATGATGACGCTCTCAGGCACCGGTCTGCTGCTTCCATGCCGCCGCGATCGAGGCCGCGTCGGGCGCGAGGATGCGCCACCCGTCCACCTCGACGTCCGGGGCGGGGTCCAGCTGCACCGCGATCTTCTCGCTCGTCCACACCAGCTCGAACGGCACCCCGTCGAGTTCGTAGCCCACCTCGCCGTCGGGCGCTGCCACCCCGGCCTCGCTCAACGCGGCGATGAGGTCCAACACTTCGGCCGACTCCCCCGCCAGCTCCTCGACGATCGGCTGCCACTCGGCGCCGACGTCGACGCCCCCGTGCAGTACGCCAAGAAGATCATCCTTCGCCCGATGGACGTCTCGAACAACCCCGAGGCCATCCGTCGCATGGGTGTCATCTCCTGCAAACGCATGATCGAGGCGGACATCTACGGCAACGTGAACTCCACGCACGTGATGGGCTCTCGGATGCAGAAACGGCATTGGCGGCTCGGGCGACTTCACCGGCAACGCCTTCTTCTCCTGCTTCGTCTCGCCGTCGACGGCGAAGGGCGACGCCATCTCGGCGATCGTCCCGATGGTCAACCACGTCGACCACACCGAGCACGACGTGTCGGTCATCATCACGGAGCAGGGCCTCGCCGACCTGCGCGGCCTGGCCCCCCGCCAGCGTGCGGAGAAGATCATCGAGAACTGCGCGCACCCCGATTTCAAGGAACCGCTGCGCGAGTACGTGAAGCTGGCCCACACCAAGGCCAACGGCATGCACACGCCGCACGACCTGCGCACCGCCCTCGGGTGGCACATCCGCTTCCTCGAAACCGGCACCATGAAGGAGTGACCTCCCGCCTTCCCAGCATGGACGGGGCCCGCGCACCAGGCGCGGGCCCCGTTCGTGTTCGGACCCGTCACTCGACGGCGAACAGGTCGCCGGGCTGGCAGCCCAGGACGTCGCAGAGCGCCGTGAGGGTGGAGAACCGGATCGCCTTGGCGCGCTGGTTCTTGAGGATGGAGAGGTTGACGACGGTCACCCCCACCTCGTCGGCCAGGGCGGTCAGCGTCATGCCCCTCGCCTCCAACAATTCATCCAGCCGACACACCACCCGGTGCGCCTCCTCCACCGCCATCTCACACCAGCCCCTCGGCGTCGGCCTCCAGGCGAATGCCGCGCCTGAAGGCCTCGGCCAGCGCGGCGAGCATCGCTCCGCCGACGACGATGGCGATGAACCCCACGTCGAAGCTGACCTGGAAGAGCACCGTCTCGCCGGTTGCCCTGGAGGTGAGGTGGCCGGAGACAAGGCCGACCACAGCCTGGTGCACGATGGCGCCGATGCTGACGACGTAGGACAGCGCCCGCATCCGGTTGACGGTGGCCGCGGTGAAGGGCTGGTCGGCCTGGACGGAGTCCAGCACCCGCCACAGGAGCCAGGTTGCCACCGCCATGAGCGCGACGAGGACCAGCGACGGCGCCATGCTGGCCAGCAACAGCCCGGCGTCGGGGTTCTCGAATCGCGCCATCATGGTGCTGCCGGTGGTAAGGACCACGCCCGGGACGGTCGGGTCGTACTGGATGGCGGTGGAGGCGGGCAGCTCGACCTCCAGCGCCTCCCCGCTGATCCACGCCCCAAGCGAGGTACCGATGGCGAGGATCGCGGTCAGTGCGGTGGCGCCCGCCGCGATCAATTTGGTGACGGAGAAGTCCGTCTTGTCGAACCTGAGCTTGTCCGTGGCCTCCATGGCTTTCCTTTCAATCAAGCTGTATATCGAAGAACAATACCATCGTTTATCGATATGCACAACGTTTCTCGACATGTTTCTTCGCCGGTCGAGCCGGGCTCGGTGACCACCGCCGGTCGGCCGGGGTGCGGGCGAGGAACGAGCCCACTCCCGATCGAAACCCTCGTGATCGTTCCCGCGGACCGGGGTTTGAGCACTTTTGACTGCACGACTTCCCGGGCACTGAACCCGTCAGCCAACCCGGCAAGCGCAACCCCACGCTTCTCCGCAACCGACACAACACATCCCCTTCAGATCTGTTGCACCCACCCCCTGAACTCGCGCGGCGTGTCGAGGCGTGACCCCATCCATTTGCTCACGGAGGGTGACGCAGGGAGGGTGCTGTCAGGGGGCGTCCACGACGGCGACCCCGTCGCCCACCCGGTCGAAGTAGACGCTCTGGCCGTCGTGGATGGCCCCGCTGAGCAGCCCCTTGGCAAGCGCGTCCTCGATGGTCGACTGCACCAGCCGACGCAGAGGCCGGGCGCCGTACACCGGGTCGAAGCCCACCTCCCCCAGCCACTGCTTGGCCGCGTCCGAAACCTCGACGGTGATGCGCCGGCTCGCGAGCCGCGCACCCAGGCGGCGCAGCTGAATGTCCACGATCTGCGCCAGCTGCTCCTGTGTGAGGGCCTCGAACAGCACCGTCTCGTCGAGCCGGTTGAGGAACTCGGGCCTGAACGCCTGCCGCACCACCGACATCACCGAGGCCTCCTTCTCCTCGCGCGAGAGCATCGGGTCGGCCATGAACTGCGAGCCCAGGTTTGAGGTCATGATCAGCAGCGTGTTGCGGAAATCGACGGTGCGGCCCTGGCCATCGGTGAGCCTGCCGTCGTCGAGCACCTGCAGCAGGATGTTGACCAGATCCGGGTGCGCCTTCTCCACCCAGTCAGCTGGCCGCCCTCCTCGTAGGCGATGTAGCCGGGAGGGGCGCCGACAAGGCGGGCCACGGAGTGCTTCTCCGAGTACTCGCTCATGTCGATGCGTACCAGCGTGGTCTCGTCGTCGAACAGGAAATCAGCCAGGGCCTTGGCCAGCTCGGTCTTGCCCACGCCAGTGGGGCCGAGGAACAGGAACGAGCCCGTGGGCCTGTTCGGGTCGGAGATGCCAGCGCGCGAGCGGCGCACCGCATCCGAGACGGCCACGACGGCGGAGCGCTGCCCGATCAGCCGCTCCCCGATCCGCTCCTCCATCTGGAGCAGCTTCTCGGATTCGCCCTCCAACATGCGCCCAACCGGCACGCCCGTCCAGGCCGAGACGACCTCCGCGATGTCGGAGGCGCTGACCTCTTCGGAGACCATCGACGCCGTCGCGTCGGAGGCCTCCGCCTCAGCCAGCTCCTTCTCCGCGGCAGGGATCTCGCCGTAGAGGATCGTCGAGGCCTTCGTGAGGTCGCCTTCGCGCTGGGCGCGATCGGCCTCCATGCGGAGCTGGTCGATGCGCTCCTTCAGGTCGCCAACCCGGTTGAGCCCGCCCTTCTCGGACTCCCAGCGGTTCTCCAGCCCCCGCAGGGTCTCCTGCGCGTCGGCCAGCTCGGCCCGCAGCGCGGCCAGCCGCTCCTTCGACGCCTCGTCGGCCTCCTTCTCCAGATGGAAGGTCTGCATGGTCATCCGGTCCACGTCGCGGCGCAGCATGTCGATCTCCTCCGGCGACGAGTCGATCTCCATCCGCAGCCGCGACGCCGCCTCGTCCACCAGGTCGATGGCCTTGTCGGGCAGCTGCCGCGACGTGATGTACCGGTCCGACAGCGACGCGGCCGCCACCAGCGCCGAGTCCGTGATCCGCACCTTGTGGTGCGCCTCGTAGCGCTCACGCAGGCCGCGCAGGATCGCCACGGTGTCGTCGACGGAGGGCTCGCCCACGTAGACCTGCTGGAAGCGGCGCTCCAGCGCCGGGTCCTTCTCGATCCGCTCGCGGTACTCATCCAGCGTGGTGGCACCGATCATCCGCAGCTCACCGCGGGCCAGCATGGGCTTGAGCATGTTGCCGGCGTCCATCGCGCCCTCGCCCGAGGCACCCGCCCCGACGACGGTGTGCAGCTCGTCGATGAAGGTGATCACCTGGCCCTCCGCCTCGCGGATCTCGTTGAGGACGGCCTTGAGCCGCTCCTCGAACTCACCGCGGTACTTCGCGCCGGCCACCATGGAGGCCAGATCGAGGGAAACGAGCCGCCGGCCCTTCAGCGAATCCGGCCCGTCGCCTGCCACGAGCCGCTGGGCGAGGCCCTCGACGACGGCGGCCTTGCCGACGCCGGGCTCACCGATCAGCACGGGGTTGTTCTTGGTGCGCCGCGCCAGCACCTGCACCACGCGGCGGATCTCGGAGTGCCGGCCGATGACCGGGTCCAGCTTGCCGGAGCGGGCGCGCTCGGTGAGGTCGATCGAGTACTTCTCCAGCGCGGACTCGCCGCCCTCGGACTCGGCGGAGGTGACGCGCTTGCCGCCGCGGGACGCCTCGAAGGCGGCCTGCAGCGCGTCTGCTGGCCGCGCCGTCGCGGATCGTCTTGGCCTGGGACGCGATGCTGGCCAGGCCGTGGGTGAGGGCCTGACGGACCGCCGCCGTGACGGCGTTCGAGGCCAGCAGCGCCAACCGCGCCTACGTCCAATGGCTGGAGGAACAGTCGATGCTGCACGACGCCCGCCAGGTATCGCGCCAGGTTGCTGGCTCGCACACCATGTGGGCCAACGCCTACGCCCACCCGGACCCCCGTGCAGCAGGGCACGCGATTCAGGACGTGGCGGGCAACACCTTGGGCCGCAGCTTCGCCGCGGACGGGACCGTGCTCTCCGGACACGGCGGCATCCCCGGCACCCCGGTCCGGGACATCCCCGGCATCGGCATCCCGAGCAACCACATGGTCGTGCCCGAGGGCGTCCGGATCCGGATGTACGGAGCCGAGGGCGACACGATACTCGACAGCCTGGGCAACCAGATCGAGCGGCAGATGCGGTGGCCGTTCTGCCCCCCCGACCGTGGATGTCTACGGGCCCGGGGACGTCATCCCCGAGCACGTGCTCTACCCGCCCACGCCGGACCTGGACATCATCAACAACCCCGTCACGGGGTCCACCGCGACGTCCCTGGCCGACCTGATCACCCCCAACGGCGGCACCTACGACTGGGCGGCGTGCCGCAACTACCCCCCTGCTGCCCTGAGAGGAGTCCCATGTGCCACGAGGACGGGTCGGTGCTCTCACCGCGGAAGTGGCCCTGGCAGAAGGACACGCTGGCCTTCGGGTGGCTCGACCCGAGGCGCCCCTTCCGGGAGGGCCCGTGCCCGTCGGAGGTGAGGCGCGGGCTCATCGACAAGGCGATCCCGCCGGTCTGGCCGGACGGAACGCCGGCGCCGATCGACACCGCCTTCGCGATCAAGGTGCCTGCCGGCACCGAGATCCACACCGGTACGGTCGCGAACCAGGGTGGCCTGTGGATGGGCGGCACGGAGCAGGTGGTCGTCGTCAAACCCTGGGAGATCGGCGGGGTCGAGGTGGGCTACAGTTGGCCGCCGAAGTGATGATGGGGTGCGAAGGAGGAGAGGACATGGTCGAGGAACCCCAGGCGATGGCGTCGGTGTTGGCCGAGCTGGAGGCGCTGCTGCGGCCAACGGAACCCCGGTGGGCCCATGCCATGGCTCGCTACCGTGCCCGGCTGGAGGGAGGGGAACCGGTGTCCGATGTGGCGCGCGATGTGGTGACGCTCTACTCCGCGGGCATGGGTGGTTGGAACGATGTCGTCCTGCAGGACGCGCGAGGAGTCCTCACCGAGCAGCGGGAGTTCCACCGGCTCCGCACGGAGCTCTTCCACGTGGCCAGGGACGCGACCTGACGGTGGTGCACCACGAGGACGGTTCGGTCCTGACGCCGGGCCGCTGGCCCTGGCCGAAGGACACGCTGGCCTTCGGGTGGCTGGACCCGAGGCACCCCTTCCGGGAGGGCCCGTGCCCGTCGGAGGTGAGGCGCGGGCTCGAGGAGGCCGCCCGCAGCCCCATCGATCGCACCCGGGGCTTCCACACCTGCGCCTTCTGCCCCCGCCCGGCGCCCGAGGAGGTCGGCCCGTGGTCGCCCGATTTCCACCCCACCGAGTACGCGGCGCAGCGGGGAGACACGCTCCACCTCGGCAGTGCCAGCATCGAGGTGATGGCGGGCGGGCGACGCTGGGTGGCGCCGAACCTGGTGCTGCACTACGTCTCCGAGCACGGCTATCTTCCGCCTGCCGAGGTCGTCGCAGCCCTGGGGGAACCGGGAAGACGGCCATGAACGATGTGATCTTGCAGGATGCCTTCGACGTAGCCCGGCGCCACCTGGCCGATGCGGTCCAGCCCGTCCACCGCCACGAGATCGTGATCGCCTCGTGCACCGAGTACCCGACCGCGTGGGTCTTCGGCTACAACACGCGCGCGTCCCTGACCGGCGATTTCACGGCCGGTCCGTCGAGCAGCAACTCCCGCCGCAGGCTTGACCCGCGCGGCAGGATGGGCCGCATGAGTCGACGACGCCCCGAGCCCCGTTCCACGACCTGCAGCACTTCATCGCGTACCCGCGCGTGAACGGGCTGGCGCTGAGTCCCGACGGGCGGCGGCTGGCCACGATCGTGGCGACCCTGGACGCGAAGAAGACCCGCTATGCGAACGCGGTCTGGGAGCACGACCCGGCCGGCGAGGCGCCCGCGCGCCGGATCACCCGCTCGGCGAAGGGCGAGTCGGGTGCGGCCTACGACGCCGCGGGCAACCTGTACTTCATCTCGGCCCGGCCCGACCCGGACGCCGACGGCGACGACCCGGTCGCCGCCCTGTGGATGGTCCCGGCGGCGGGCGGCGAGGCCCGGCTGGTGGTCTCACGCCCGGGCGGCATCTCCTCGGTGCACACCGGCCGCGACGGCGGCGTGTTCGTGGTGGCCCCGTTGATGCCGGTGGCCGAGCACGCCGACGACCCCGAGAAGGCCGACGCCGAGGCGCGCAAGCAGCGCAAGGAGAAGAAGGTCGCCGCGATCCTGCACACCGACGCGGCCGTGCGCTACTGGGACGCCGACCTGGGCCCCGACGCCCCCCACCTGTTCGCGGTCGAGGACGCCCCCGCCACCGAACCCGAGCCCACGGACGCCGAGAAGGCGGAGCAGGGAGACGCGTCCGACGCCGCGGCCGCACCCGACCCGGACCTGCCGGGCACCGTCGACGCGGCGCCGCGCCAGCGGCTGCGCCTGCTCACCCGGGGGCTGGGCGCCCACCTGAGCACCCACGGCCTGCACGTGGCCCCCGACGGGTCGTTCGTGCTGGCGGGCCGCACGATCCCCGTGGCCCTGGGGGATCGGCTGACGGCGATCGTCAAGGTCGACTTGGCGTCCGGCACGACGACGGACCTGGTCGAGGGCGTCACCGGCACCGACTACGGCCCCGGCCCGGTCAGCCCCGACGGCACCCGCGCGCTGGTGGTGTACGGCCGCACCGGCACCGCCACCACGGCCCCGAGCCGCGAGCTGGGCCTGCTCGACATCGCCTCGGGCATCGTCAGCCCGATCGCCGACGCGTTCGACCAGTGGGCGAGCCCGATCGCCTGGGACCCCGCCGGCGACGCCGTGCTGCTGCAGGCCGACCAGGACGGCCGCGGGCCGCTGTTCCGGCTCGACGTCGCCTCGGGTGAGGCCATCCAGCTCACCCACGACGACGCCGCCTACTCCGCCGCGACCGTCGCCCCGGACGGCACCGTGTACGGCGCCCGCTCGAGCTACGCCTACCCGGGCGAGGTCGTCCGCATCGACGGCGACTCCGTCACCCGTCTGCCCAACCCGGTCGAGCGCCCCGAGCTGCCCGGCACGCTGGTCGAGGTCGAGACGACCTCAGCCGACGGCGTCCGGATTCGTGGGTGGCTGGCGCTGCCCCACGGCGCGTCGCCCGAGAAGCCGGCACCGCTGCTGCTGTGGATCCACGGCGGCCCGCTCAGCTCGTGGAACGCCTGGTCCTGGCGCTGGACGCCGTGGGCGATGGTCGCTCAGGGCTACGCCGTCCTGCTGCCCGACCCGGCGCTGAGCACGGGGTACGGACAGGACTTCATCCAGCGCGGCTGGGGCTCCTGGGGCGACGCGCCCTACACCGACCTCATGGCGATCACCGACGCGGTCGAGGCCCGCGACGACATCGACGGCGACAGGACCATCGCGATGGGCGGCAGCTTCGGCGGCTACATGGCCAACTGGATCGCCGGCCACACCGACCGGTTCGCCGCCATCGTCACCCACGCCAGTCTGTGGGCGCTCGACCAGTTCGGCCCCACCACCGACGCCCCCTACTACTGGGCGCGCGAGATGGGCGGGCTGATGGACGGCCACTCACCGCACGAGAGCGTCGGCGAGATCCGCACCCCGATGCTCGTCATCCACGGCGACAAGGACTATCGCGTCCCGATCGGCGAGGGCCTGCGCCTGTGGTGGGAGCTGCTCAGCAAGTCGGGGCTCCCGGCCGACGAGAAGGGCCAGAGCCCGCACCGGTTCCTGTACTTCCCCGACGAGAACCACTGGATCCTCCAGCCCCAGCACGCGCTGGTCTGGTACGAGGTCGTGCTCGGGTTCATCGGCGAGCACGTCCACGGCCGGACGCCCACGCTGCCGGCCACGCTGGGGCTCAGGGACGCAGCAACGCCTTGATGGCCCGGCGCTCGTCCATGGCGCGGTAGCCCTCGGCGGCGTCCTCGAGCCCCAGGGTGAGGTCGAAGACCAGGCCGGGGTTGATCCGCCCCGACCACACCCGCTCCATCAGGTCGGGCAGGTAGGTGCGGACGGTCGCCATGCCGCCGCGGACGCCCACGTTGCGGGAGAACATCCGCCCGATCGGCAGCTCGACCCCGTGCGGGACGCCGACGAAGCCGACCATCGCCCCGGGCCGGGCACAGGCGATCGCCTGGTTCATGGCGTCGCCCGTGCCGACGCACTCCAGCACGGCGTCCGCGCCGACGCCGGCGGTGAGCTCCCTGATGCGGGCCACGCCCTCATCCCCTCGCTCCTCGACGATGTCGGTGGCGCCGAATCGGCGGGCCACCTCCTGACGCGAGGCGTGCCGGCTCATCGCGATCACGCGGTCGGCGCCGAGCTGGGAGGCCGCGAGCACGCCGCACAGCCCGACGGCCCCGTCGCCGACGACGACAGCGGTCCCGCCCGGGCGGACGCCCGCCATCACGGCCGCGTGCCAGCCGGTCGCCATGACGTCGCTGAGCGTCAGCAGCGAGGGCACCAAGGCCTCGTCCGGCTGCCCCGGGGTGGCGACCAAGGTGCCGTCCGCGAGCGGGACGCGGAGCAGCTCGGCCTGGCAACCGTCGTACCACTGGTGCTGCACGCAGCCGTTGGGGAACCCGGCCCGGCAGTGGGCGCACGCGTTGCACGAGGCGTAGAAGCCGCCCACGACAAAGTCGCCGACGCTGATGTCGCGCACGTCCTCCCCGACGGCTTCGACGACTCCGCAGTACTCGTGCCCCATCGGCTGGGGGTCGGTCGGGTCGTTGATGCCGCGGTAGCCCCACAGGTCCGAGCCGCACACGCAGGTGGCGGTCAGCCGGACAATTGCGTCCGTCGGCTGCTGGATGGTCGGGTCCGGACGGTCTTCGACCCGGACGTCGCCGGGCCCGTACATGATCACTCCGCGCATGCACCCAGCCTAGGGTGTCGTCATGGCGTCCGTCCTCCTGCCGCACCCGCTCACCGGGCGGCCGTTCGCTTCCCCCGTCGCTCCGGGCACGGGCTGGCCGGGCGACACCGCCGACGCGGGCACCCCGGTCGCCACCACGCCGGACGCCGTCGCCCGGCTCGCCGCCACCGCGTCTCGCGCCGAGCTGGACGCCGCCGTCACCCTCTGCCGCGCGTGCCCCCGCCTCGTGGGCTGGCGCGAGGACGTCGCCACGACCAAGCGGGCCGCCTTCGCCGACCAGCCGTACTGGGGGCGTCCGGTGGCCAGCTTCGGCGACCCGGACGCCACCGCGCTGGTCGTCGGGTTGGCCCCCGCCGCGCACGGCGCCAACCGGACGGGGCGCATGTTCACCGGCGACCGCTCCGGCGACTGGCTGTACTCCGCCCTGCACCGGGCCGGGCTCGCCTCCCAGCCATACGCGACCCTCTCTGGCGACGGGCTGGAATTGACCGGGCTGCGGATCATCGCGCCCGTGCACTGCGCCCCGCCCGACAACAAGCCGACGACGCCCGAGAAGGCCACCTGCGCCCACTGGCTCGACCGCGACTTGCAGCTCTCGGGGACCACGGTCCGGGCGGTCATGGCGCTGGGCTCCATCGCGTGGGATGCCGTGCTCGGCTCGGCCCGCCGCCTGGCGTGGGGGGTGCCGCGTCCGAAACCCCGCTTCGGGCACGGCGCCGAGGCCACCCTGACAAGGCCGGACGGTGCTCCCGTCCGGCTGGTCGGCTGCTACCACGTGAGCCAGCAGAACACCTTCACCGGCCGCCTCACCGAGCCCATGCTGGACGCCGCGATCGGCCGCCTGAAGGCCTGAGGTCGGACGCGGCAGTGCGGTACCTCAGCGCCCCCACGGCAGGACCACTCACGATCCCCTCGTTGAATGCGGGGAGGTCGTCGGGGTTCCGGCTGGTCAGGAGGTTTCCGTCACGGACGAACTCCTCGTCGACCCAGTCCGCGCCTGCATTCTTGAGGTCCGTTGAAATCGCGCCCGTCGACGTCATGCGCCGGCCGCGCACGGCGTCGATCTCGACGAGGACCCACGCGCCGTGGCAGATGGGGGCGACTGGCTTTCCTGCCTCCATGAACGAGCGGACGAGGGGCACTCCACCTCCGGCCACCAAGTCAACGCAGCCGCGTGATGCCTGGTCACGACGAGGTCGTCGCCGTACGCGCGGACCGCCTGCAACTTGCCGTCGAGGGTCTCCCCCGCCCCCACTTTGCCCTAGACGCCCGGCAGCAGCCGCTCCACCTGTCCCACGCCTTCCGCGTCCGGTCAACCCTCCTCGCGCCGTTGCCGCGCTCGCCGGGCGGCGCGGTGGGCCGCGACAGGACGCAGCAGCCAGCCCAGCAGCGCCGCGAAGGCACCCGCGGCCATGACGCGGAGCCCCACCATGTCCAGGGCCAGGCTCGCCCAGGCCATCGCCACGATGAGGCTGATCGACGTGATGAGGATGATGGCCAGCGGCAGGCCGGTGTACGCCGGGGGCTGCTCGCGCCGCTCCCGTTCCAGACGGGTGAGGCACTCGACCTCATACGGCGGAAGCGACCGCGAGGCCAACAACTCCTCCAGCCAGGCCACCTGCTCCCCGATGGGGGGACGAGCCATGCCCAGCACCTCCCCCGTGCGGCACGCCTCCCAGACGCCGGCGTCCACGAACACGGGCATGCCGGGAGCCCCGAGCGTGACCCCCCACGACAGGCGGTGCGACCAGATGCGCACCTCACCGATGTGCGTGCGGGCGCCGTACAGGCGGTCGCCCCAGCCGGGTGAGGTCATCTCCACCGGGTACCAGGCGTACCCGCGCTCGACCACCGCGCGGGCCAGGCGCTGCACCGGCTCGGGGGCACGGGACACACCTTCGGGGACGCCCGTGGTCATCCCGCACTCCCGGCCGGGACGAGCAGGCGGCCCTGGGGCCCGGTGACCGAGGTGAGCCAGCCGAGGTCTCCCCAGGTGAACTCGATGCGCCCGTCGGGCCCGACCTCGCTGGTGCGGCGTCCGGCCCGGTCGTAGGTGTAGTGCGCGGCCACCCCGTCCGTCTCGCGCGTCGCCAGCTGCCCCGACGGCCCGTACGTGTGGGTGGTCGTCCGGCCCGCCGCGGTCTCGGCGACCAGGCGCCCCGCGGCGTCCCACGACCAGGTGTGCACGACATCGCCGCTGCGGGCGGCGACGAGCTGTCCTGCCGCGTCGTGGGTGCCCTCGGTGCGGACGCCGTCGCGCACGACCGCCGCCACCCGGCCGTCCTCGTCGCGTTCGACCGTGGTGCCGACCTCGGCGCCCGTCGCGGTGCCGGTGTGCGAGACGACCAGGTTGCCCGTGTAGGCCCACTGCTGGGTACCGGCGGAGCCGGTCGCGGCGAGGACCCGCCCGGCGGCGTCCCGGCTGAACTCGAGGCGACCCGCGCCGTCCGCCTCGACCCAGGCCATCCGGCCCGCGGCGCCGACCATCTCGGCGGCGTCACCGCTGAGGGAGGCGGCGGTCGCGTCGAGCTTGGTGGCCACGGTCTCCAGCGCGTCGCCGACACGGGCGAGGTCGCCGGCGGTATCGGTGGAGGCCGGCTCGTCAGGCAGCGGCTCCGGCAGAGGCACCAGCGCCACGACGCCGACGGCGTAACCCCCGCTGACCCCCACGCCCGTCAGCAGCGCGGCGATGGTGTGCACGCCGGTCGTCTCAGCGGTGTTGGTCATCTTCCCGACTATAGCCACCGGTCGTCACCCGCAAGCCGTGTCTTCGTCACTCGCGTTCGCCACGCCCGTCAACGAGCGATACTGGTTGCGTGAGTACCGCCTACTCGATCCGGACCGACCGCCTGATCCTGCGCCCCCTGCACGAGGCGGATGTCGACGTCGTCGTGGCGTACCGGAATCACCCCGACGTCAGCACTCTGCAGGATTGGGAGCTTCCGGTCACGCGGGATCGCGTTGAGCGGCAGGTAGCCGAGACGTGGATGGACCTTGAAGCGCAGGGCGATGTGCTGGTGTTCAGCGGCATCCTCGAGCAACTGGACCAGCGGCCCGCGCCGGCGAGGCCCAACCGCCTGACCGCGCGGGAGCACGAGGTGTTGGAGTTGCTGCGCGAAGGTCTGCCGGACAAGCAGATCGCCACTCGGCTGCAGATCTCGGTGAAGACCGTGGAGAAGCACGTGGGTTCGGTGCTGCGCAAGAACGGCGTGCACAGCCGAACCGAGCTTCTGGTGCAGGCCTGACCCCACCAAGACCCCCATAAACCGGGTGGTCCTCCAGAAGATCGCGGAGAGCGGTCTGCGCATCGGAGCCGACGAGGGCGAATGTGGTGGTGAGATAGTCAATAAGTACGCCGCGCAGCCGCATGGCCTCGCGACCGGGAAGTAGCTCACTCACTTGGCTGTCCTCCCCGGAGCGAGTCGCCCCCGCGGCGCCGACCTACCTCGGATCCCTCGTCGATAGCATCACGACTGGGACTGACACCACAGTAGCGTCCGTCCTTGCACAACGTCGCCGTCCACATCGGCTATGGCCTTCCAAGCCGGGCAGCCTCGCTGTGCTCGACCCGGCTCGCTGACCTGATCTGCATCGAGCCACTACACCGCCACAAGCGTCGGGCCTAGCCAGGTGTCCACCAGCTCGTCGACGACGGCGTCCTCCTGCGGGGAGGCGTCGATGAGGCGGTTGTCGGGCTCGAGGCGCTCGGCCCAGTCGGCGCCCACCTCCTCGGCCACCTCGGCGCTGTGGCGGTGTCGTCGGATGGTGAGCTGGTCGACGCGCTTGGCGTCCAGGTCGCCGTCGGCCTTGACTGCGGTGGGGTCGAGGAGACGCACCAGCTCGGCGAACGATTCACGTGATCCGTTGTGCGGGGTGGCGGACGCGAGGATGAGGGCGTCGGCCTGCGGCGCGAGGATGCTGGCCAGGCGGTTGTTGAGGGTGGCGGTGTTGGTGACGTTGTGCGACTCGTCGATGACGACGGCGTCCCAGTGGTGGCGGCGCAGATCGTGGACGAAGCGCTCCTGCTTCAGCGTGTCGATGGAGATGATGACGCGGCGGAAGTAGGAGAACGGATTGCGGTTGGCGGGCAGCTTCTGCTTGACGCGGGCCACACCTTGGGAGTCGAGGCGCACGAACGGGATGGCGAAGCGGCTCCACATCTCGTGCTGCATCTGCTCCAGCACGTGTCGCGGGGTGACCACCAGGATCCGCTCCCCGCGGCCGCGGCGGATGAGCTCGGAGAGGATCATGCCGATCTCGAGCGTCTTGCCGAGGCCGACGGCGTCGGCGAGCAGAATGCGGGGCCGCAGCGTCGCGGGGTCGAGGGCCTTCGCGACGGCCTTGTGCTGGTAGCCGAGCTGGCGGGCGAGCATGCGGGGCGAGACGGTGAGCGAATCGTCGCTGAGGGGGACGGCGGTCTTGCGGAGCGTGGACTCCACCCAGAGGCGGGAGCGGCGGTACTTGGGTGAGTCGTCGGCGCGGACTTCAGTGTCGCGGGGGTCGTTGAGCTTGATCCGGTCCAGCGAGGGTAGAAGACGGCGTCCTGGCCGCGGACCAGATCCGAGAGACCCTGGGCGTTGAGGACCGGTCCGTCGGACGACTCGTCCACCGAGGTGATCAGCCAGTCCTCGTCACGCACCACGACGACGTTGCCGGGTGCGAAGGTATCGGTGCTACTCATCGTGTCGCAGCCTATCGGCTGGGATGGTCACGCTGCGTGAGGGCGATCAGAGTGTGCAACACCCGAGCAGGCATGGCCGAGCCCCCACCCAGACTGTAGACCGAGTCCTAGCATTGCTATCAAGGAGGAAGCCATGAGCAGTCTGACGATCCGCCAGTTGAACGAACACACCCACGCCCGGTTGCGGGGTCGGGCGGCCAAGCATGGTCGATCGGTCGAGGCCGAGGTGCGCGCAATCCTAGATGCCGCCGTCGACCTTCCGGACGAGAACATCCTCCTCGCACTGCACACCGCCATCTCCGAGGTGGGGGGAGTCGAGCTGCAGGTGCCAGTCCGAGATGATCTTCCGCGCCCGGTCGACCTCTCGTGATCATCGCCGACACGGACGTCGTCTCCGAGTTCATGAAGGACACCCCCGAGGCGAGCGTCATGGCGTGGGCGCGGGACTTGGCGGCGTCGGACCTCACCATCAGTGTGGTGACCGTCGAGGAGATCGTTCGTGGCCTTGGACGGCTCCCTGCCGGTCGTCGACGCAAGGACCTCGAGGCCCGATGGAACACACTTGTCAGTGCCTTTGCCGATGCGATCGCCGTGTACGACGTGACGGCGGCGAGAGCCACGGCCCGCCTCCTTGTCGACGGCCTCACCCAAGGGCGCACGATGTCCCTGGCCGATGCGCAGATCGCCGGAATCTGCCTCGCTAACGGAGCCACCCTGGCCACGAGGAACGTCAAGGACTTCCCACATGTGTCGGATCTGACAGTTGTGAACCCCTTCGACGCCGATCATCTCTAGCGCGTCGGCCGCGGGTCCGCACTCCCTTCGCCTCGCGGCGCTGTGCTCTCAGGCTGAAGCGGAAGTGGGAACGTTCGACAACGGTGGGCGGGTCGAACTGGCACTCAGGAGTTGTGCCAGCGCAGCGGAACGCCCGCACGCCGGTCCCCCGCAGCCGCCCAGGCGCCGGGCGCAAGGATGACCGCCACCATAAAGGCGATGCCGCTGACCGCCTGCAGTGGGACCGCCCACGGCGAGTGGTCGCCGCCACTGATGAGGTATGTGTCGGCCAGCGCCATCCCCGGTCCGAAGCTGGCAACGGTATGGCCGAGCTCACCCAGCGCCAGCAGCGCCAGGTACAGAACCAGGACCATCCGAGGCTCAGGTTCCGGCCGCGCCCAGGTGCGAGCCAGCAACGCGCTCGCGACGATGGGCCCCACCGTCAGGATGGTCACCACCGACGGCACACCCATGGACTCCCCCGCGGCCTCGACGTCGGCGTAGATTTGGGCGAGGTCGGCACCTGGCGCGGCCGCGAGCGGGTTGAGCACCAGAATCTGGAAGGCAGCGAACACCGCGTAGGCGAAGACCGCAACGGTGCCAGCAACGGCGACGGTCCGGGCCCTCCGACGGAGGCTCGCTCTCACCGATCGGCCCATATCCCAGTCTCCCCCGTTGTCCTCGATGTCATCGGCCGGAAGTATACGTTCGCGGCGCTGGACACCGGGGCGCCGGGCTCGCCGTCGGGCAAACACGACGGAGGGGGCACCAGACATCGTCTGGCACCCCCTCCCTCGGTGGGCCCTGGACTACTCGGAGGTGCAGGGCTTCCCGTCAACCCAGAACAGCCACGGCTCCGTTGCGCCGCCCTTGGCGGAGACCACGACCGACGGTGCACGTGAGGTGATGCTCACATCCACACCGTCCTGGGTCGAGGTGCCGCGGCTGACGTTGTTGATCCGTTGGTCGTCGCGCCACACGTACGAAAGCGTCCACTCAGGCGACGGAGAGGTCACGGTGACCTTCGCGGCGAACGCCTTGCCCTTGCCCTTGGCGTCCCACACCACGTGGCACTCCTGAGGCTTCAGCTCCGGGGAGGCGAACTCGATCAGCTCCCTGGCCTGCTCGACGAACCACTGCCCTGCGGGCGGGTCCTGCATACCGCGTTCCGGATCCAGCGGGCCCTCGGTGCCTCGGTAGCACTGGCCGTCGGACTCGCCCGGCACCTTGATCCACAGGAAGGCGTCCACGAGCGGGATGCCGGTCGTGGTCGTGGGACGGGCGCCGGCGCCGCGATCCGGCGGGTTGCACCAGTCCTCGTGGGTGCTGCCGTACTTGTTCTCGTGGTCCCACGGCCCGATGCCGTTGCGGCTCGTGTCGATCACGAAATGAGTCGACGGCTCCACGTTGCCCAGGATCAACGCGTAGCGCGAGTCGATGCCCGACGTGTTCAGCGCAGGGTCCGGGTTGTCGGCCGACCACTCGCCGTAGTTGGACATCGTGACGCCTTCCCAGTCAGTTGCCGGTCCGCCGTTCCAGTACTGGTCGCCGCAGTTGGCGAAGTCGCCCGGGGCCACCTCGGTGGCGTAGGCGATGCACGATGAGATCCACGTGCCGTAGGCCACCTGGTTGGCGGTGAACTGGTAGTTGGACGCGTTGAGGAAGAACCCCGTCGCGTTCTGCACCCCGGCCTTCACGAGCCGGTCGGAGATCTCGCGGACGTTGAGCCAGGCCGACGACGTCCCGTCGAGGTACACGTCGGTGCCCTCCAGCGCCTCGAACGCGTCGACGGCGTAGTTGAGCTGCTCGAAGCGATCAGACGTCGCCGTCGTCGCGTCGAGTTCCGTAGGCTGGCACCACTCGACCTGGCCGTCGAGCGTCGTGTAATGAGGGATGACGCCAAGGCCGTCGGGCTCAAGGAGCACCGTGGCAGGTCGGTCGCCGATCCCGGCCGCGAACCCGTCGATCCAGGCCGTGTAGGCCTCGGTGTCGAGCGCACCTCCCGACGAGTACTGGGCGCAGTCGCGGAACGGGAGGTTGTACGCGACGAGCACGGGCATCTCGCCACGCGCCTCGGCGGCGGTGACCACCTCGTCGACGGCGATCCGCACCTCCTCCGGAGTGCCCTTCGTGAACCAGTCGGCCGACGGGATGCTTCCGAGGAGTTGCGCGTCGGCGCGAGCCTGACCGCTCAGCTTCTGGGCCGCCTCGAGCGTGGTGCTGTAGGGGTTGAGGTAGAGGTCCGAGCCGGCGAGCCCGTCGGTGGGACCGGAGGCCTGGGCGGGCAGGGCCAGAAGCGTTGCTGCCAACCCGCTGAGCGCAAGCGCTCTCCATCGGGATGAGGATGAAACAGATGACATGTGACTCCCTTAGTCGTCATTGACTTCTGTGCAGTGAGCACAGACACGTGCGGGCCTGAGAGCGCTCTCACGCTCCGCACAAGGCCTAGCCTTCCGTGAGAGCGCTCTCGTGTCAAGGGCGAACGACAAACCGGTCGCACGCCACTGAACTGGCACGGGCTGTTTGACCCCCGGGCTTGACGTACGTTGGGTAGGCAAGGACTCCGGGTCGGTTCTCGATTTGCGCGTGAGGGGCTGAGGGTTGTCACTCGAGGTGCGGAGGCGGCGGCCTCGCACCTGATCTCAACGTGGTGGCGCTGTGTGGGCTGAACCGGAAGACCTACCTGCAGACAACGACGGACGGGTCCCCCTGAAGACTTCGGACGTGACGGTCACGGATCGACGTGCGGCTGGCGGAAACCCCACACGTCGCGCAACCACCGCGGCACGAACTCATCCAACGCCTTCTCCAACTCGCCGCCCGCCTCGTCGTCCACCACCCACCACGACGTGAGCACGTCGGTCCCCGGCGGGCAGTCGTCCTCCGGCGGATCGAGATAGACGCAGCCAAGCAGCCGATCCTCCCCCTCTGGCAGAACCGCGTAATTGAACGTCTCCTTCGCGGCGATCTCCGCCTCGTGTCGCGCCAGATCAGCTTGGTCCTCCTCCCGAGTCATTGTCGCCAGCGGCCACCCCCAGGCCTCGCCGTACTTCTCCCACAGCCGCTCCCGCGAGCCCATGACCGCGGGATAGTCGATGTCGATGTCCGACTCACGAATCGGACGCAGGTGATGCCCGGTGGGTAGGTCCACCCGGGACGGCGGTTCGACTTCGGCGGGAATCCACGTCATGCCATATTCTCCCCCGGTGCCCGTCTCCGCGCTGCGCACACACGCAGAACGCCCGAGGACATGTGCACCCCAGCCCCTGCGGCCACGCGGGGAGGTCGCCTCGTCTAACGCCGTTGTTGACCTGGTTAGGGTGTATCAGGTCTGATGGTTGACAATCCGGCGCCGGCGTTTGCTAAAGTAAACACTACCTTTGCAAATGCAAATTAATTCCGACGAGAGGAGCGAGTGAATGACTCGCCGCCACCTTCTGTCCGCCGCCGCGGCCCTCGCGCTCGCTGCCGCCAGCGTCGCGCCCGTTGCCGCCGATGAGTCGCTGGCCCCCGAGCAGACCAAGGTTGTGTTGGTGCTTGACGCGTCCGCATCGATGAACGAGCCCGATCCTTCCGGCGTCACCAAGCTCGAAGCCGCCAAGACCGCCCTCATCGGGGCGCTGGGATCGCTGCCTGAGGACGCCGACGTGGGTCTGCGCGTCTACGGGGCCACCGTCGACGGCCCCGGCCGGACCCCGGCGGAGTGCGCCGACTCTCAACTCGTCCACCCGATCGAACCCCTCGACGAGCAGGGCCTCACTGCCGCCATCCAGTCTTTCGATGCGGTCGGTGAGACCCCCATCGCCTACTCGCTATTGGAGGCGGCCAAGGATCTGGGCCCCGACGGTAAGCGACACATCATCCTCGTCTCCGACGGCGAGGAGCGCTGCGTCCCCGACCCGTGCGTCGCGATCCAGGACATCAGCGACGCCGGGATCGGGCTGCAGATCGACACCGTCGGCTTCGGCGTCGGTGATGCGGCGCGCGAACAGTTGAAGTGCATCGCCGAAGCGGGGGCCGGCACCTACTACGACGCTGCCGACGCCGGAACGTTGACCACCACACTGACCACCCTCTCCACCCGCACAGCGCGCCCGTTCACGGTGCAGGGCACCCCCGTCGAGGGCACACCCACGCCGGAAGCCGCCCCCCTCCTGGAGGTGGGGCAGTACGTGGACACCTCCGCCTCGTCCACCCAGGGCACGACGACCAAGTACTACCGCGTCCCACGCACCCAGCCCGGCTCCACGATCCGCGTGAGCATGATCGGCCGCCTGCCTACCGCCAAGGACGGGGTCAACCGAGGACGGTGGGATTGGCGCCTATCGACGCCCGACGGTATCGAGTGTTCGAGCCGCTGGGCCCTGGCAGACGACAGGCAACGACTGGGTGTGATCGCCACCGGCACCGTCGTCGCCGTGCAACTTGACCCGCGGGCTCAGCAGCCCACCAAGAGCGCGGAAGCCTGCGCCGAGGCCGAGGAGCTGATCTACGAGGTGACACGCGCCAAGGCCAAGACCGCGGCGACCACCGATGTCGAGATCCGGGTCACAGAAGAGGCCCCGGCCGCCGATGCCGCCTCACTTCCCGATGGCGTCTCGTCCGTGCCCACGAGCAACGCCGACCAGCTGACCTCCCCAGCCTCGGGGACGCCTGTGAACGTCGTTGGCGGTGCAAGCTTCAACGACGCCCTGGCCGTCGAGCCCGGTACCTACGTGACGGACATCGTCCCCGGCGAACTGGTGCTGTTCAAGACCCACGTCGGCTGGGGGCAGGAGGCGATCCTCGCAGTCGACGGACCGGACCCGACGTTCGCGCCGCTCCAGGGTCTGGGGCCCAACGACTGGATGAGCGTCGCCGGCAACGTCTATGCCCCCGACCTCAGCCAGATGGACTCCCTCGAAGCGCAGAACGCCGCGAGGTACCGCGTCATGGAGGGTGGTTTTGACCGCCAAGGCAGCCCCGACATTAACCAGGTTCCGCAGGTGAACTTCCGCAACCGGTGGGATTCGCCCCGCATGTACTTCTCGAACAGCGACGGCTTCGCGATGGCAGGCGACTACTACTTCGCCGTCGGCCTCGGGGAACTCCGCGATGAGAAGCTCCGCGGCGTTCCTGTACCGATCACCTTCTCCATCGCAGTCACCGGCGAGGTGCAGGGAGCGCCGGAGTATGTCGAGGCCGACGCTGAGCCACGTCCCTCCCCCACCGACGAGCCGACCCCCAGCTCGGAGCCCACGCCGGAGCCGACGGAGGCGGCCACGGCGACTGAGATCCCCGCCGATCCGACCGACGATGGCACCGACGAGCCTGCCGCAGAGGCAGAGCCCTCTGGCTCGGCGCTGCCGCTCATCGGCGGGGCGCTGCTCGTCGTCGGAGCCGTGGGCGCCGGGGTCTACGCCGTCATGCGCCGTCGTTAGAGCAGCAGCAGAAGGATCCCGACGATCATCAGGGCTCCGAAGGATCCGAAGACAACGAGATCACGGCTGTTCAGCCGACGGTCTGCCCCGTCTGCGTCCGATTCGGATTGGTGGAGCCGCTCCGCTTCGTCGGTGTGCTCCGGCGCGAAGTGGTCGAACACCTCCACCTCACCGGCAGCGCCGTCGTGCCAGGCGAGCTCCGGCGCCTCAAGCCGCGCGAGGGCGTCGGGAAGCGACATCCTCCGCTGGGGGTCAGGCTCGGTCAGCGCCACGAGGGTGTCCCACAGCGAGCTCGGCACACCGTTGGGGGCGGCCCCCCGTGCCACGTCCTGGGGCCGCACACCGGTCAGCAGGTGGAGACCGACGCTGCCCAACGAGTACGCGTCCGAGGCCGGGGCCGGATCCCCGAGAGCGGCCAACTCGGGCGCGAGATAGCCGGGGGTGCCCGTCACCAGACCGGTCTCGGTGAAGCGGGGGCCGTCGAGCTCGACGGCGATCCCGAAGTCCGACAGATAGGCGTGCGGCCGTCCCGCGCCGGTGGCGTCGAGGAGGATGTTGGCAGGTTTGACGTCGCGGTGGACCAGGCGCCCGTCGTGGACGGCGATCAGCGCGGAGGCGATCTGGCGCAGGATCTCGGCGACGAAGAGTGGTGGGAGGGCGCCGTAGTCGCCCACCAGGGTGGCCAGCGAGCCGCCGGCGACGATTGGCATCGTGAAGAGCACCCGATCGTCCTCACCCGCCCAGCCGAGGGGCATAAGGACGTGCGGGTGGTGGATCCGAAGGCTCTGCTCACGCACGAACCTCAGCAGCGACGTGCTGTGCGACTGGCGCAGGATCTTGGCGGCGACCACACGGTTCCGCTTGAGGTCCTCGACCCGCCATACGGTGCCCATACCCCCCTCGCCGATGGGCTCGAGGAGGAGATAGCGACCGGCGAACAGCTCAGCCATGGCTGGAGGGGCCAGCCGCCAGCCGCAGTAGGGCCGCCAGTTCTGGAGCCGTCGTCTGCTGCGCCAGCCGTTGCAATTCCTCCGACGGCGCGGCCGCGCGCAGGGCGTGGACTGCGCCGGCGTCGCGCATCGTCGACATGGTGGGTTGCTCGTCGTGGATCGCGGCCAGCCGTGCCTCCCTCTCCTCCGAGGAGAGTGCTGGGCCGACGGCCAGATCGGCCAGGGACTGAAGGCGTGCGAGCACCGCCGGATTACCGATCTTCACCCGTCGAGCGCTGACCAGCTGCGACAGCATCGGCGCGGAGAGCCCGATGACCTCGGCGAGGCGCCCCTGAGTGAGACCCAGTGCCGACGTGATGCGTCCGACGATGTCGGCAATCGGCTCGCCGTAGAGCTCTCGCTGCGTCTGGCGGTTGGCAGCCTCAGTCTCGGGGGTGCTCATCGAGCCTCCTCTACGTTTGTGGCACGGCCAGGAGCGCTTTCCGCTTCCCGAGAGGCCCGTGCGCTACACAATATCCCTGCGATCCTGCCATTCACTCAAGTTGCTGGTCACCACGCTGGCGAGCGCCGTGGCCCGGTTCTGGCCTGACACAGCCAGCAACGCCGTCGACCCAGGGTGGGTGCCCACCAGGATGGGCGGACCCTCAGCTCCGGACGACCTGCGCCTGGGACACCTCACACAGGAGTGGCTCGCCAAGCGCGATCTGCTCGCCCGTCTGGGGCCCCGTCACCGCCACTGTGGACGTAGGGTGACGGCCATGGAACTGCAGGACTTCCTCGCCCACGTCCACCGCCGGGAGTTCATCGAGAGCGGCTCCGAACTCCACCGGCTCATTATTTAAGGCCTCGCAGGAGGCGATGCGGATCACGGCGGAACTCAACTCCCGCTATCACTCTCCCGACGAGGTGCGCGCGCTCCTGTCGCGGCTGACCGGCCGCCCCGTCGATGAGTCGGTGACGGTGTTCCCGCCGCTCTACAGCGAGTTCGGCCGGAACCTCAAGCTGGGCAAACGCGTCTTCATCAACATGGGGTGCCGGTTCCAGGACACCGGCGGCATCACCATCGGCAACGACACCCTCATCGGGCATGGCTGCACCTTCACCACCCTCAACCACGCGATGGACCCAGACCGACGCGGCGACATGGTCCCGGCACCCATCGTCGTGGGCCGCAAGGTGTGGTTCGGCGCGAACGTAACGGTGCTCCCGGGGGTGACGATCGGCGACGGCGCGGTGATCGGTGCTGGCTCCGTCGTCACCCGGGATGTGGAGCCGGACGTGATTGTCGCGGGCGTCCCGGCCAGGCCCATCCGCCCCACCGGATTCCACAGCATCTCCGCTCCCTGAGGGCCCGCACCTGAGGCGCGTAAGTCGGCGGCCTCGGACCTGATGCTGCGCCATCGACGATCGGCCTGCGTCCATCGTCATCGAGGCCGTCATCAGCAGGTTGCCGCAGTCGCTCAGGATCGCCGGGTCGCCACCGACCGTGTGCCCGTCTACTCGTCGCTGGGCAGCGCCAGTGGCCCGGTGCACACGAGCGCACGGCCGGGGCTGTCCATGGTGATCTCGTCGTTGTATGCCGTGGGGCCGGGGGACGGCGCGACCTGGACGCACACCTCCACCTGGGTCGGGGCCGTGGTGAGCGGCTGCTCGTCATGGACCATCGCCTCGCTCACGTCGGGGAGGTCACCGCGCAGCGGGAGCGGCACGGACATCTCACCGTTCAGGTGCCCGCCCCGGTCGACCAGCGCGGCGGGGGCCCGCCAAGGCGCGTAGAGCAACGTGCCGGGGGTGGTGCTGAAAACCTGCTTCGACAGACGTGCCGCGTCGGGGGAGGCCTGCGAGACCCAGACCGACTCCGGCTCCCGCGGGGCAGTGCTGCTGCCGGACTGGTCGTGGCCCCGCTCGGTGAGGACCAGCAGCGGAGCCTCACCGTCGTTGGTGACGGTGTAGGACACCCGCAGCCCCCGCTCGTCGCGGGACACCGACGCCTCGATGCTGGCCCGGACGGACGCCGGCTCGGTGGTCACTGCAGACTCCTGCGTGGACGGGGTGGTCACGGTCGTGGGCTCGGAGGGGGAGGTACCCAGGCTCGTCCCACTGCAGGCCGACAGCGCCAGGCACAGCCCGGCGGCGGCGACCGACCACCCTCTCCTCATACGCCCGACCCTAACCGACCTCCACCGTCGATGTCGACGTCCGACGCACGGATAGGACGCAGGTGATGCCCCGTGGGCAGGTCCACCCGGGACGGAGGAAGGAATTCGTCAGGAATCCACGTCATGCCACATTGTGCCCCCTCCGGGGCATCGTCGCGGCGGCTAGGGTATACGGGGTTCGCGCGGCTGGTCCAGCCTTGACGTTTACTAAAGCAAACTCTATATTTGCATTTGCACACACATCCGACAGGAAGGGACGAGACGATGCCTCGCCTCCGACACCTCACCGCCGCCACCCCCGCGCTCGCTATCGCAGCCGCGGGTGCCCTCCCCAGTGTGGCCGACGAAACCGCGTTACCCGAGCAGACCAAGGTCGTCCTGGTGCTCGACGCTTCCGCGTCGATGAACGAGCCCGACCCTTCCGGAGTGACAAAGCTGGAGGCGGCCAAGACCGCCCTCATCGGGGCCCTGGGATCGCTGCCTGAGGACGCCGACGTGGGCCTGCGCGTCTACGGGGCCACCGTCGACGGCCCCGGCCGGACCCCGGCGGAGTGCGCCGACTCCCAGCTCGTCCACCCGATCGAGCCCCTCGACGAGCAGGGCCTCACTACGGCCATCCGGTCCTTCAACGCTGTCGGCGAGACCCCCATCGCCTTCGCGCTGCAGGAGGCCGCCACGGACCTCGGAACTGAGGGGAAGCGGCACATCATCCTCGTCTCCGACGGCGAGGAGCGCTGCGTGCCCGACCCGTGCGTCGCTGTGCAGGACATCATCGACGCCGGGATCGGGCTGCAGATCGACACCGTCGGCTTCGGCGTGGGCGGCGTGGCCCGCGAGCAGTTGACGTGCATCGCTGAGGCGGGCGGAGGAACGTACTACGACGCCGCGGACGCAGGGACGTTGACCACCACCTTGAGCACGCTTTCGACGCGCACGGCCCGCCCTTTCACCATCCAGGGAACCCCCGTTGAGGGCAGCCCCACCCCAGAGGGTGCGCCGCTCCTCGAGGTGGGGCAGTACGTCGACGTCGCCGCCTCGTCCACTCAGGGCATGACGACCAAGTACTACCGGGTCCCGCGCACGCAGCCCGGCTCCACCATCCGGGTGAGCATGGTGGGCCGCATGCCCGCCGCACCCGACGGGATGAACCGAGGACGGTGGGATTGGCGGCTCTCGACGCCGGACGGCCTCGAGTGCTCGAGCCGGTGGGCACTCGCCAGTGACACGCAGCGACAGGGAGTGATCGCCGCCGGGACCGTCATGGCCGTGCAACTGGATCCCCGCGCCCAGCAGCCCGATGCCCGCGCACAAGCCTGCGCCGAGGCCGACGAACTGGTCTACGAGGTGAAGCGTGGCAACGCCAGAACCGCGGTGACCACCGACGTGGAGATCCGGGTCATGGAGGAGGCTCCCGCAGCCGATGCCGAGTCGCTTCCCGACGGCGTCGCCTCGGTGCCGCGGGACAACTCCGACCAGTTGACCTCCCCGGCCTCGGGGGCGCCGGTGAGCGTCGTCGGCGGGGCCAGCTTCAACGATGCCTTGGCGATCGAGCCGGGCACCTACGTCACCGATTTGGTGCCGGGAGAAGTGGTCCTCTTCAAGACGCGTGTCGACTGGGGGCAGGAGGCCATCTTCGCGATCGACGGGCCGGACCCGGCGTTCGCACCGTTGCAGGGCTTGCACAGCCTGGACTGGCTGAACGTTCCCGGAAACGTCTACGCCCCCGACTTCAGCCAGATGGACTCCCAGGAACTGCTGCGCGCGGGGATGTACCGCATGGTCAACGGCCGGCTCGAGCTCACGAGCCGCCCCGACATCAACCAGGTTCCCCAGGTCAACTTCCGCAACCGGTGGGATTCGCCGCGGATGTACTTCCGGAACAGCAATGGCTTCTCGATGGCCGGTGACTACTACTTCGCCGTCGGCCTTGGCGAGCTCCGCGATGGAGAGCTCCGAGGCGTTCCGGTGCCGATCAGGTTCTCGATCGCGGTCACGGGGGACGTGCAAGGGGTCCCGGAGTACGCGGAGGCCGACGTCGAGCCGAGTCCCTCCCCTGCCGCGGAGCCGACGCCCAACCCCGAGCCGACACAAGAAACGACGGAGTCAGCCACGGCGACGGAAACCCCGTCCGAGGCGGGCGACGATGCCACCGAGGGGTCCACCACTGACGCAGAGCCCTCCGGTTCCGCGCTGCCGCTCGTGGGAGGAGCGCTGCTCGCCGTCGGCGCAGTGGGGGCCGGTGTCTACGCCGTCCTGCGTCGACGCTAGAGAAGCAGCAGGACGATTCCGAGGATCATCAGTAGCCCGAAGAAGCCGAAGACGAGGAGGTCCCGGGTGCTCAGGCGGCGGCCCGCCGCGTCCCCTGGTTCCGGCGCAAGCTGGGCACCCGCCCCCGGCTCGGCCGCAGGTTCGGGCACGAAGTGGTCGAACACCTCCACCTCCCCGGCGGCGTCGTCGTGCCAGGCGAGTTCCGGCGCGGCAAGCCGGGCGAGAGCGTCGGGCAACGTCAACCTGCGCTGAGGGTCAGGCTCGGTCAGCGCCACGAGGGTGTCCCACAGCGCGTCCGGTACACCGATGGGCGCGGACCCCTGGCGGGGCACGTCCTGGGGCCGCACCCCGGTCAGCAGGTGGAGACCGACGCTGCCCAACGAGTACGCGTCCGAGGCCGGGGCCGGATCCCCGAGAGCGGCCAACTCGGGCGCGAGATAGCCGGGGGTGCCCGTCACCAGGCCGGTCTCGGTGAAGCGGGGGCCGTCGAGCTCGACGGCGATCCCGAAGTCGGTGAGGTAGGCGTACGGGCGCCCAGCGCCGGTGGCGTCGAGGAGGATGTTGGCAGGTTTGACGTCGCGGTGGACCAGGCGCCCGTCGTGGACGGCGATCAGCGCGGAGGCGATCTGGCGCAGGATCTCGGCGACGAAGAGTGGTGGGAGGGCGCCGTAGTCGCCCACCAGGGTGGCCAGCGAGCCGCCGGCGACGATTGGCATCGTGAAGAGCACCCGATCGTCCTCACCCGCCCAGCCGAGGGGCATAAGGACGTGCGGGTGGTGGATCCGAAGGCTCTGCTCACGCACGAACCTCAGCAGCGACGTGCTGTGCGACTGGCGCAGGATCTTGGCGGCGACCACACGGTTCTGCTTGAGGTCCTCGACCCGCCATACGGTGCCCATACCCCCCTCGCCGATGGGCTCGAGGAGGAGATAGCGACCGGCGAACAGCTCAGCCATGGCTGGAGGGGCCAGCCGCCAGCCGCAGTAGGGCCGCCAGTTCTGGAGCCGTCGTCTGCTGCGCCAGCCGTTGCAATTCCTCCGACGGCGCGGCCGCGCGCAGGGCGTGGACTGCGCCGGCGTCGCGCATCGTCGACATGGTGGGTTGCTCGTCGTGGATCGCGGCCAGCCGTGCCTCCCTCTCCTCCAAGGAGAGGGCCGGGCCGACGGCCAGATCGGCCAGGGACTGAAGGCGTGCGAGCACCGCCGGATTACCGATCTTCACCCGGCGAGCGCTGACCAGCTGCGACAGCATCGGCGCGGAGAGCCCGATGACCTCGGCGAGGCGCCCCTGAGTGAGACCCAGTGCCGACGTGATGCGTCCGACGATGTCGGCAATCGGCTCGCCGTAGAGCTCTCGCTGCGTCTGGCGGTTGATGTTGTCGGGCGTCTCCGCGGCTGGGCTGGTGGCATTCACGCGTCGAGCGTATTCGACCTTGGATGCCGAAGCGCTGTATCACGCCAGGTCTCGGTCGTCCCGTCGGCGACGTCGTCGACGTTCGCTGTCAGCCGGCGCGACCTTTCGGCCGACCGTCGGGTCTGAGCGGTCCGAACAGGCGCTCTCGCTCGCTCAGTAACCAGTGCGGGGTAAGGAGCCGGGTGAGCCTAGCCGGACGGTTGAAGGCCAGCGACAGCATCGCAACCAGCAGCCCCGCCATGGCGACCAGCGCCAACCAGTGCACGGGCCCCAGACCTCGATCGGGGCTCTCGACGAGAACCATCACCGCGATCGGGAGGGCCAGCAGCGACAGCCAGAGCCCTCCGGCCAGGCGGTGACCCTCCGGGTCCAGAATCATTCTGAGGCGAAGGCGGGCCCATCGCCCGGCATAGGCCAGGATTCCGACGACGAAGAAGCCGACCATCCCGGCGCCCACCAACGCGGTAGCCGCAATCACGCCCCAGTCGATGTCACTGTCCACACCCAGTCCCTTCGGTCGTGGCACTCTTCACCTGCGAGCACCCCACCGTACCTGGGGTGCGGCCGACGCCCGGCGCGTCGGTTCTCACAGGGCGCGGGGCGAATACATGATGACCGCCACCCCGACCAGACAGATCAGCGCGCCGACGACGTCGTAGCGGTCCGGCCGGAAGCCGTCCATCACCATCCCCCACAGGAGCGAGCCCGCGACGAAGACCCCACCGTAGGCGGCGAGGATGCGGCCAAAGTTGGCGTCGGGCTGGAGCGTGGCGACGAACCCGTAGAGCCCCAGCGCCACCACTCCGCCGGCCACCCAGAGCAGGCCCCGGTGTTCGCGGACGCCCTGCCAGATGAGCCACGCGCCGCCGATTTCGGTCAGGGCAGCGGCCACGAACAAGATGATCGACTTCACCACGGTCATGCGCCCATGGTGTCAGCCATGGCCTCAGGCGCGGAAGCGGTCCACCACGCCGGGCGGAGGCGGGCTGAACGTGAAGATGCCCTCCACCGGCTCGCCGCGGCGCCAGGCGTCGACGGTCGACTTGCCCTTCCATAGGGCGAGGGCGAGCGCGACAGGCACCCCGAGGAGGAGCCACGGGCTGATGTCCCACTGGATCGACGGAATCGCCACCACGCCGGCCGCGCACGCGACGTAACCGATCCAGTCGGTCAGCCGGAGCCCGAACGCTCGAACGATGAGCACTCGCAGCACGAGCGCAAGCACAATAACGAGCGCCACCCCGAAGACGAGCTGAAGAATCTCCATGACACCGGGTCCCATCAGTAGTTTCGCCCGGTCACCAGGCTAACGCAGCTGTCCAGACTGGTGACCGAGGCGATGGTGCTGGCGCCGTACACGATGAAGTCTCGGGCCGCCTTGATTCGTCCGCCCCGCGCGATGATGATCTGGGTAGCTCTCGTCGATCCGTACTGCTGGTAAATTCCTGCGATCAAGCGCAGATTGAGCCCAAGGTTGCCGAGGCGCTGGTCGTTGTTGGAGCCAAGCTTCATCCAAGCCTGGTAGGCGCGGTTGAGGGCGGTGCCGGGCTTGGCTGCGCGAAGTAGCTTGAACAGCTTCACCGTGATCTGCGCGATCTTGGCTGCGACGACGACCGTGCCCGCCACGCTCGCGATGCATGCCGCGGCCTTGCGGAAGTACCACCAGAAGGTCGGGTCCGCGGTCACCGGGAACGCCGTCGTGGCGGTGACGTCGACCACTTGCGTCAGGGTCGCCCCGTCAAGCTCGTAGCGAGTCCCGACGGGCTCGCCGTTGGCGTCGACGGCCCAGGCCGGCGCGATGGTAGCTACGGCTCGCTCCTCCTCCACCGTGTAGGTCTTGAGGTCGGGCAGCGCAGACAGGGCGGCCTCCTGGGCAGCGGTCAGTTCGCCCGTGGTTTCGTCGAAGCTGTCGCCCAGGATCAGGCTCGCACGCCGCTCGAGGTCAGCCAGGCTCGCCTCGTCGATCCTCTCGATCTCCACTGGTGCCACGATGTCGATGGACCCGTCCTCCGTCTCAACCAGGTGACCGCCCTCGGGCAGCACCAGGTCAAACTCGATGGTTGACGGGGCCGTCTCGTCGGCGAGCACCGCCACTAGTTGCATGCCCGTCTCAGTGGCTCGCGCCACGACGTCGGTGCTGGGAGCGACCTCCTCCCACACCATGGCATCGTCGACGGCGCTTGCCTCGGAGGTGTCGCCACGCACCTCGATGCCGACGGCGGGCAGCTCAGCGTGCGTCGCTTCAGCGACCCCATCGCGGTTGAGCACGGTGGTGGTGCCGGCGGTCGTCGACACGCTCAGCCCCTCGTCGGTCTCCTGCATCGGCAGGGCCCCGACGGCCGAGGCGGCGTCCACCAGCGCAACGACATTGGCTGGTTCGTCATCGCGGACGACGTCGAGCGCCGCGTCGGTTATTCCGTGCTTGTCGGCGGAGATTCCCACGACGGGTGTCGTCGTTGCGCCGGACACCTCCACAACCAGCGGGCCGGGGGCCGTCTCCTCAGCATGGGCAGCCGTCACGCCACCCGAACAGAGCAGTCCGAGGACCACGCCTGCCACTACTACCCTGACAGCACCACGTGCGCCTACAACATCCACTATGTCAATCCCCCTTGTCGGACACCTCCCGACAGTCGGCCGAGGCGATGTGGCGCATACGCTATTGAGCGGTTGGATCACCCCAGCCGGAGATCCGGCAACGTCGGTACTTTGGTTGATTCTGACAATGACGAAAGTGAGGGGCCGCCCCATCGGGCAGCCCCTCACTTCTGTGTTTGCTAGCGTCAGCCGGCCGTCTTGGCGGGCAGCGTCTTCGGCTTGAACGACGGACGGCTCGCCTCATAGGTCGAGATGGCCTCGTCCTGCTGGAGGGTGAGCGAGATGTCGTCGAGCCCGTTGAGGAGGCGGTGCTTGGTGTAGTCGTCGATGTCGAAGCTCACCTGCAGGTCACCGCGCGTGATGGTCTGCGACTCGAGATCCACCGTCGTCTCGACGTTCGGGTCGGCCTCGATGGCCTGCCACAGCAGGTCGCGGTCGGCCTCGGAGACCAGCGCCACCAGCAGGCCGGCCTTGCCGGAGTTGGAGCGGAAGATATCGCCGAAGCGGGTGCCGATGACGGCCTTGAAGCCGTAGTTCTGCAGCGCCCACACGGCGTGCTCACGCGACGAGCCGGTGCCGAAGTCGGGGCCGGGGATCAGGATGGTGCCCTGCGTGAACGGCTCGCGGTTGAGCACGAACTCCGGGTCGTTGCGCCAAGCCGCGAACAGCCCGTCCTCGAACCCGGTGCGGGTGATCCGCTTGAGGTAGACCGCCGGGATGATCTGGTCGGTGTCGACGTTGGAGCGCTCGAGCGGGACGGCGATCCCGGTGTGACGGACGAAGGGTTCCATGGCTCAGGCTCCAATCAGGTCGGCGGGGGCGGCCAGGTGGCCGACGATGGCGGTGGCGGCGGCGACCGCCGGGGAGACGAGGTGCGTGCGCCCGCCCTTGCCCTGGCGGCCCTCGAAGTTGCGGTTCGACGTCGACGCGGCACGTTCGCCCGGCGCGAGCTGGTCGGGGTTCATGCCGAGGCACATCGAGCACCCGGCCGCGCGCCACTCGGCGCCGAAGTCGAGGAACACCTGATCCAGGCCCTCGGTCTCGGCCTGCAGCCGGACGCGCGCCGAGCCGGGCACCACGAGCATGCGCACGCCGTCGGCGATGCGCTGGCCCTGCAGCACGGAGGCCGCCAGGCGAAGGTCCTCGATGCGGCCGTTGGTGCACGAGCCGAGGAAGACGGTGTCCACCTTGATGTCGCGCATCGGCGTGCCGGGCACCAGGTCCATGTACTCGAGGGCGCGGCGGGCCGTGGCCTGCTCGACCTCGGAGTCGAAGTCTTCCGGCGCGGGGACCGCCGCACCCAGCGGCACGCCGTGGCCGGGGTTGGTGCCCCAGGTGACGAAGGGGGTGAGTTGGGTGGCGTCGATGTCCACCTCGACGTCGAACGTCGCGTCGTCGTCGGTCTTCAGCGTCCGCCAGTACTCGACGGCGGCGTCCCAATCCTCACCCTCGGGCGCGTGCGGGCGGCCCTTGAGGTAGGCGAACGTCGTCTCGTCGGGGGCGATCATGCCGGCCTTGGCGCCCCACTCGATCGACATGTTGCAGATCGTCATGCGGCCCTCCATGGAGAGCTGCTCGATGGTGGTGCCTCGGTACTCGACGATGTGGCCCTGGCCGCCGCCGGTGCCCACCTTCGCGATGAGCGCAAGCACGACGTCCTTGGCGGTGACGCCGTCGGGCAGATCGCCGTTGATGTTGACGGCCATGGTCTTCGGCTTGGCCTGGTTGAGCGTCTGGGTGGCGAGCACGTGCTCGACCTCGGAGGTGCCGATGCCGAACGCCAGCGCGCCGAACGCGCCGTGCGTGGAGGTGTGGGAGTCGCCGCAGACGATCGTCATGCCGGGCTGCGTGACGCCCAGTTGGGGGCCGATGATGTGGACGACACCCTGGTCGCGATCACCCAGCGAGTGGATGCGGATGCCGAAGTCCTTCGCGTTCTGGCGCAGGGTGTCGACCTGCTTCCGCGAGACGGGGTCGGCGATCGGGGCGAGGATGTTGAGCGTGGGGGTGTTGTGGTCCTCCGTCGCCAGCGTCAGCTCGGGGCGACGCACCTGGCGGCCGGCGAGCCGCAGCCCCTCGAACGCCTGCGGGCTGGTGACCTCGTGCACGAGGTGCAGGTCGATGTAGAGCAGGTCGGGCTCCCCCTCGACGGAGCGCACGACATGCGCGTCCCAGACCTTCTCGCTCAGGGTCTTCCCCATGGGTCCTCACTTCTTTCAAAGCATCGTGTTCGTAGGGCTCAAGTATGGCGACGGCGGCCGTCGGTCAGAGTTTGCATGTCCACATAGTGGATTGATAATCTCACCATATGGACGACTCAAGTGGTGTTGGAGTACTCGACAAAGCAGCGGCGGTGCTGTCCGCCCTGGAACGCAATCCGCTCACCCTCGCGGGCCTCGTAACGGCCACCGGACTGGCGCGGCCGACGGCCCACCGGCTCGCGGTCGCCCTCGAGCACCACCGGTACGTGGGACGCGACCTGCAGGGCAGGTTCGTGCTGGGCCCCCGACTCATCGAGCTGGCCGAATCCGCGGGCGAGGACCCGCTGCTCGCGACCGCCGGCCCGATCCTCAACCGACTCCGCGACATCACCGGCGAATCGGTGCAGCTGTTCCGCCGCCAGGGCGATACTCGCATCTGCGTGGCCTCCGTCGAGCGCCCAACAGGTCTCCGCGACAGCGTCCAGGTGGGCGCACAGCTGTCGATGACGGCCGGGTCGGCCGCACAGGTGCTGCTGGCCTGGGAGGAGCCGGACAAGCTGGAGAAACTGCTGGAGTCGGCGTCGTTCACGATGTCGACGCTCAACACGGTCCGACGTCGCGGCTGGGCCCAGTCGGTCGCGGAACGTGAGGCGGGCGTCGCGTCGGTGTCGGCCCCCGTGCTGGCGCCGTCGGGCAAGCTGATCGCGGCAGTGTCGGTGTCGGGCCCGATCGAGCGTCTGACTCGATCCCCCGGCCGCCTGCACGCCCCCGCCGTCCTCGCCGCGGCCGAGCGGTTGAGCGAGGTGCTGCGTCGCAGCGGCGCCCCTGAGTGACTCCGGAAACGAAGAAACCCCCGGCCGTGTGGCTGGGGGTTTTCTCGTCTGGTAGCCCCGACGGGATTCGAACCCGCGCTACCGCCTTGAGAGGGCGGCGTACTAGGCCGCTATACAACGGGGCCCTAGAGCGTTGGAGAGCTTAACAGCTTTCCTGCGTGGACGACTAATCGTCTTCCGCAGGGGTACCAGGACTCGAACCTGAACTAACGGAACCAGAAACCGTCGGGCTGCCAATTACCCCATACCCCTCTGATGACCGGCGCACCGGGCACGTCGCAGAACATTACACCACCGCCCCCGACCCCCACAAACCGGCCTCCCCCTGTCCCGGCGGGCTGGTGGGGGGTGGAGAGAGGGGCGGACTTGAGCAAATGAGATGGGTCGCGGTAAGCAAACGCTGTTATCCCGGCGTGTCGCAGCGTTGACCCATCTCACTTGCTCAACTCCCACCCCGACGGACGCCCCACAGAGCGTCACCTGGTCCTGGTGCTCAGCCAGGTCCCAGCGGAGGTAGTCCGAGTTGTTGACGGCGGGTCGCGAGCAGACCGGGGAGCACCTTCCCAATGTCCGACGCGGTCTCCGCCGTGAAGTGCACCATGAGCCAGCCGACGGCGGCGAGGTCCGCGTCGCGTGCCCGCCCCCGCTCGAACGCGTCCCGGGAGGAAGGGAACTCAAACCCGTCCAGTTCGACGCCCACCTTCTCCTCCAAGAACGCTGCGTCGATGTAGTAATGCGTCTGGCCGACGTCAACGCGATGATTGGACCTCCACCCCGTCAACCCGGCTTCGCGAAGGTGGCGGTGCGCCTCCCGCTCAAGGTGCGACCACGGCGCAGACGCCGTCTCGGCCAGGATCTCGCGACGCCGACGGTTGCCCCGCCGCCGTGGAGTCAACGCCATGGCCTTCTGCAGTTGCTCCACCGTCACCGCACGCCGTCGGAGAGCGAGGTACACGACGTCGGCGTCGAACTCGGGAATGAGGTCTAAGACGGTGAGAGCCGGCGCCGTCAGCCAACACCCCTGGTGCTTCGTCAACAGCGGCGGCGGAATCAGCCGCTGCTCTACCACAAGGTCATAGCCGGGCTCGACGGCTCGGGGGCAGGCCAGCCTCCACGTCGAGGGGCACTCCACCTCCGGCCACCAAGTCAACGCAGCCGCGTGATGCCTGGTCACGACGAGGTCGTCGCCGTACGCGCGGACCGCCTGCAACTTGCCGTCGAGGGTGTCCGCCGCCCCCACCTTGCCGTAGACGCCCGGCAGCAGCCGCTCCAACTGTCCTCGGTGCGCATAGGAGTTCAGCGCCCGGGCCTTCCACCTTGTCGCACGTGCCGCCATAACCCCGTCGCGAGTCATCTCATGAATGAACGGATCCATGCCCGCACTGTCGGCGGTGACCCCCTCGATATCGCGTCCGAGGGTCTTGCTGTGGATAACTTGAGCAAGTGAGATGGGTCAACGAAATCAAACGCTGTTACACCGGCGTGTCGCGATGTTGACCCATCTCATTTGCTCAACCAAACCCCCTCGGCCCCAGCCGACGAGGGCTAGGGGGTGGCGGCGGCCATGCGGAGGCGTCGGGCGAGGAGGATGGCGAGCAGCGCGACCGTCAGGAAGCCGAGGATGTCCCACCCGGCGTCGGCCCAGGAGAGCGCCGTGATCGCACGGAGTTCGGCCACCGAGGTGGTGAACATCGCGTATGCGTAGGCCGCAATGTTGTTGACCACATGCGCTGCGATCCCCGCCTCGAGGCCCCCCGTCACGACGACGAGGGCGCCGGCGATCAGACCGAACGCGAGCCGGTGCGCGAACAGGGCCGGGTTCTGCACGCCGTGGAGCAGCGCGAACAGCACCGCAGAGCCGACGACGCCCACCCACGTGCGGCCGCTGGCAGATCCGATCGCCTGCAGCAGGTAGCCGCGGAAGAAGACCTCCTCGGCGGCCGTCTGCAGCGGGGACGTGACGGCCACCACCAGGAGGAACGTCAGCCAGCCGTCCTGCCCGCCGTGGAAGACCGGGGCTCCCTTCGCGAGGAACGACAGCCACAGCACGCCGTTGAGCGCCAGCGCAGCCACCACCAGCATGATCGCCAGGTAGCGCCACCGGAGGCCGGGCTGCACCGAGAACAGCCAGCGCGGACGCACCCCGTGGATGTAGCGCACGATGAGGATCGACACCGGGATGAGGAGCGCCAGGGCTAAGTGGCCAGCCGCCGGACCCTCGGCCAATTCGTAGGCGCCCGCCTGCTGGCGGTAAGCCGCGTAGTCCCCTCCCCCGCGCACCAGATGCGCCACGCGCAGCACCAGCTCGGAGAACAACGGCACCAGCAGCGCGAAGGCGCTGAACGCGACGAGGATGCCGAACACCGCCTGGAACGGCGACGACCCGCGCAGCCGGAGCGCGAGCGGGTACGTCAGGCCCGACGGCGGATCGCTCGGGGCACCCGTCGCGATCAGCTGCGGCTCTTGGCTCACGCCTTGTCGACGGGGTTGCTCAACGTGCCCAGCCCGTCGATGTCGATGTTGACCTCGTCACCCGGGCGGATCAGGCCGACGCCCTCCGGGGTGCCGGTGAGGATGAGGTCGCCCGGAAGCAGGGTGGTGAACGCCGAGATGTAAGAGACGAGCTCCGCGACCCCGCGGATCATGTGCGAGGTGTTGGAGTCCTGCTTGAGTTCGCCGTTGACGTGGCTCTGCAGCGACAGGCGGCCCGCCTCGTCGGGGGTCAGGTGCGTGTTGATCCACGGCCCGATGGGGCAGAACGTGTCGGCGCCCTTCGCGCGGGCCCACTGGCCGTCGGACTGCTGCCAGTTGCGGCAGGTGACGTCGTTGGCGATGGTGTAGCCGAAGATGACGTCGGCAGCACGCTCGACCGGCACCTCCTTGCAGATGCGGCCGATGACGATGGCCAGCTCGCCCTCGAAGTGCACCTCGTCGGCGCCGTCGGGGAGAAGGATGGTGTCGGTCGGACCGATGACCGACGTGTTGGGCTTGAAGAACAGCAGCGGCTCGGCGGGCACCTCGTTGCCGAGCTCGGCGGCGTGCGCGGCGTAGTTACGCCCGACGCCGACCACCTTCGAGCGCGGGATCACCGGCGCGAGGAGACGCACGTCGTCGAGGTCGTGGCGCTCCCCGGTGTAGTTGACGGCGACGCCGGCCAGCGGGTCGCTCGTCAGCGCCGCGATGGTGTCGGGATGCTCCCCGCCGTCGACGGCGAGTTCAATGATTCCGTACGTGGGGTCCTGGCCAGCCTTGGCGAATCGAGCAATGCGCATGGCCCAAGACTAGTGGCCGACGGCGTGGCCACGCACCGCGATGGAACCCTCCGTCTGCCTGTGCCGATCGGGCGTGATGTGGGCAGGGCGAGCGGTTGGGTTACGAGCCCTTCGATACGCGGTCGCTCGTTCCTCGCGGCCGCTACTCAGGGAAACGTGCGCCCGAACGCCAACGAGAAAGTGGACAAAGCCAACCGATAGCCGGAAACGCCAACCGACAAGGCCTTTCGCCGATAAGAGTCATCGACGCCCGTGAGGTATCAGGGGCGTCGATGATTCTCGTAGGCGTCGCGGGATGCCGGTTGGCGTTTCCGCCTGGCAGTTGGCGATTGGGGCTACCGGTTGGCGTTTCGGACGACGTGGGCCTAGTCAGTGGACTCCTCACGAGCCCTTCGATACGCGCTCGCTCGTTCCTCGCGGGCGCTACTCAGGGAAACGTCAGAACCACGCCGTCGCTCGTTCCTCGCGGGCGCTACTCAGGGAAACGCCCGGACCACGCCGTCGCTCGTTCCTCGCGGGCGCTACTCAGGGAAACGTCAGAACCACGCCGTCGCTCGTTCCTCGCGGGCGCTACTCAGGGAAACGTCAGAACCACGCCGTCGGTCGCTCCTCGCGGCCGCTACCCAGGGAAACGTCAGAGGTCGGGCTAGAGGACGTGGGTGATGAGGCCGTAGGCCAGCGAGTCCATCAGGGCCTCCCAGGAGGCCTCGATGACGTTGGTGCCCACGCCGACGGTCGTCCACGTGAACTCCTTGTAGGACGTGTCGATGAGCGTGCGGACGGAGGCGTCGGTGCCGTGGCCCTCGTCGAGGATGCGCACGCGGTAGTCGGTGAGCTCGAACTCCCCCACCTCCGGGAACGGCACCTTCAGCGCGTCGCGCAGGGCGCCGTCGAGCGCGTTGACCGGGCCGTTGCCCTCGCCTACCACCATGTGGCGCTCGCCCTTCGCGGTCAGCTTGACCGTGGCTTCGGAGATGTTGATGCCGTCGCGCTCCTCGGTGAAGACCCGCCACGAGTGCACCTCGAACGGCAGCTCCAGCACGCCCAGCTGATCGCGCAGCAGCATCTCGAAGCTCGCGTCGGCCGACTCGTAGGAGTAGCCCTCCATCTCGCGCGCCTTGACGGTCTCGGTGATGCGGGCGGCCAGCTCGCGGTCGCCGAGGTCGAAGCCCAGCTGCTCGCCCTTGATCTGGATGTTCGCGCGCCCGGCCATGTCGGAGATGAGCATCCGCATGTCATTGCCCACCAGGGAGGGGTCGATGTGCTGGTAAAGGTTCTCGTCCACCTTGATCGCAGACGCGTGCAGCCCGGCCTTGTGCGCGAAGCTCGACGCCCCCACGTACGGCTGGCGACCGAGCAGCGGCTGGTGCGCCACCAGCGCGATCGCATGCGCGACGCGGGTGAGGTCGGCCAGCTGGTCGGCCGGCAGGATGTCCCAGCCGTACTTCAGCTGCAGGTTGGGGATGAGCGCGGAGAGGTCGGCGTTGCCGGTGCGCTCCCCGTAGCCGTTGAACGTCCCCTGCACGTGCATGACGCCGGCCTCGACGGCGGCCAGGGTGTTGGCCACCGCGCAGGCCGTGTCGTTGTGGCAGTGGATGCCGAGGTTCGCGCCGGTGGCGGCGGCCGCCTCGACCACCTCACCCATCCAGCTCGGCAGCATGCCGCCGTTGGTGTCGCAGAGGACAACCACCTCGGCGCCGGCGTCGTGGGCGGTCTGCACCACCTGGATGGCGTACTCCGGGTTGGCGCGGTAGCCGTCGAAGAAGTGCTCGCAGTCGACGAACACGTGGCGGCCCTGGCTCTTGAGGTACTGCACGGTGTCGGTGATCATCTCGAGGTTCTCCTCGAGCGTGGTGCGCAGCGCACGGTGCACATGCTCGTCGTGGCTCTTGGCGACGATGCAGATGTACTCGGTGTCGGCGTCGACCAGCGCGCGGGTCAGAGCATCCTCCGACGCCTTCGCGCCCGCCTTGCGTGTGGCGCCGAACGCGACCAGCTTGGACCGCTTCAGCCCCAGCTCCTTCGCCTTGACGAAGAACTCGGTGTCGTTCGGGTTGGCGCCCGGCCAGCCGCCCTCGATGAAGGTGACGCCCAGCTCGTCGAGGTAGCACGCAATCTTGAGCTTGTCGGCCACGGACAGGTGCAGACCCTCCTGCTGCGCGCCGTCGCGCAGGGAGGTGTCGAAGACGTGGAACTCGGCGGGGCGCGTTGGGAGCGTCGGCATTGAGATCTCCAGACGGGTGGGGGGGCGGTCTCGCCCGAACAATACCCCGGGCCGACCCTCCCGCCGCCGGCTGTTTATCAGGCGGTTGCCAACCGCGTCTCATCCCCTGGACCGCGGCACGGACACCGGGGCAGCCGCGACCGTCGCTCCCGTAGGGTGCAGCGCATGACTTCCAGCAACATTGCGGTGATCGGCGGCGACGGGATCGGCCCCGAGGTGACCGCCGAGGCGCTCAAGGCGCTGACGGCCGTCGCAGGCGCCGACGCCTTCAACTTCGTCCACTACGACCTCGGCGCCGAGCGCTGGCAGCGCACCGGCGAGGTGCTGCCCGACTCGGTCCTCGATGAGCTGAAGGGCGTCGACGCGATCGTGCTGGGCGCCGTCGGCGCCGCCCCCGGCTCCAAGGCGATCCCGAGCGGGCTATTGGAGCGCGGGCTCCTGCTGAAGCTCCGCTTCGCGTTCGATCACGCGGTCAACCTGCGCCCCTCGAAGCTCTACCCCGGCGTGCCCACTCCCCTGGCCCCGCGCATCGTCGACGGCAAGACCGTCGACTTCGTCGTCGTCCGGGAGGGCACCGAGGGCCTCTACTGCGGCAACGGCGGCGCCGTGCGCGTCGGCACCCCGCACGAACTCGCCACCGAGGTGTCGGTCAACACCGCCTACGGCGTCGAACGCGTCGTCCGCGACGCCTACCGCCGCGCCCAGGCGCGCCGCGGCCACCTCACGCTACTGCACAAGCACAACGTGCTGGTCAACGCCGGCAGCCTGTGGAACCGCATCTTCACCGAGGTCGGTCAGGAGTTCCCCGACGTCGAGCAGAAGTACCTGCACATCGACGCCGCGATGATCGCGCTGGTCGTCGACCCCAGCCAGTTCGACGTCATCGTCACCGACAACCTGTTCGGCGACATCGTCACCGACCTCGCGGCAGCAGTGACAGGCGGCATCGGCCTGGCCGCGTCGGCCAACATCAACCCGACCGGTGAGTACCCGTCGATGTTCGAGCCCGTCCACGGCTCGGCCCCCGACATCGCTGGCCAGGGCATCGCCGACCCCACCGCCGCCATCTCCTCGATGGCGCTGCTGCTCGACCACCTCGGCAAGCCCGAGCTCGCCAAGCGGATCGACGACGCGGTGACCGCCGACATCGAAGCCCGCGGCTCCGAGAAGCTCGGCACTGTGGAGATCGGCGACAGGATCGCCGCCCGGCTCGCCTGAACCGGGATCTCCCGACAGGAGGGTCAGAGAAGCTCCGTCAGCTCCCCTGAGGCGAGGGCGTGCGCGGCTTCCCGTGCCTCGTCCGGGGAGTCGGCGGCCCGAGCGGCCTCGGCCATCCGCCGGCAGTCAGCTGCCGTGTGGAGGGAGAGGGCGTAGCGGACCATGGGCACCCGTTGGGGGGCCATGGAGAGACTCGCCACACCGAGGCCCGCGAGGACCAGCGCCATGAGCGGATCGCCGGCGGATTCCCCGCAGACCCCGACGGGTTTCCCGGCGACGCGCCCGCCCTCACAGGCGACGGCGACCATGTCCAGCACGGCCGGTTGCCACGGGTCGAGCAGGTCGGACAGCTCCCCCACCATGCGGTCGGCGGCCATCGTGTACTGCGCAAGGTCGTTCGTGCCCAGGCTGGCGAAGTCGGTCACCTTAAGGATGTGCTGCGCGCGCAGCGCGGACGACGGCACCTCCATCATCACGCCCGCCGTGGGCAGTCCGGCGTCGTGGGCGCGACGGGTGAACCAGGCCGCTTCACTCGTGGTGGCCACCATCGGGGCCATCACCTTCACGTCCGCGCCGGTCTCGGCGGCGGCGAGAGCCAAGGCCGCCAGTTGGTCGTCGAGCAGGTCCTCGCGCTCCCGCATCAGCCGCAGGCCCCGACGCCCCAACGCCGGGTTCGGCTCCGGCCCGAGGTCGGCGAACGCCAGCGGCTTGTCGGCGCCCGCGTCCAGGGTGCGCACCGTGACGGGACGCTCCCCGAACGGCGCGAGGATCCGGACGTACTCGGCCGCCTGCTGCTCCACGGTGGGGGCGGTGCTGGCCGACAGGTGGAGGAACTCGGTGCGGAACAGCCCGACGCCCTCGACGTCGGTCGCGCCGGCCAGTTCAGCGTCTGCGACGTTGCCGATATTGGCCAGCAGCATGACGGGGTGACCGTCGCTGGTCTGGCCCGGCCCCGTCAGCGTGGCGACCCGCTCCCGCGCGCGGGCCTTCTCGGCCCTGACCGCGAGCCAGGCGTCGTCGGGGTCGACGACCAGTTCTCCGCTATCGCCGTCGATGCCGACGCGTGTCCCGTCGGTGAGCGACAGGGCACCCTGGGCCTGCACGATCGCGGGGATCCCCCGCTGCGACGCCAGGATCGCGGTGTGGCTGGTCCGCCCCCCGGCCTCGGTGACGATGCCCACCACCAGCGCGGGATCCATCATGGCGGTGTCGGCCGGGGCCAGGTCGTGGGCGATGACCACGCTAGGTTCGGTGAGCTCCGGCACCCCGGGCATCGGGCGGTCGAGCAGCACCGCCTCGGCGCGACGCCCCACATCCAGCAGGTCCGTGACCCGTTCCGCGAAGTAGCCCCCCAGCTCCTCGAACTGGGCGGCGTAGCCCTCCACCGCGGCGTGCAGCGCATGCGCTGGGCCCTGACTGCGCAGGTTCTCCTCGACGGCGTCGAGCAGACCCGGGTCGCGGGCGATGGCCGCTGCGGCGCCCAGCATCTCGGCGGCGTCACCGCTGAGGGAGGCTGCGGTGGCGTCGAGCTTGGCCGCCACCGTCTCCAGCGCGTCCCCGACCCGGGCGAGGTCGCCGGCGGGATCGGCCGAGGCCGCCTCGTCGGGCAGCGGTTCCGGCAGGGAGACCACGGCCACGACGCCCACCGCGGACCCGCCGCTGACGCCCACGCCCGTCAGTGGGGCGACGACGTGCGCGCCGGGCATCTCAACGCTGTTGGTCATCTTCCCGAGTGTAACCACCGGCTGTGACCCGCGGGCCGCAGCGTGGTTCCGACGACAGGCGTTCAAACGAAGATCCGCGAGCGATACTGACTGTGTGGACACCGCCTACCCCATCCGCACCGACCGCCTGCTCCTGCGACCCCTGCGCACTGAGGACGTGGACGTCATCGTGGCCTACCGCAACCACCCCGCCGTCAGCGCGCTGCAGGATTGGGAGCTGCCCGTCACGCGGGATCGCGTGGAGCGACAGGTGGCCGAGACGTGGGTGGACTTGGAGCCCGGGGATTCACGCAACATCGGCATCGAATTCGACGGCGAGCTCATCGGCGACGTCTACGTCGGTCTCGACGAGCACAACCGGCCAGGTGAGGATGGGGTCGCGGAGATCGGCTTCACCCTCCGGCCCGAGTACCAGGGGAAGGGCTGCGCCACCGAGGCCGCCGCAGCGGTGGTGGACGACCTCGTATCGCGGCTCGGCTGCCACCGCATCGTCGCGCAGCTCTCGCCGCAGAACGACGCGTCGAAGCGGGTGCTGGAGCGGCTGGGCATGCGGCCAGAGTCGCTGGCGCCGAAGTCGTACTGGTGGCGCGGGCAGTGGGACGACAACCTCGTCTACGCCATGAGCGCCGACGACTGGCTGGACCGCGGTGCTCAGCGCCGTCTTCCGACCGATTCACCCTGAGAAAACGTATCGCGACCGTCATGTAGGGGCTGGCACATCGTTTCTTCAGGATGAACAAACGGCCCGGCCATCCGCGCCGGACATGGCGGGCCATTCGACGCGCCACCGTGGGTCAGGGAAGGCTGTTTCCCAGGTGAGGGGGTCGGGGTGAGCCCCGAAACGCCAACGCAGAGACCGAAACGCCAACGTGGATCGGAACTCGCCGACGATAACCGTCGACGCCCCTGATATCTCGGGGGCGTCGATGGGTTCCGGGGGCGTGTGGTTGTGGTCGTTGGCGTTCCGGTGAAACCGTTGGCGTTCCGGTGAAACCGTTGGCGTTGCGGTGGAACCGTTGGCGTTGCGGTCTCTGCGTTGGCGTTCCGGTGAAACCGTCGGCTCAAGGCTGACCTCCAGGTGAGGGAACGTGGAGGAGACCAAAGCGCCCCCACCGATTACTCGGTGGGGGCGCCTCTCAACGCTTGGATCAGCGGGCGGCGGAACCCTCGACGTAGTCGGTGTCGTCGGTCTTGACCCAGCTCATGAGCTTGCGCAGCTCGCGGCCGGTCTCCTCGATCGGGTGCGCCTCACCCTTGGCGCGGAGCTCCTTGAACTCCGGCGCGCCAGCGTCCTGGTCGTCGATGAAGCGCTTGGCGAACGCACCGTTCTGGACGTCGGTGAGGACGGCCTTCATGTTCTCCTTGACGCGCTCGTCGATGACGCGCGGGCCGGAGACGTAGTCGCCGTACTCAGCGGTGTCCGACACGCTCCAGCGCTGCTTGGCGATGCCACCTTCGTACATGAGGTCGACGATCAGCTTCAGCTCGTGCAGGCACTCGAAGTAGGCCACCTCGGGCTGGTAGCCAGCCTCGACGAGGGTCTCGAAGCCCGCCTGGACCAGCGCCGACGCACCGCCACACAGGACGGCCTGCTCGCCGAACAGGTCGGTCTCGGTCTCCTCGGTGAACGTCGTCTTGATACCCCCGGCGCGCAGCGCGCCGATGGCCTTGGCGTAGCTCAGCGCCAGCGGCCAGGCGTTGCCGGTCTCGTCCTTCTCGACGGCGATGATCGCGGGCACGCCGCGTCCGTTCGCGTACTCGCGGCGCACCAGGTGGCCGGGGCCCTTCGGCGCGACCATGCAGACATCGACGCCCTCCGGCGGAGTGATGTAGCCGAAACGGATGTTGAAGCCGTGCGCGAAGAACAGCGCGTCGCCCTTGGTCAGGTGCGGCTCGATCTCTTCGGCGTAGACCTTGCGCTGGACCTGGTCGGGGGCGAGGATCATGATGAGGTCGGCTTCCTCGACGGCCTCGGCCACCGGCAGCACCCGCAGGCCCTCGGCCTCGGCCTTGGCGGCCGACGACGAGCCCGGGCGAAGCCCGACGCGGACGTCGACGCCCGAGTCACGCAGGTTCAGCGCGTGCGCGTGGCCCTGCGAGCCGTAGCCGATGACGGCGACGCTGCGACCCTGGATGATCGACAGGTCGGCGTCGTTGTCGTAAAACATTTCTGCCATGAAAGGGTTCTCCTAGTTGGGTTTCTACTTGGACTTCTCGGCCAGGACCTTGGCGCCGCGCCCCAGCGCGACCTGCCCCGACTGAACGAGTTCGATGACGCCGTGGGGCGTGAGCATCTCCAGCAGCGCCGTCAGCTTCTCCTGGCTGCCGGTGGCCTCGATGGTGATGGTGTCGGCCGACACGTCGACGGCCTTCCCGCGGAACAGGCTGACCACGTCGATGACCTGGCTGCGGGTGCCGACGTCGGCACGCACCTTGACCAGCATCATCTCCCGCAGCACCGCGCTGGGGCCGAGCTCCAGCACCTTGCGCACCTCGATGAGCTTGTTGAGCTGCTTGACGATCTGCTCGAGCGCGGCGTCGTCCTCCACCTGAGCCACGACTGTCATGCGCGACACCTGGTCGCGCTCCGTGGGGCCGACGGCGAGGCTCTGGATGTTGAATCCGCGCCGCGAGAACAGCGCCGCGATGCGGGTCAGGACGCCTGGCTTGTTGGAGACCAGGATCGACAGGGTGTGGGTGTTCACAGCACTTCCTCTTCCCATTCGGGGGCCATGTTGCGGGCCACGATGATCTCGTCGTTGCTGACGCCGGCGGGCACCATCGGCCACACCATCGCGTCCTTGTGCACGACGAACTCGACGACGACCGGGCGGTCGTTGATCTCGAGCGCCTGCTGGATGGCAGCCTCCATCTCCACCTCGTTGGTGGCGCGGAGCCCGACGCAGCCCATGGCTTCAGCGAGCATCGGGAAGTTGGGCAGCGACTCGGTCATGAGATCGGTGTTGGAGTAGCGGCCCTCGTAGAAGAGGGACTGCCACTGGCGCACCATGCCCAGCGCGTGGTTGTTGATGACTGCGATCTTGATCGGGATGTTGTTGATCGCACAGGTGACCAGCTCCTGGTTGGTCATCTGGAAGCAGCCGTCGCCGTCGATGCCCCAGACCGTGGCATCCGGGTTGGCGACCTTCGCCCCCATCGCGGCCGGCACGCAGAACCCCATGGTCCCGGCGCCGCCGGAGTTGAGCCACACGTTCGGGTGCTCGTGCGGCAGGAAGTGCGCGGCCCACATCTGGTGCTGACCCACCCCGGTGACGTAGATCGAGTCGCTGGGGCTCAGCTGCCCGATCCGCTGGACCACCTCCTGGGGCGACAGGCGACCGTCGGGCGCCTCCTCCCAGCGCGGCTGGTACCGAGCCTTCATCGACGTCAACTGCCTGCGCCAGGCGTCTGCCTCGGGAGCCGGGTAGGCCTCGATGGCCTCATTCAGCTGCCGCAGCGTCTCCTTGACGTCACCGACGATCGGGATGTCGACCGGCTTGTTCTTGCCGATCTCGGCCGGGTCGATGTCGGCGTGGATGATCTTGGCGCCGGTGGCGAAGCTGTCGAGCTTTCCGGTGACGCGGTCGTCGAAGCGCGTGCCGAGAGCGATAAGCAGGTCCGACTTCTGCAGGGCGCCGACGGCGGCGACGGTGCCGTGCATGCCGGGCATGCCCATGTTCAGCTCGTGGCTGTCGGGGAAGACTCCGCGCGCCATCAGCGTCGTGACGACGGGGATGTGGGTCTTCTCGACGAACTCGGCGAGCTCGGCCGACGCGCGGGCGCTCATCACGCCGCCGCCGACGTAGAGCACCGGGCGCTTGGACTCGGAGATCATCTTGGCCGCGGCCCGGATCTGCCGCGAGTGCGGGCGGATCGTCGGCTTGTAGCCGGGCAGGTCGAGCTCGGTCGGCCAGATGAACGGCGCGGTGGCGACGAGGGCGTCTTTCGCGATGTCGACGAGCACCGGACCCGGGCGACCCGTGCCGGCGATGTGGAACGCCTCTTGGATCGCCAGCGGGATGTCGCGCACGTCCTTGATGAGGAAGCTGTGCTTCGTGATCGGCATCGTGATGCCCCGGATGTCAGCCTCCTGGAACGCGTCGGTGCCGATCGCGTGGCTGTTGACCTGGCCGGTGATCGCCACGAGCGGCGTGGAGTCCATGTAGGCGTTGGCGATGGGGGTCACGAGGTTGGTCGCCCCCGGGCCGGACGTCGCGATGCAGACGCCGACGCGGCCAGAGCTCATCGCGTAGCCCTCAGCGGCGTGGCCCGCGCCCTGCTCGTGGCGCACCAGGATGTGGCGGATCTTCGAGTCGTAGAGCGGGTCGTAGGCAGGCAGAATCGCGCCGCCGGGGATCCCGAACGCTACATCGACACCCATCCGTTCGAGCGACTCGACGAGTGCCTGGGCTCCCGTCATGACCTGACCGTCTTTGTCTGTCATGGCCCACTCCCTTCCGTAGATGCTGGCCCCTGATTCCAAGAAAAAACCCCCGCTGCCCGATGGGGCACACGAGGGAGCGCTTCGGAGAAAATTACCGAAAGCGCTTAGGGAATTACGAGCTGGCTGCTGGGCATGGGTCAACCTTCGCCGTTGACGCGCCCGCTGTCAAGCAACGCGCAACCGCGTTCCGACATATAAGACGGCGGGCCGGGTGTTATACCCGGCCCGCCGTCTGGTGACGTCTGCGTCAGTGGCGCACAGCCGCGCCGTCGGCCACGTACTCGCGGTTGCGGATCGTGGTCAGTGCCCAGCCGATGAGGCCGAGGATCAGACCCAGGCCCATGACGAGCGCCGACACGCCGTAGGCGATGACGGAGCTGAACAGCGACGAACGAAGGAAGGAGGCGTTCATCATCGTCGCGCGCTGAGCCTGGTACTCCTCCGCCTTGGCCTCGTCGCCAGCCTCGCGTGCTTCGTTAGCCAGCGTGCCAAGCGTGGCGTACGTTTCGCCGCCGGAACCTTCAAGTGCGTGCACGTTGATGATGTCCGCCTGGGCGTAGGCGCTCAGCGGGCCGCCGACCTTCTCGCCGGCGTAGGCGCCGCCCATGAACTCCGAGTCGCCGGGAACCGTGATGTTCTCGGCCTTGAGCTGCGAGGTGACGACACCCCACGTGATGGCGCCGGCCACGATCATGATGAGCCCGGCGATGATCGACACGATGCCGACGATTTTGGTGGCCTTCATTAGAGGACCCTTTCCGTTTGCGTAGGACGCGTCCACGTCCTCTTGGGATACCACACTAGGGTTAGGTATTCCTACCCTTACCAGGGGGTGGTATTACCCTCTACGACAGCGTGTCATATTATGCGCGGATTTTCTCCCGCACGTCGTCCAGATCCGCAATGACCTCGGCCTTCATGTTGCCGACTCCGGGGTTGCTCGCCCAACGCGGCAGCACATGCACGTGGGCGTGGAACACTTCCTGCCCCGACGCGGCACCCGCGTTCGACACGACGTTGCAGGCATCCGCGCCTAACTTGTCGATCAACAGCCGACCCACCCGCGCGACTGCGGGCGCGATCTCGGCGAGCACGTCGTCGTCGGCGAGGACATCGGCGATGTGGCGCTTGGGGACGACGAGAGTGTGGCCCTCCTGCCAGGGCGAGATGTCGAGGAACGCGAACGCCACCTCATCCTCGTAGACCTTCTTCGACGGTATCTCCCCCGCGGCGATCTTGCAGAACAGACAGTCCATGGCTCCTCCTAGCGGACCTCGAAACCTGCGGTGCGCAGGCCGTCCTTGACTTCAGCGACGGTGAGGCTCTGGTAGTGGAAGACGCTCGCCGCAAGCACCGCGTCGGCGCCAGCCCTGGCCGCCTCGACGAAGTGCTCGACGGTGCCCGCCCCGCCCGAGGCGATGAGGGGCACGTCCACCACCTGCCGCACTGCGGTCAGCATCTCGATGTCGAAGCCATCGGTGGTGCCGTCGGCGTCCATCGAGTTGAGGAGGATCTCCCCGACCCCGCGGTCGCAGGCCTCGCGTGCCCACTCGATCGCGTCGACGCCGGCCGACCGGCGGCCGCCGTGCGTCGTGACGCCGAACCCCGACGGCATACCGGGCTCGCGACGGGCGTCGACCGACAGTACGAGCACCTGGTTGCCGAAGACCCGGGCGATCTCGTCGATGACGCCCGGCCGGGCCAGCGCGCCGGTGTTGATGCCCACTTTGTCGGCCCCGGCCCGGAGCAGCAGGTCGACGTCGGAGACCTCGCGCACCCCACCGCCGACGGTCAACGGGATGAAGACGGTCTCGGCGCAGCGCGCGACCATCTCGCGCGTGGTGGCGCGTCCGTCGGAGGAGGCGGAGATGTCGAGGAACGTCAGTTCGTCGGCGCCGTCGGCGGAGTACTTGGCGGCCAGCTCGACGGGGTCCCCGGCGTCGCGGAGGTTCGTGAAGTTGACGCCCTTGACCACCCTGCCGTCGTGGACGTCCAGGCAGGGGATCACTCTCAACGCAACGGCCATGCGTGCCAGGCTATCTGGTCAGTCCTCGGTCAGGTCCGCTGCGACCACCCCGCGGCGCATCGAGTCGGCCACCTGATGGCAGGTCCGGCGCAGGTCGCCGGGGCCGACCGCTGTGGCGAGCTGGCCAGCAAGGTCCACTACCTGGCGCACCCAGCGCACGAAGTCGCCCGCCGACATGTCGCTGGTCGCCAGCACCTTGGACAGCTCCTGACCGCTGGCCCACCGCCACGCGGCCTCGGCGAAGCCGATATCGGGCTCGCGGCCCCGGTCGCGTTTGTGGGCGCGCTCCAGCTGGCCCACCTCGCGCCAGATCGCCCGCAGCTCGGACTGGGCGCGCTCCGACGCCGGGTCGGGCATGCGGGGCGGGATCGCGCCACGCGTCGGGCGCGACTCGTAGAGCAGCGTCGAGAGGACAGCCGCCAGCTGCGGCGGGGTGAGGCCCGCGAAGACGTCGCGGCGGACGCATTCTGCGGCCACGAGATCCAGCTCGTTGTAGATGCGGCGCAGCATCCGGCCGGCGTCGGTCAGTTCGTCGCCGTCGAGGTAGCCGAGGTCCTCGAGGACCGCCAGCACGCGGTCGAACTGCACGGCCAGCGAGTTGGCGCGCCCCGTCACCTGCTCCTCGGTGCGCCGTGCCTCCCGCTCCAGCCTGATGACCCGCGCCGCCTCCACGGCGTGCAGCTCGCGGTCCGGGCACTGGTGGCAGGGATGGGCCGTGAGTTCCGCGCGGAGCGCCTTGATCTCCCGCGCGACGGACTCGTCGGTGACCTCCTCGGTGTCGGGAACCTCGGGATCGACCTGGTCGAGCTTGTTCGACATGGCGCTAAGCAGGGACCTGCGGTCACGCCGGTCGCGGACGGAGAAGTCCCGCGGCACCCGGACGCGTCCCACAGGCTTGAGTGGCTCGCGGAGGTCGTAGGGCTGCAGCTTCAAGACGGTGTGATCGCCCGAGATGATCTGCGCCCACGGCTCGCCCCCGCGGTGGGTCTTCTGCCCCACGTTCAGCACGACCGACCAGCCCTGCCGCGGTACGAAGACGATGTCTCCCGCCATGAGCTCGGTCAGGCTGCGCCCAAGCGACTCCTGACGCTGCGCCTTGCGCGCCTTCGACGTCTCGGCCTCGAGTCTGGAGACCTCGTCGCGGAGGCGGGCGTACTCCATGAAGTCGCCCAGGTGGCACTCGACCGCCTCACTGGCGGCGGCCAGATCAGCCTGCAGTTGCCGTCCGACGCGGGAGGCGGTGACCACCGACTTGTCGGTCTGGAACTGCGCGAACGACTGGTTGAGCAGCTCACGTGCGCGGTCCCGGCCGAGCGTGGCCATGAGGTTGACGGCCATGTTGTACGTGGGCGCGAAGCTCGAGCGCAACGGGTAGGTGCGCCGCGACGCCAGACCGGCGACCGCCCGCGGATCCATGCCCGACTGCCACAGCACGACGGCGTGGCCCTCGACGTCGATGCCGCGGCGGCCCGCGCGCCCCGTCAGCTGGGTGTACTCCCCCGGCGTGATGTCGACGTGGCTCTCGCCGTTGTACTTGACGAGCTTCTCGATGACGACGGTGCGGGCGGGCATGTTGATGCCGAGCGCCAGTGTTTCGGTGGCGAAGACCAGTTTGAGCGCGCCGGTGGAGAACCCCTCCTCGACAATCGCCTTGAACGCGGGCAGCTGCCCGGCGTGGTGGGCTGCGACCCCCGCCATCAACGCATCGCGGAAGTCCTCGAACTTCAGCGCTGCGAGGTCGGCCTGGCTGAGGCCGAGCACGTGGCGATCGGCGATGTCGCCGAGAAGGGCGGCCTCCGCGCGGTTGGTCAGCGTGATGCCGGCCTCGTATACCTGCCGCACGGCGGCGTCGCAGCCGACGCGGGAGAAGATGAAGCAGATCGCGGGGAGCAGCTCGGCACGGTCGAGCACGACAGCCACCTCGCCGCGGCTGGTGGGGCGGGTCTTGAAGCGTCCGTGCGCCGCGTCGCCGTACTGGCCCGAACCCTGCCCGTGGTGCTGCTTGCCGCGCCCCGACCGGCCCCGCGGTCGACGGGCGTCGTCGCGCACGCGGGTGGCCTCGCCCTTGCTGACGCGCAGCAGTTCTTTGTTGACCTTCGCGGCGCGCTCGGCGGGCATCTCCTGCGCGGTCGGCGCCACACCCTCAAACAGGTCGATGAGCTTGCGACCGACCAGGACGTGCTGGAACAGCGGCACCGGGCGACGCTCGGAGACCACGACGGAGAACTCCCCGCGGACGGCGCGGAGCCAGTCGCCGAAGTCCTCGACGTTGCTCACCGTCGCGGAGAGGGCGACGATCTGCACGGACTCGGCCAGCCCCAGGATGACTTCTTCCCACACGGGGCCCCTGAACCGGTCGGCCAGGTAGTGCACCTCGTCCATGACGACGAAACCGAGGTTGCCCAGCGTGGGCGACCCGGCGTAGATCATGTTGCGCAGCACCTCGGTGGTCATGACGACGATCTGCGCCTCGGAGTTGACCGATACGTCACCGGTCAGCAGGCCGACGCGTTCGGGTCCGTAGCGCTCGACGAGGTCGTGATACTTCTGATTCGACAGCGCCTTGATCGGCGTGGTGTAGAAGCACTTGCGGTGCTGCTCGACGGCGAGGTAGACGGCGAACTCCCCCACCACCGTCTTGCCGGCTCCGGTCGGCGCGGCGACGAGCACCCCGCGGCCCTCGGCCAGCTCGTGGCACCCGTTGAGCTGATACTCGTCGAGTCCGAAGGGGTAGAGCTTGGCGAACTCCAGCACAGCGTCGTCGGTAGTCACCCAGCCAAACTAGCAGGATGGGGGTAATGAGAGGTCAGGAGACGATGACGCGCAGCGCGCTCGGGGCGCACTCGACGGTGACGGGGACGTCGCCGATCTCCTCGCCGTCGCCCATCGCGAAGAGACCGTCTCCGTCCACCTCGACGCGGGCGGCACGGAAGCGCTCGACCGCGGAGTCTTTGACGAAGCTCCCCGTGTAGGTCAGCGGGAGGAGGCGCATCAACTTGCCGCGCGAGGCCTCGTGGATGATCGTCACGTCGAGCAGCCCGTCGCTGGGGTCCGCGTCCGGGGAGATCTGCATGCCCCCACCGAAGACGCCGGTGTTGCAGACGGCTACCAGCATGGCGTCCAGCTCACGCGGCTCTCCGTCGATGGTGAGCCGGTAGTGGATCGGAGAGAAGTTGGCCAGCTCGCGCAGCGCGATGTAGCCGTAGCTGAGCGGCCCGAACCGGAGCTTGATGTCGTTGGTGGCCCGGTTCACGCGGGCGTCGTACCCGCTGGAGACGACGGCGCCGACGTAGCGCTCGCCCGCCCCGTTCGAGACGTGGGACAGGTCCACGACCCTGGTGCGGCCCTGCACCAGCGCCTCCACGGCCTCCTTGATGGAGGACGGGACGCCGACGCCGCGGGCGAAGTCGTTGCCCGTCCCGGCCGGGATGATGCCCAGCGTCGCGTCGGTGTTCGCGCAGGCGTTGAGTCCGAGGTGCGCCATCCCGTCGCCGCCCATGACGACGACGATGTCACCCGCCGTGGCCTCGAGTGCGGCGGTGCGGGTCAGATCCCGCGCCTGCTCGAACGAGTCGGAGGTGACGACGTGCAGTTGCGAGGCGGGCAGGCCCTCGCGGAGGCGTCGCGCGACCTTGCCGAGGACACGGCCCGCGCGACCGCCGCCGGACTGTTCGTTACAGACGACCGTGACGAGCCGCCGCTTCGCGACGTTGTAGGTCACTTGCCGTCGTCGAGATCGATGGCGAACTCGGCGACGAACTGCTCGTCGATGCCGCGCTTCTTGTCCCAGACGCGACAGATCACTTCGGCGATGAGGAACATGCCCGACACCGGCACGGCGAGCGCCAGCATGGAGAACGGGTCGGTGGTGGGGGTGGCGACGGCGGCCAGGACCACGCTGCCGAAGATCACGCCCTTGCGCCAACGCTTGAGCATGTAGCCCCGCACGACGCCCGCCATGTTGAGGGCGACGACGATCACAGGGAGGATGAAGCTCAGCCCGAAGACCAGGATGATCTTGATCTCCATGCTGAGGAACTCGGCCATGTCCTGCATGTTGGTGATGCCCATATCCTGTGGCGTGAAGCTCAACAGGACCTCGATGCCCTTGGGCCACACGTAGTAGCCCAGCGCGCATCCCGCAAGGAACAACGGCGTCGCGGCACCGATGAACGCCAGTGCGTACTTCTTCTCCTTGGCCACCAGCCCGGGGGCGACGAAGGCCCACAGCTGGTAGAGCCACACCGGCACTGACAGCATCACGCCCGCAACGAGGCACAGCACCACCGCGAACGTGAACGAGCTTGTCACGCCGTTGTTGACGACCATGAGGTTCGCGTCGGGGCGGGCCGCCTCAAGGGCGGTTCTCGCCCGCATCCAGGGCGCCATGATGATGCTGACGAGCTGGCGGTAGAAGAGGATCGAAAAGATGGCGGACAGGAAGATCGCCCCCGCGGCGATCGTGACCCGGTAGCGCAGTTCGCGCAGATGGTCGTACAGCGACATCGTGCCGCCCGGCCCGCCCTGGGGTGGGCGCAGCCACTCAAGCCGGCGGCGCTTGGTCGTCGGCTCGGTGGATGCGGTGGTCATGGAACTCAGGCCTCGGGGTGACGCTCAGTGTGCGGCTGCTGGGCGGGGCGCTCAGCGGGACGGTCGTACTCGGGATCCACGGGGCGCTCGACGGGGCGCTGGCGGATCTCCGGCTGGACGATCTCGGCGTCGACAACCTCGTCGGCGGGCTTGGAGCCGTCGATGGGGTGCTTGACTTCTTCCTTGAACTCGCGGATCGAGCGGCCGACGCCCTTACCGAGACCGGCCAGACGCGAGCCGCCGAAGAGCAGCAGCGCAACGACGAGAATGATGACCCATTCCCAGCCGCCTGCGAACAACAGAGTTGGCATCGGGTTCGTACCTTTCGTTGGCAGCGGCATGGTGCCGCTGGCAGATTCCTAGTTTAGTCGCGCAGGTGCGCGGGCAGTTGGACCTGCCCCACGAGATGGGCAATCTCCTGGCCCCGCCCGGCCACCACGTTGATCTCGTGCCTGAGATCCGTGACCTTGTGGGCGATCTGCAGGCCGTAGACGACCAGAGCGACCAGCCCCGCGAGCGCGAGACCACCGACCACTGCAACCCATATCACGTCGGCTAGGTTACCCCACGCCGTTGGAGGGTTCGTACAGGGCGAGCGCCGCGGCTGCGCGCCTCCGCACCACGGCGGCGATCTCCGGATCGCCCACCTCGACCACGTCGTCGCCCAGTCTCAGCACGAGGCCTGCCGCCCACGCCTGGGACGCGAGCGGGAACGTCACGCGGAGGCCCTCCTCCACGTCCTCGACCGCGAGCGTCGGGTAATACTCCGCGATCCATCGGGCGGCTGGTTTGACGGTGAGGGTGAGGCGCGCCTCCGATTCGCCGAACCAGGCCGACGGCGGTTCGCCCCTCTCCGAGACCCGATCGTCCACCACCTCGACGCTTTCGATGCGGTCCAACCGGTACGAGCGCCAGGCGTCGCGCGGTCGGCTCCACGCGTCGAGGTAGGTGAAGCCATCCACGAGGCGCAGCCGGGCGGGTTCGACGATCGCCTGGCTCGTGCCGGGCCGGCCGGGCGTGCGGTACGTCAGCTCAACGGCGGAGTGCGCGTTGATGGCCGCGGTCAGCGCGGCGCGTTGCTGCGGGTCCGTGGCGGCGACGGTGACGCTGAGCCGGGTGCCCTCGTCCCCGAACGCGTCGGTGAGCTTGGCAAGGGCAGACGACGCGGCGTCGGTCTCGCCGGCGATGTCGGCCACGAGCTGGAGCGCGGTGATGAGGCTTGCCGCTTCCGCGGGTCGCAGCCGCAGCGGCCGGGACAGCACGTCCGCGTTGCGGAAGAAGATGTGGCCGTCCTCGCGGACTCCCTCGATGTCGACGTCGAAGAGGTCGTCGTACATGCCTCCGGGGAGACCGCAGAACTGCAGGACTTCGAGGTCGCGGATCACCTGGCGCGGGGTGGTGCCGAAGACCTCCGCCACCTTCGCCGTCGTCACGCCCTGGTTGGCCGACAGGTACGGCACCATCCTCAACAGCCGGGCGAGCTGCTCCTTCGATCTCACTGGGCGGCCCTCCGCAACCGTTCGATGAGCACATCGCGCGCTTCGCTGGGCGCCAGCAGGATCGCGTCGGGTCCCGCTCCCGCCACCTCGTCGATCGCGGCCTCGAGGCTGAGCGCGGGCACCTCGTAGGCACGGAACTGGTCCGGGAGGGAGTGAGGCCAGGCGACCGGCGTGGCCTGTCGCCACTCCGCCGCAACGTCGTCGTGCAGCGCCACGGTGACCACCGCGTGGGTGGGCTCGTCGCGGGTGACCGTGAGGCTCTTGGCTTCCGGCGGGATCGAGTAGGCGCCGGCCCTCCCGATGGTCTCGGCGGGGGCGGTGAACCGGGCGAGCTTGAATCGTCGGTCCTCACCTCGGTCGACGTCGAAGCCGATGACGTACCAACGTCCGCGACGCTGCACCATCGTCCAGGGTTGGAGTCGCCGCCTCTGGCCGGCGTAGCCGAACTGGATCTGGGTGCGGTTGAGCACCGCCTCGTACACGACGTCGAAGTCGGGCTCGCGCACCTCGACCTGGGGCCTGACCGACGGGATGAGCGCCGGGTCGGGGCTGGCACCGGCGGCGCGCAGCGCCTCGAACGCCTGGGCGGTGTGTTCGGCGGCCACCGATGACTGCCAGGCCTGGCCCGCCAAACCGAGCGCGCCCAGCTCGGCGGTGGTGAACTCGATCGGCGGCAGCTCGAACTCGGAGCGGTTGACCCGGTAGCCGTCGTCCTCGTCGGAGTCGGGATCGTTCGAGCCGGTTTCGATGACGATGCCGGACGCGCGGAGCTCCTCCTTGTCGCGCTCGAACTGGCGCTCGAAGGCGGCGTCCGACGGCGCCATCCGGTACCCCTCGACGAGCTCGCGGAGCTCCTGCCTGGTGAGGTAGCGGCGCGTGCTGAGCAGGGCGATGAGCAGGTTGACCAACCGCTCCGACTTTCTGGCCGACATCACCCACCTCCTTAGCGCTGCCCAGCGTATCGCCTGGCAGCATGGCTGCCATGCATGTCGACCGGTACGCCCCGAGCCCCACCTCGGACCTGCACCTCGGCAACCTGCGCACCGCCCTGGCGGGTTGGCTGCTGGCCCGGCACGCCGGTGGCGAATGGCTGATGCGGGTCGAAGACCTCGACCGCGCCCGCGTCCGGGCAGCGGGCGACGCCGAGCGACGCCAGCTCGACGACCTGTCCTCGCTCGGGCTGCACTGGGATGGGCCCGTCGCCCGCCAGTCAGAGCGCCTCGAGCTCTACGCCGACGCGGTGGCGCGTCTGGACACCTATGAGTGTTTCTGCACCCGTCGCGAGATCGCCGAGGCCTCGTCGGCCCCCCACGACGGCTACCGCGCCTACCCTGGCACCTGCCGGCGCCTGTCGGATCGGCAACGCTCCGAGCTGCGCGGGAGTCGCCGCCCAGCGATCCGGGTGCACGCGGGTGGCGCCACGTTCGCCGTCGAGGACGCGACGGCCGGCCGGGTGGAGGGCGTCGTCGACGACTTCGTGCTCGTGCGCGGCGACGGGGAGTTCGCCTACAACCTCGCGGTCGTCGTCGATGACATCGACATGGGGGTGACCCACATCACGCGCGGCGATGACCTCTTGAGCTCGGCGCCCCGGCAGGCATGGTTGACGGCCCAGCTCGGGGGGTCGCGGGCGCGGTACGCGCATGTCGGACTGGTGCTGGGCCCGGACGGCCGACGGCTGGCCAAGCGCGACGGCGCCGTCACGCTCCGCGACCTGCCTGACCTTTCGCCGGGCGACGTGCTCGCGACCCTCTCGGAATCGCTGGGCCTGGGCCCGTGCCGGACAACCTATGAGGCGCTCGCCGCCATGCCCGGCGACGGACGCTTCTACGCCTCAGCGACGTGGACCGACGGCACTCTCACGTCCCCACGTCGCCCTGAGTAACGGCCTTCATGTAGGAACGGCACCCCCAACGTCGCCCTGAGTAACGGCCTTCATGTAGGAACGGCACCCCCAACGTCGCCCTGAGTAACGGCCGTGAGGAACGAACGGCCGTGTATCGAAGGGCCCCCGACATGACCGCCCAACCCAAGTCGGCGCAGCCTCACGACAAGCCCTTCGATACGGGAGCTCGTCCCTCGCTCCCTACTCAGGGCGACGTAGACGGCTCTCCCCTCGCCTGTTGGCGACGGGAACGGGTCAGGAGGCCGGGGGGTTCTGGACGTCCAGGAGGTCGATGACGTAGACCAGGGTCTGGCCCGCCTCGAGCGCGGGGGTCGCCTCGGGGCGACCGTCGGGGAAGGCCAGCGCCGGCGGGACGACGAGCAGTACGCGGGAGCCGGCGGTCTGGCCGACCAGGCCCTGCTGCCACCCCTGGATGAGCTGGCTCAGCTGGCCCGCCTGGGGACGCCAGGCGTCCTCGAGGAGCTCGCCGCCATCGTAGACCCAGCTGCGGTAGCGCACCTGGATGGTCGATTCGGCGGTGACCGCGGCGCCGGTGCCCTTGATGAGGGGCTGCGCCTGAAGCTCGGTGGGCGCGGCGACGCCGGCCGGGATCTGGATGCTCGGGCCGTCGTCGGCCATGGTCACGGTCGGGAGGCCCTCAACCGGCGGCACTTCCTCGCCCGTGGCCTCTTCGAAGTTCGCCGAGATGATGTCGACGACGAAGAGCAGCGAGTCGCCGGGCTCGATCCGACCGTCACCGGTGCCGTCGGGGTAGCCGTCCTCGGCGGGCATGCCGATGAGCACGCGGGAGCCGACCTGCTGTCCGCTCAGGCCCTTCTGGAACCCGGGGATCACCTGATCGAGCGGGAAGACGGCGGGCTGGCCGCCCTCGTAGGAGCCGTCGAACACCTCGCCAGTGCGCCCGTTGACGCCGAGGTAGTTGATCGTGACCGTGGAGGTGTCGGTGAGCGTCTGCTCGGAGGTGCCGGGCGTCAGCACCTCGGTGGTGGTCTCGCTGATGGCCCAGGGCGCCGGGACGGTGATCTCCGGCACGTCACCCTCGCTCACCTCGATGGCGCTGAGGTCGTCCGACGGCGTCACGCTGACGGTCGGGCTCGCCTCGGCGCTCGGGCTGACGCTTTCGCTGGGGCTGGCGCTCGCACTCGGGCTGCCGCTCACGCTCGCGCTCGCGGTCGCGGTGGGCGTGGTGGTCTCCGGCGTCGCCTCGTTATCGCCTCCGCCGCAGGCGGTCAGGGTGATGAGGGCGGCGGCAGCGGTGGCCAGGGCAACACGGCTCAGGGAAAAAGTCACTCGTGCATGGTAGCCCACCTGGCCAACGGCCCTCACATGCCGACAAGGTCGAGGAGCGCTCCCAGCTCGTCGCGCGTGAGCTCCCTCGTCTCCCCCACCGGCAGGTTGCCGAGCCGAATGGGGCCGATCATAGTGCGGGAGAGCCGATCCACCGGATGCCCGACGGCGTCGAACATGCGCCGAACCACCCGGTTGCGCCCCTCATGGAGCGTGACGGCCAGCAGGGTGCGGTCCTGGGCGCGGGACACGAGCTTGACGTTGTCGGGCTGGACCTTGCCGTCCTCGAGCGTGACGCCCTTCTCCAGGCGCCGGATCGTCTTGTTGTCCATCGCCCCGGCGGCCTGCACGTGGTAGGTCTTCGGCACCTCGTAACGCGGATGCGAGAGTCTGTTGGCGAACTCCCCATCGTTGGTGAGCACGATGAGGCCTTCGGTGTCGGTGTCGAGCCGCCCGACGTGGAACAGCCGTTCCTTCGTCCGCGGCAGGTAGTCCGTCAGCGTGGGTCGGCCTTCGGGGTCGTCCATCGTGGAGACGACGCCGCGCGGCTTGTTGAGGACGAGGTACTGGTGCCGCCTCGGCGGCGGGATGCGGGCACCGTCGACGCGGATGTGGTCGGTCTCCGGGTTGACTCGCCGACCCTGCTCGGTGACCACCTTGCCGTTGACCTCGACCCTGCCCTCGTCGATCAGCATCTCGCTGGCGCGGCGCGACGCGATGCCGGCCGCGGCCAGCACCTTCTGCAGCCGGACGCCCTCGGTGGGTTCCTCAGTCATCGTTCTCCTTCGGCTGGGCCTCCGCGGCTGCGGCGGTGGATTCCGCCGCGAGCTGGCCCAGCTCGGCTTCCAAGGCTACGGCGTCAGGCAGGAGCGGGGCCAGATCGGGCAGCTCGCGCAGTGAGTTGAGCCCGAGTTTCTGCAGGAACAGCGCCGTCGTGCCGAACGTCATGGCCCCGGTGACAGGGTCCTCGCCCGCCTCCTGGATGAGCCCGCGCACCAGCAGTGTTTTAACCACGCCGTCGACGTTGACGCCCCGCACTGCGGCGATCCGCCCCCGGGAGACGGGCTGCAGGTACGCCACCACGGCGAGGGTCTCGAGAGCGGCCTGGGTGAGCCGGGCCCGCTGATCCGAGACCAGCCAGCCCTCGATGACGTCGGCCACCGACGGGTCGGTGGCGAAGCGCCAGCCCCCCGCGATCCGCCGCAGCCGGAGCCCGCGCTCGTGCTCGTCGTAGAATCCCGCGATCGCCTCGAGCTCGGCCTCGACCTCCGCCGAGGGTGCCGACAGGGCGGCCGCCAGCTCGTCCGTCGGTACCGGATCGGTGGCCATCAACAGCATCGCCTCCAGGGCGGCGGTGAGACTCATGCTTGCTCCAACTCTGCTTGGGGACCGTAGTCGTCGGTGACCTCGACGGCTGCGTCGTCGCCGGCCGTCCAGCGGACCGTCAGCTCCGCGAGCGGCGCCATCTGGTCGAGGCCGACCTGGGACGCGCGGAACAGTTCGAGGATCGCCAGGAACCGCACCACCACGGTCATCCGGTCGGCCCCGGCGATGAGTGAGCGGAACGTGACCGAGCCGTCGCGGCGCAGGCGGTCGGCGATGAGGTTGACCTGTTCGGTGAGGCTGACGGCGCCGCCGTGCAGGTGGCCGAGGTCGACGACGGGCGCGGGGCGCGGGGTCATCGCGCCGGCGGCGAGCCGGGCGAGATCATCCGGCGTGATCGGCAGCTCCACCTCGGGCATGACCGATCGGAACTGCTCCTCCAGCCCGCCCGGCCGCCAGTGGGTGGTGTCCGCGGCCTGCATGGTCTCGGCGATCCACTCAGCGAGCTTCTTGAAAGCGCGGTACTGGAGCAGCCGCGCGAAGAGGAGGTCCCGGGCCTCCAGCGCCGCGATGTCCTCCGGGTCGGTCACCTCGCCACCGGGCAGAAGACGCGCCGCTTTGAGGTCCAGCAGCGTGGCGGCGACGACGAGGAACGCGCTGGTCTTCTCCAGATCCCAGATCTCACCGCCGAGCCGGACGAACGCGATGAACTCGTCGGTCACCTGGCTGAGCGCCACTTCCGTGACGTCGAGCTCGCGCTTCGAGATCAGCTGCAGCAGCAGGTCGAAGGGCCCCTCGAAGTTGCTGAGGTGCACCTCGAAGCCTGCGACACCGTCGTGCCGATCGGAGGCTCGGGGCCGGCTCACTGCTGCCGCAGCTCGCTCACCAGGTGACTGTCGGCCCCGTTGGCGGCCAGATCGGCGATCGCTCTGGCCACGGCCATGCGCACGATGCGGCCCCGGTCGACCCGGATGCCATGGGTGCGCCGCAGCTCGAGGTTGGCGTCCTCGAGGGCGTTGAGCTCGTCCTCGCTGAAGTACACGGTGATCTTGTGATCGTGCTTGACGCGGCCCGTGGCCCCGCCCGCCGGGGTCTCCGCCTCCGCACGCTTCGGCTCGGACTTCGGTGGTGGCGGTTCCGCGGGCTGCGGGGCGACCGGATCCGGGGCGCCCTTGGTGGGACGGAAGAGTTCCGAAGCTCCGGGCAGCGTCGCCCGCTTGTTCACTGCTGGCATCGCAGGAGCACCTCACGGGCCAGCTGGCGGTAGGCGTCCGCCCCGGGCGACGCGGAGGCGTAGGTGGTGATCGGCTCGCCCGCCACCGTCGTCTCGGGGAACTTGATCGTGCGGCGGATCACCGTGTGGAAGACGTCGTCGCCGAACGCCTGGACGACCCGCTCGAGCACCTCTCGGGCGTGGAGGGTGCGCGCGTCGTACATCGTGCCGAGGATGCCCAGCACCTGCAGCTCCGGGTTCAGGCGGTCCTGCACCTTGGAGATCGTGTCGGTGAGCAGCGCGATGCCTCGGAGCGCGAAGAACTCGCACTCCAGCGGCATGATGACGTAGTCGCTGGCCGTCAGGGCGTTGATCGTCAGGAGTCCGAGGCTGGGCGCGCAGTCGATGAGGATGAAATCGTAGTCGCCGCGGAGCTTGCTCAGGACGCGGTGCAACGTCTGCTCACGCGCCACCTCGCTGACGAGTTGGACTTCGGCCGCGGAGAGGTCGATGTTGCTGGGGAGGATGTCGAGGCCGTCGACCGTCGACTCGGTGATGACGTCGTGCGGCGTGTACTCCCTGCTCAACAGGAGGTTGTAGATCGACCGGTCGAGCTTGTGCGGGTTGACGCCGAGGCCGACGGACAGCGATCCCTGCGGGTCGAAGTCCACCAGCAGGACCTTGCGCCCGGTTTCGGCGAGCGCGGCGCCGAGGTTGATCGTCGTGGTGGTCTTCCCGACGCCGCCCTTCTGGTTGCACATCGACACGATGACCGCGCGGCGCTTACCGGGGCCGGGTGGCTGGGGCTCGGGAAACTCGGGCAGCGGGCGCCCGGTGGGGCCGATCACGCCCGTGTCGACCAGCGTCGACGACGGCGGAGCGTCTGGTACGGCGAACTCCGGCTCGTCGAACAGGCCATTCTCAGCCACCAGTGCCTCCTCGTCTCGGTCGTGGACCACCCTAGTATGCCGTGCCACCCCGGCCACCGGTTCGGGCCGGATTGCCAGCTGTGTGGGCCCCACCGAGATGAGGAGCAAGCGGCCTTCGCCGCGGCGCAACGTGCGCCCGCGGCTGGCGGACCGCAGTTGAGCAAATGAGATGGGTCGCTGAATCGCAACACTGTTACACCGGCGTGTCGCAGCGTTGACCCATCTCACTTGCTCAAATTCCTCCCCCAGCCGACCCGAAGCGGACAAGCTGCGGGCCGGGGGGCGCGGGTCAGCGCTCGACGAGGGCGAGCACGCGGACGGGGAAACCGAGCCGCCGACGATCGGCAGCGGGCCGGCGATGATCATCGCCCCCGTGGGGGGCAGCTTGTCGACGTTCTGGAGCTGGGTCAGCCCGTACTTGCCGGCGCCGTGCATGAGCGCGTGGCACGGGTGCATCGGATCCATCGCGAACGCCTGGCCGGCGTCGGTGCCGACAGTCTCGACGCCGATACAGATGATCGGAGCTTCCTCCGCAAGCCAGCGGGCGGTCTCGACCGTCATGCCCGGGGTGTGCGCGCCGCTCTCGTCAGCGTTGAGGATCTCCTCCTGGCTGTGGCTGTGGCGGGCCCAGCCCGTGCGGTAGATGAGCCAGCCGCCCTCGGGCAGCGGTCCGTGCTCCTCTTCCCGCGCCTTGATGTGCTGGCGAAGGATCGTCATGGGGTTCTCCTTTGGTTGCGCCAGAAACGGTGGACGTCAACTCGATCCTGTTGGCCGGGCGCGCCGACCTCTGCGCGGTGGGCCGGACGCACCTGTACAACCCGCATTGGACGCTCCACGCGGCCGCAGAGCAGGAGTACCGGGGCGACGACGTCCACGCCGCGAGGTGGCCGATGCAGTACCGCGCCGGTCGCCGGAAGCCTCCGACGGCACGCACGGACGCCATCCGCCCGCGTCTCTCCCTTCCGTGAGGAAGTGGTCGAGCTGCCGACGCATCTACGATGGACGCCATGACAGAGCTTCCCCGTCGGGATCCAGAGAGCGGCCTGCCGTTCGCTGAGGTGACCAGGCGCATCGAGTGGAGCGACACCGACGCGTCTGGTCACCACCACAACTCGGTGGTGTGGCGGTTCGTCGAGTCGTGCGAGGCCCAGCTCTTCCGCGAGCTGGGTTACCTGGAGTCGTACTTCAACGGCGCGCCCCGCGTCCACCAGACCGTCGACTACGAGAACAAGCTGTACTTCGGCCAGAACACCACCACCAAGGTGGGCCTCACGAAGGTCGGCAACTCGTCGCTGTCGTTCTGGTTCGAGCTGTGGGGAGAGGAGCAGGGAGACCGCCCGCGCCGCCGTGCCGCGTCGGGACGGTTCGTCACGGTCCACGTCGCCCAGGGCACCGAGACCGCCATCCCCTGGCCCGACGACCTCCGCCAGGCGCTCCTCGGCACCGCCACCTCCGACTGACCCCACCGTCTCCCTCACCTGGAAGTGGGGCTCCTCTTCACCCACTCTGAAGGGATCCGGTTGGTGACACGCGCGACCACAGTTATCGTACGTGTCCCTGAATGGCACCTCTCGTGACGTGACGCCTTCCCCCGCTCCCTACTCAGCCTCCCCTCCATTCCGGCACCTTGGGCAAAGGAAGGCTGGCTCCCAGGTGAGGGGGCTGGGGTGCCGCAACGCCAACGAAGAGACTGAAACGCCAACGAAGATTGGTACTCGCCGACGAAACCCATCGATGCCCCTGATATTTCGGGGGCGTCCATGGTTTCGGGGGGCGTGTGGTTGTGGCCGTTGGCGTTCCCGCGAAACCGTTGGCGTTGCGGTCGCTGCGTTGGCGTACGGGTCGCCCCGTTGGCGTTCCTGCGAAACCGTTGGCGTTTCGGTGAAACCACTGGCGTCGGGGGCGTTCCCGGGCACTGCGAACAAGCCGCGAGCCTCTTACGTGCGCGGCGGCTCGGGGCTGACTTCCCGGTGAGGGAAGCGTTCCTAGCGGGCGCGCGGGTGCGCGGCGGCGTGCACCTCGCGCAGGTGGTCGATGGTCACCAGCGTGTAGATCTGCGTGGTGGCCACCGACGCATGGCCGAGCAGTTCCTGCACCACGCGGAGATCGGCGCCCCCGTCGAGGAGATGGGTGGCGAACGAGTGGCGCAGGGAATGGGGCGACACCTCCCGGTCCACACCAGCGTCTGCCGCAGCGCGCTGGATGACCGCCCACGCGGACTGACGCGACAACCGCCGGCCGCGCTGGTTGAGGAGCAGCCCGGGGTCATGCTTGGAGGCGGACGCTGCCAGCACTGGCCGGGAGCGCACCAGGTAGGCCTCCAGGGCGTCGGCGGCGTACGACCCGAGCGGCACGGCGCGCTCCTTGCCTCCCTTGCCCAGCAGCCGCAGCCCGGCGTCCGGCTCAGCCAGGGCCGTGGTGACGTCGTCGACGTCCAGCCCGCACACCTCCGACACGCGGGCGCCGGTCCCGTAGAGCAGTTCGAGGAGCGCGGCGTCGCGCAGGCCGACGACGTCGGTGCGGTCCGGGGCCTCCATGATGCGGGTCACCTCGTCGACGGTCAGCGCCTTCGGCAGCCGCTGCTCCTGCTTCGGCGGCGACACCTCGGCCGCAGGGTTGCCGGGAGCGAGGCCTTCCTCCGCCGCGAACTGGTGGAAGTTGCGCACGCTCACGACCTGCCGCGCCACCGACGAGCGCGCCTGGGCGACCGACAGCTCTCGCACGAACTCGCTCACCTCGACGGCGGTGACCTCCCCCACCTCCTCCACACCCCTGGCGCGGAGAAACGCGACGTAGCGGGCGAGGTCCCTGCGGTAGGCGGCGACAGTGTTGGCCGCCAGGCCGCGCTCGGCCCTGATGTGGTTGAGGTAGTCTCCGACCGCGTCATCGATCACCGGCGGATCGGCCAATCGGCCGTCGCCGGGCGCAGACTGTCGAGCCGGCCGTGGACGCGCGCCACCTCCAGGGCGAGGATGCCCGACACGAGGCTCGGGTTCTGCACCGCGCCGTCGAGCACGGCGTCGACGAGCTGGGCGCGCGGCACCCAGGACCACGACATGTGCGCCTCCTCGTCCTCCAGCACGAAGCCTTCGGGACGCGCCGCGGGAGCGATGTCCCGGGCCAGGTAGATCCGCAGCGACTCCTCGCAGGCGCCCGGGGTGGTGCAGGTGTCGACGAGCACGTCCCAGCGCTCCGCCATCAGCTCCACCTCCTCGGCGAGTTCCCGCTGCGCGGCCAGGCACCAGTCCTCCCCGTCGTTGTCGAGCAGGCCAGCCGGGAGTTCGACGAGTTCCATCCGGACGGGGTGGCGGTACTGCCGCAGCACGGCAACCTCGTCGGTGTCCTCACGCCAGGCGACGACGGCAACTGCCCCTGGGTGCGTGAGGTACTGCCGGGTCATCACCTCCCCCGACGGAGTCTCCACCTCCTCGTCGACGAAGGCGGAGATGCGTCCTTCCCCCAGCACCGTCCGCGATCGGACGGGCCAGCTCATCAGTTCATCGCCCCTCATCGCGCTCCTTCCGTTCGACGGCTGCCCCGATCAGTCCGGCGAACAGCGGGTGCGGCCGGGTGGGCCGCGACTTCAGCTCGGGGTGCGCCTGCGTACCCACATAGTAGGGGTGGACGGCGGCCGGGAGCTCGACGAACTCGACCAGCGCCCCGTCCGGCGAGGTGCCGGAGATGACCAGCCCGGCGTCCTCGAGCCGCTCCCGGTAGGCACTGGACACCTCGTAGCGGTGCCGGTGTCGCTCCGACACGGACGAGGACGCATAGAGGCTTCTCACGATGGAGCCCTCCCTCAGCCGTGCCGGATAGGAGCCGAGCCGCATCGACCCACCGAGGTCTCCCCCACCGTCGACGATCGATGCCTGTTCGGCCATCGTGGCGACGACGGGGTGTGGGGTGGCGGCATCGAACTCGGTTGAGGAGGCGCCCTCGAGTCCGGCCAGGTTGCGGGCGGCCTCGATCACCATGCACTGCAGCCCCAGGCAGAGCCCCAGCGTCGGGATGCCGTGCTCACGTGCGTACCGGAGCGCACCCAGCTTGCCCTCGATGCCTCGCACCCCGAAGCCTCCGGGAACGCAGACGGCGTCCACGTCGCCCAGCAGCGCCGCCGCCTCCTCCGGCTCCTCGCAGCCGTCCGACGCCACCCATCGGAGCGAAACCTTCGCCCGGTGGGCGAACCCGCCGGCCCGGAGGGCCTCGGTGACCGACAGATAGGCATCAGGCAGGTCGACGTACTTGCCGACGAGCGCCACCGTCACCTCCTGCTCGGGCCGCTCGACGCGTTCCAGCACCTCAGACCAGCTGGTCCAGTCGACGTCGCGGAAGCTGAGTCCCAGCCTGCGGATGAGGTAGGCGTCGAGCCCCTCGGAGTGCAGCACCCGCGGGATCGCGTAGATGCTCGCCGCGTCCGGGCAGGAGATCACGGCCTCGTCGTCGACGTCGCACATGAGGGCGATCTTGCGCTTCAGCGGCTCGGGAATGTCCCGGCTGGCGCGGCACACGATCGCGTCGGGTTGGATGCCCACCTGCCGCAACGCCGCCACGGAGTGCTGGGTGGGCTTGGTCTTCAGCTCCCCGGACGGACCGAGATAGGGAACCAGCGAAACGTGCAGGAAGAACGCGTTGTCGCGTCCGATCTCGTGGCGGACCTGGCGCGCGGCCTCGAGGAACGGCAGCGATTCGATGTCGCCGACGGTGCCGCCGATCTCGTGGATCACGACGTCGACGCCGTCGCCGACCGCCATCATCCGGTCGCGGATCTCGCCGGTGATGTGTGGGATCACCTGCACCGTGTCGCCGAGGTAGTCGCCCCGCCGCTCGCGCGCGATGACCGACGAGTACACCTGCCCGGTGGTGACGTTGGCGGCGGCGTTGAGGTCGACGTCGAGGAAGCGTTCGTAGTGGCCGATATCGAGATCGGTCTCCGCGCCGTCCTCGGTGACGAACACCTCACCGTGCTGGAACGGATTCATCGTGCCGGGATCCACATTGAGATAGGGATCCAACTTCTGCATGGTCACCCGCAGTCCGCGCGCGACGAGGAGGTTGCCGAGGCTGGAGGCCGTCAGTCCCTTGCCGAGCGACGACACGACGCCGCCGGTGACAAAAATGTGCCTGGTTGTCTGGTTGCTCACGGATCTCCAGACTACGGCGCAACGCGGCCTCGTTCGCCGCCACGCCGCTGCCGATACAGGACCGTAACGAAACTGACCCTCGCGCGATGTGCACTCGGTGCTCTAATGTCCGTCCATGAAGAGCCGATCACTCTCGCTTCTGGCCGCGGGCACTCTCGCCGTGTCCACGCTCATCGCCACCCCGTCCATCGCGCACGCCGACATCGCCGTCGACCGGCAGGACGCCGCTTCGGTCCGTGCCGCCACCCAGGAGGTCTCCCGAATGACCGCCCTGCCTGCCAACTGGACGGGCTCCACCCGCACCTGCGCTCCCGGCACCACGTCCTCGGCGCACCGGGCCGCCACCCTCAGCACGATCAACCTCATGCGCTCGTTCGTCGGTCAGGAACCCGTGGTCGAGGACCCCCAGTGGAGCGCCAAGGCCGCCCAGGCCGCGCTCATGATGGCCGCCGCGGACCGTCTCAGCCACTACCCGGACTCGACCTGGCCCTGTTACACCCCGGACGGGGCCGAGGCCGCGGCCCGCTCCAACCTCGCCTACTTCAACGACGGGATGGGTGGGGGACGGACCGGAGCGTCGTCGATCCTGCAGTACATGGACGATCAGGGCGCGCAGAACCGGGCCGTCGGGCACCGGATGTGGCTCCTCGACCCACGCGCCACCCAGATGGGGTGGGCGGACACGACCACCACCAACGCCACGTGGGTGGTGGGCGAGTTCACCGGCAGCAGTCCGCGCACGGGCGACCGCTGGGTCACCTGGCCGTCGGAGGGATTCTTCCCTCATCAACTGCTGCCGACGAGTAGGCGCTGGTCGTTCAGCTCCCGCGAAACGATCGACGAACTCTCCGCCGCGACCATCTCGGTCCGTGGCCCCGACGGCCCAATCGCCGTCACCGAGGTGTTTCGCACCAGCGAACTCCTCGTGTGGGAGATGCCCACCCTTCCGGTCCCGACCGGAAGCGGATCGGCCGTCTACACGGTCACGATCAGCGGCATCCGTCGCATCGTGGGCGAACCGCCGGTCTCCCACTCCTACCAGGTCAAGGTGATCGACGGGATGTGGGTGGACGTCTACACGACGCCGGGTACGCACCACGTCGGGGGCCGCGACTGGCGCACCACCTGCTCGAAGTACTCGTCGACGGTGGAACGCTGCCGCGCGGAGATCCGCGCCACCGTGGTCACCTACGCCAACGGCCGGTTCACCTCGACGACAGGCTGGGCGTTCAACAACCTCAGCTACAAGCCGAGCAGTCGCGCGCAATGGGCCACCAACCCTCTGGCCATCAGGGGCGAGCACATCATCGACGGCCGGAGGTGGCGCACCCGCTGCGACGACGAGTGGACAGGGCGCGGTGCCTGCCGCTCGGAGATCTGGGCGACCGTGCCGGTCCTCGAAGACGGGCGCTGGACGCTCGGTCAGAAGTTCGTCTTCAACAACGTGGTCTACTTCTCCGACTGACGCGCTGCACTTCCCAGTAGCTCGACGGCGTGGTCGAGGCCCGCCGTCGAGCCGCTGGAGCCGCTCATCATCCGGGCGAGTTCGGCTGGTCGCTCCTCGGCCGACAGCAGCGCGACGTCAGAGGTGGTGACCTGACCCGTCGACGACTTCGCGACGACGAAATGAGCGTCGGCGAACGCCGCTACCTGGGCGAGGTGCGTCACCACGATGACCTGGCTGCGCGTCGCGAGCCGCTGCAGACGGCGGCCGATCTCCAGCCCGACGGCGCCTCCGACGCCGGCGTCGACCTCGTCGAAGACGAACGTATGACCCTCCTCCGCGTCGGCGAGCACGACCTCGAGCGCCAGCCGCACGCGGGACAGCTCACCGCCGGACGCGACCCTGCCCAGCGGTGCCGGCGTCGAGCCCGGGTTGGCCGAGAACAGCAGTTCGATCCGGTCGGCGCCGTGGGGGCCGAGGTCGGCATCGGAGATATCGAAGCGGAGCCGGGCGTGCGGCATGGCCAGCGCGCTCAGCTCGCGCGTGACCTGCTCCTCCAGGGTCGCGGCGGCCTCGCGCCGACGGGCGGAGATCATGGCCGCGTCGGCCGCCAGTTGCTCGTCGAGCTCCTCGACACGACGGCGCAGCTCCCCGATCCGCTCGTCGCTGCCCACGAGTTCGACGAGCCGGGCGGCCGACTCCCGCGCCCACTGCAGCACCTCGTCGACGCTGTGACCGTACTTCCTGGTGAGGCAGGCCAACTGCGACCGCCGCTGCCCCACGGCCTCGAGCCGAAGCGGGTCGGCCACAAGGTCGGCGACGTAACCCGCCACGTCGCCCGCGAGGTCCGCCGCGAGCATGCCCAGCTCCACCGCCCGGTCGGCCAACTGCTGGGCAGCCTCGTCCCGGCCAGCGAGCTGGGCGAGCGCCTTCCGTGACTCGCCGATCAGCGCCACCGCCGACGGCGCATCGAAGTTGTCCTCGGCCCCGCTCATCGCTTCCTGCGCGGCGGCCGCCAGGGCGCGCAGGTCGTCGAGGTCCACGAGTCGGGCCTGTTCCGCCGCCAGGGCCTCATCTTCGCCGGGTTGCGGGTCGACCCCCTCGATCTCGCTCAGGCCGAACCGGAGCATGTCCGCCTCACGGGCACGAGCCATGGACTCGTCCTCAAGGCGGGCGAGCTCCGCGGCCGCGGCCCGGCGCTCCGTGAAAGCGGCGCGGTAACGTTCAAGTTCGGCGGGTTGGGCGTAGGCGTCCAGCACCTCCCGCTGCCGTTCTGGGGAAGAGAGTCGGATCTGCTCCGACTGGCCGTGGATGGTGGCGATCTCCCCGATGACGTCCGCGAGCGCGGTGACGGGGACCCCCGCCCCGCCCAGCACGGCACGGGACCGGCCCTGGGCCGAGACCTGCCGCAGGGTGACCAACTCGTCGCCGTCGATGTCCCCGCCGAGATCTCGCACGCGATCGGCGACGGGCGGCGGGACCAGCCAGCGCCCCTCGACCACAGCCTTCGGCTGCCCGTGGCGCACCACACCGGCGTCCCCGCGCGCCCCGAGAAGCTGCCCAAGCCCCGCCACGATCATGGTCTTGCCGGCGCCTGTCTCGCCCGTGAGCGCCGTGAGCCCCGGCCCCAGTTCGAGCGTGGCCTCCTCGACGACCCCGAAGCCGGTGAGCCTCAGTGACTCGAGCATCACTTCTCGCTTCGCTTGCGCCATCCCTCGACGGGCAGCGCGAACTTCTTGACCAGGCGCGTGGTGAACGGCTGCTCGCTCAGGCGGGCGATCCGGGTCTGGTGATCATCCGAGGTGACGACGACGCGCTCCCCCGGCTGGAGTTCATGGCTGCGCCGGCCGTCGCACCACAGGATGCCGAGCGTGGGGGCGTAGTCCGGGGTGTCAAGTTCCACGGTCGAGCTGGGGCTGAGCACCATGGGTCGGTTGAACAGCGCGTGGGCGGCCAACGGAACCACCAGCATCGCCTGGACGTCGGGCCAGATGACCGGGCCGCCGGCGGAGAATCCGTAGGCCGTCGATCCCGTCGGCGTCGACACCAGCACCCCGTCGCAACCCCACCGCGACAGCGGCCGGCCATCGATACTGACCAGCACGTTGAGCATCCGCTCACGCGCGAGCTTCTCCATGGACACTTCGTTGACCGCGGGGGATGTCCAGGACACCGACCCATCCGCCGCGATCACCTTCACGCGTAGCGCCAGCCTCTCCTCGACGAGGTACTGGCGGCGCTCCACGACTGCGGGTAGGGCATGGATGTCGGAGGGCTCAAGCTCCGCGAGGAACCCGACGTGTCCCAGGTTGACGCCAAGCAGCGGCACCCCCAACGGGAGAGCCCACTCGGCGGCGCGGAGAATGGTGCCGTCCCCTCCGAAGACGACCGCCAGTTCCGCCGGGGTACCGTCGAGGGGGGCGATTCGGGCGTCGGGCACCAGCGGTTGCAGACGCTCGATGTCGCTGTCGAAAACGAGGAACGCGAACCCCATGGCATGGAGGTCGCCCATGAAGACGGCGGCCTTCTCCAATGCCTCCTCGCGCTCGGGATGGACGAGCACGGCAATGGTTCGCTGGTTCACATGCCCAGCCTAGCCAGTGAACTTGATGAAGTATTCGACGTTACCCGCAGACCCCGGCAGCACGCTCTGCCCCCGCCAGACCTCGCGCCAGCCGAATTGCGCCGCGGCCGCAGCGATCCTGTCCACCGCTTCGACGCGCAGCGCAGGATCCCGCACGATCCCTCCCGACCCGAGCCGTTCCCGACCCACCTCGAACTGTGGCTTGACCAACAGCAGGGCTGAGCCACCCGCGGCCAACGTCGGGGCGAGGCTGGGCAGCAGCAGCGACAGGGAGATGAACGAGACATCGCCGACGATGAGGTCGACGGGGTGGCCGTCCAGGTGATCGAGGGTCAGATCCCTCAGGTTCAGTCCTTCCCGAACTCGCACGCGGGGATCTCCTTGGAGACTGTCGACCAGCTGCCCGTGCCCGACGTCCACCGCGTAGACGGTCTCGGCGCCGCGCTCCAGGCAGACCTGCGTGAATCCGCCTGTGCTGGCGCCGGCGTCGAGGACGCGGCCGGGCACCGCGGTTCCGGACTGGTCGAGCGCCCCGATGAGCTTGTGCGCGGCGCGCGAGACCCAGCCGTCGGTGGTGGAGCTCAGGGCGTCGTGGTCGCCCACGGCCTGCGAAGCCTTGCCCGCGGGCTTGCCGTTGACCGAGACGAGACCCTCCCGGATGAGAGAGGCGGCGTGGGTCCTCGACCGGGCCAGGCCCCGCTCGACGAGTGCCAGATCCAGTCTCATCGCCCCATGCCGGGGATGCCCAGCTGGGAGACTCCTGGATCGTTGTTGAGGACAGCGGCAAGCACGCTCTGCGCCTCGCTCAGCCGGTCAGCCTGCTCCCCCAACGGTAGCGAGTCGACGTCGTCGAGCGCCGCCATGGCGGCCTCGACGAGTTCGACCCGCCGCACGTCCGACGGCGCAGCGCTCCGCGGAGTCGGCGTGGTCATCGGAGCGTGTCCAGGGAGTTGAGGACCGCGCTGATGTCGCAGTCGTACCTCCACCTGGCCTGCAGAGCGGCCCACAGCGCGTCGAGCTGTTCATCACGGGTGACGGGACGGGTGGACAGGTAGCCGCAACCGTTACTGAGATCAACTTCCTGGTAACCGCACACGATTCGCTGGCTCTGGAACTCCGCCTCCCGCGGCGGCTCGAGGAGCGCCGAGGCGTCGTAGCCGATGTAGGTCGGTCGGTACTCCGGAGCAGCCTCGGCGAGGTCGAGCTTGCCGTGGGCCCCGGTGAAGACGAACAACGAATCCATCTGCACGTTGTTCGCGCCGAGAATGTCGGTGTCGGTGCGATCTCCCACGAAGATCGGACGCTCAGAGCCGAGGCGCAGGACCGTCTCGTCCAGCAAGGGTCTGAACGGTTTGCCCGCGATCTTCGGCTCGACGTCCACACACACGCGCACGACGGCCAGCTGCGAGCCCAGCCCCGGCACGATTCCGCGATCGGACGGCCTGGTCAGGTCGGGGTTCGTGGCGTACCAGGCGGCGCCGCGCTGGACCGCCAACGCCGCTTCCTCCAACCGTTGCCACTCGATGGTCGGGTGGTAGCCCTGCACGACGGCCACCGGCTCGTCGTCAAGCGATCCGACGACGGTGAATCCCGCCTCGGTGAGTTGCTCCGCGAGCGCGGCAGTCCCCACGGCGAGGACAGTAGCCCCAGCGGGAAGGTCGTCGGCCAGCATCCGCAGGGTGGCCTGGGTGGAGTTGACCACATCGGCCCCGCCGGCGTGGATGCCCAGCTCGACGAGATGCGCGGCCACCGCTGCCGGGGTACGCGCCGCGTTGTTGGTCACGAAACCGAGGCGAGTGCCTCGCGAACGCAGCTCATCCACCGCTTCCGGAATCCCCTCCACGGCGACCGGTCCGAGGTAGATAACTCCGTCCAGGTCGAACAGCGCGGCGTCATAGTCCGCTGCCAGCGCCCTCACTTGTCGTCCCCCTCGCCGTCGGGATCGATCTGATCGGCCTCAGCAGGAACGCTCCCGTCGGTCTCCTCGTCGTCGGAATCGCGCAGACGGTCCTCGTCGTCTTCCGAGTCGTCGTCCTCCTCGGAATCGTCCTCGTCGGAATCGTCCTCGGCCGCGTCATCGTCCTCGTCGGAGTCGTCGTCATCTGAGTCGTCATCCTCGTCGGAGTCGCCCTCGTCGTCGTCGTCGTCGGAGTCGTTCGGGTCGTCATCATCCGAGTCGTCGTCGCGGTCGCCCCACTCCACCTCGACGTCGTCCCAATCCTCGTCATCCTCGGCGTCGTCGTCTTCATCCTCCTCGTCCGGGGTGAAGTCCGGCAGTACCACCCCGTCGAGAGCAGCGATGCGGTCAGAAAGGTCGAGCACGCCACCCGGATCCATGGAGGCTGCGGACGTGAACCACTCCCGCGCGCCGGCGGTATCGCCATCGAGCTCCAGCATGTTCGCCAGCGCGTAGCGCAGCCTTGCCTGCGCCAACGGAGACCCGATCTTCCGGCTGATAGCGGCCTTGAGCAGCCGGTACGCCTCAGCCTCTTGGCCGAGATCCCGACGGATGCCCGCCTCCACGAGTAGACACTCGATCCGCAGGTTGACGTCCTTGGTCGACTCATCGAGTTCGGCAAGGACCTCGAGCGCATCACGCGGGCGGCCCAGCGCCCGCTCGCAGTCGGCGATCACGGGCAGGAGTTCGTCGCCTCCGGTCATGCGCCGGATTGCCCGGAACTCGCGGAGCGCGACGGCGTATTCTCCCGCCGCGTAGGCGGTCTCCGCCGCGGCCTCCCGCACGATGGGGAGCCGTCCCGCCCGACGGCGCGCCGCCTCGGCGTGCCGGAAGGCGAGTTCGGGGTCAACGTCGACAAGCTGGCCGGCGGCCCAGATGTGGGCACCGACGATGTCGGCCAAATCCTTGGGCAGGCCCTTGAGCTCTGCCCGGACTCCGAACGGCAGTTCAGTATCGATGTAGTCGCGAGGCGTTTCCGGCTCGTCCTCACGCGGTGCGGTCCCTGGCCGATGAACCCTTTCCTCACGGTCGTCGTCGCGCCGTCTGTTGAAGGGCCGCTCGCCATCACCCCGTGGTCCGCGATCATCCCGATCGCCCCAGGAGCTACGCTCGCCTCCACGATCGTCGCGCCGGTCGTAGGAGCGACGCTCACCGTCCTGACGCGGGCCGCGGTTATCGCGATCACCGAAGGATCGGCGCTCACCGCCACGGTTGTCGCGATCCCCATAGGGCCGCCGCTCACCGTCCTGACGGGGACCACGGTCATCGCGACGGGGCCCACGGTTGTCGCGATCGCCGTAGGGACGTCGCTCGCCGTCCTGACGGGGACCACGGTCGTCCCGACGTGGGCCGCGGTTGTCGCGGTCACCGAAGGATCTGCGCTCACCGCCACGGTTGTCGCGATCCCCATAGGGACGGCGCTCACCGTCCTGGCGGGGACCACGGTCATCGCGACGGGGCCCACGGTTGTCGCGATCACCATAGGATCGGCGCTCAACGCCACGGTTGTCGCGATCCCCATAGGGACGGCGCTCGCCGTCCTGGCGCGGGCCACGGTCGTCCCGACGGGGCCCACGGTTGTCGCGGTCACCGAAGGATCGGCGCTCTCCCCCGCGGTCGTCGCGGCTACCCCACGACCGACGCTCACCGTCCTGCCGCGGGCCGCGGTTGTCGCGATCACCGAAGGATCTGCGCTCGCCGCCACGGTTGTCGCGGTCGCCATAGGATCGGCGCTCACCGCCGCGATTGTCACGGTCACCATAGGGACGGCGCTCGCCGTCCTGACGCGGGCCGCGGTTGTCGCGATCCCCAAAAGACCTGCGCTCGCCCCCGCGGTCGTCGCGGTTACCCCACGAACGACGCTCGCCGTCCTGACGCGGGCCCCGGTCGTCCCGGCGAGGGCCGCGGTTGTCTCGTCCACCGGATGATCGACGCTCCCCGTTTCCTCCCCTGTTCTCCCAGGGGCGTCCTCCGCGGTCGTCATCCCGACGGGGCCGGCGGTCGTCGTTCGGGGTCGATTCATCAGTCATACCCCCATCATCCCAGCAGGCGGCCCCAGTGCCCAATCGGGACCTGAGCAGGGGCCGGACGCAAAAAACCCCCCGACCGTGGTCGGGGGGTTTTGTTTGTAAGTCCGGCGGCGTCCTAGTCTCCCACAAGGTCCCCCTTGCAGTACCATCGGCGCTGAGAGGCTTAACTTCCGGGTTCGGGATGGGACCGGGTGTTTCCCTCTCGCTATGGCCACCGAAACACTATGGAGAGTGATCGGGCTCAGCTCGATTTGTGTTGAGTTGTGCTCCCGACCGTATCTCGGGAACCTCACAGTGGACGCGTAGCATCTTTGTAGAAACAAGCCCTCGGCCTATTAGTATCGGTCAGCTCCATGCATTGCTGCACTTCCACATCCGACCTATCACCCCGTGGTCTACAGGGGGCCTTACCAGATTATTCTGTGGGAGTCCTCATCTTGAAGTATGCTTCCCGCTTAGATGCTTTCAGCGGTTATCACTTCCGAACGTAGCCAACCAGCCGTGCTTTTGGTAAACAACTGGCACACCAGAGGTTCGTCCGTCCCGGTCCTCTCGTACTAAGGACAGCTCTTCTCAAGACTCCTACGCGCGCAGCGGATAGGGACCGAACTGTCTCACGACGTTCTAAACCCAGCTCGCGTGCCGCTTTAATGGGCGAACAGCCCAACCCTTGGGACCGACTCCAGCCCCAGGATGCGACGAGCCGACATCGAGGTGCCAAACCATGCCGTCGCTATGGACGCTCGGGCAAGATCAGCCTGTTATCCCCGGGGTACCTTTTATCCGTTGAGTCCTGGCGCTTCCATGTGCCACCAGAAGATCACTAGTCCCGACTTTCGTCCCTGCTCGAGATGTCTCTCTCGCAGTCAAGCTCCCTTGTGCACTTACACTCGAAACCTGATTGCCAACCAGGCTGAGGGAACCTTTGGGCGCCTCCGTTACCTTTTAGGAGGCGACCGCCCCAGTCAAACTACCCATCAGGCACTGTCCCTGATCCAGATAATGGACCTAGGTTAGATAACCAGAGTGACCAGAGTGGTATTTCAACGATGACTCCACCTGAACTGGCGTCCAAGCTTCAAAGTCTCCCACCTATCCTACACAAGTCACACCGATCACCAATACCAAACTATAGTAAAGGTCCCGGGGTCTTTCCGTCCTGCTGCGCGTAACGAGCATCTTTACTCGTAGTGCAATTTCGCCGAGTTCATGGTGGAGACAGCGCCCAAATCGTTACTCCATTCGTGCAGGTCGGAACTTACCCGACAAGGAATTTCGCTACCTTAGGATGGTTATAGTTACCACCGCCGTTTACTGGGGCTTAAGTTCAAGGCTTCGCCGTGAGGCTAACCCTTCCCCTTAACCTTCCAGCACCGGGCAGGAGTCAGTCCGTATACATCGTCTTTCGACTTGGCACGGACCTGTGTTTTTAGTAAACAGTCGCTTGGGCCTGGTCTCTGCGACCCTCGACGCTTTCAGAGTAAATCCTAATACGTCTCAGGTCCCCCTTATTCCGAAGTTACGGGGGTATTTTGCCGAGTTCCTTCACCATGATTATCTCGATCGCCTTGGTATTCTCTACCTATCCACCTGTGTCGGTTTGGGGTACGGGCGGCTAATATCTCGCTCACGAAGCTTTTCTAGGCAGCATAGGATCACTCTTACGTTACTAAATGTAACGACACATCATGTCTCAGGCTTCACGAGACGCGGATTTGCCTACGTCTCACCCTACGCACTTGACCCGGTATTTCCATAACCGAGAAGAGCTACCTTCCTGCGTCCCTCCGCAGCTTGCCTAATACGAGTTCGGGTCACAGACTCAGTCTGCATCAGTCCGAAGACGTCCACAGACCTTGCGTGCTTAGCATCACTCGGTTCGGCAGGGGCGATATTTCGCCGGTACGGGAATATCAACCCGTTGTCCATCGACTACGCCTGTCGGCCTCGCCTTAGGTCCCGACTTACCCAGGGCAGATTAGCTTGACCCTGGAACCCTTGGATATTCGGCGGACGGGTTTCTCACCCGTCTTTCGCTACTCATGCCTGCATTCTCACTCGTGTGCTCTCCACGGCTGGGTTACCCCGCCGCTTCACTGTGTACACGACGCTCCCCTACCCATCCATACGACCTTACAGCCATAACGTATGAATGCCATAGCTTCGGCGGTTAACTTGAGCCCCGCTAAATTGTCGGCGCAGAATCACTTGACCAGTGAGCTATTACGCACTCTTTCAAGGGTGGCTGCTTCCAAGCCAACCTCCTGGTTGTCTCCGCAACTCCACATCCTTTTCCACTTAGTTAACGCTTAGGGGCCTTAGCTGATGATCTGGGCTGTTTCCCTCTCGACTATGAAGCTTATCCCCCACAGTCTCACTGCCGCACTCTCACTTACCGGCATTCGGAGTTTGACTGATTTCGGTAAGCTTGTGGGCCCCCTAGACCATTCAGTGCTCTACCTCCGGTAAGAAACATGCGACGCTGCACCTAAATGCATTTCGGGGAGAACCAGCTATCACGGAGTTTGATTGGCCTTTCACCCCTATCCACAGCTCATCTCCTCGGTTTTCAACCCAAGTGAGTTCGGTCCTCCACGACGTCTTACCGTCGCTTCAACCTGGCCATGGATAGATCACTCCGCTTCGGGTCTAGAGCATGCGACTCAAACGCCCTATTAGGACTTGCTTTCGCTACGGCTTCCCCACACGGGTTAACCTCGCCACACACCACTAACTCGCAGGCTCATTCTTCAAAAGGCACGCCGTCACCCTTACGGGCTCCGACGGATTGTATGCGATCGGTTTCAGGTACTATTTCACTCCCCTCCCGGGGTACTTTTCACCTTTCCCTCACGGTACTTGTCCGCTATCGGTCACCAAGGAGTATTTAGGCTTAGCGGATGGTCCCGCCAGATTCATGCGGAATTTCAGGGGTTCCGCATTACTTGGGGTGACGCTCGAGAGTGATCAACTTACGTTTACAGGAGTGTTACCTTCTTTGCTGTGGCCTTCGCAGCACACTTCAACTTCACTGATCATTTCTTACTCTCTGACTGCTTGACAGCACAGTCTGAGCGGCCCCTCAACACCCTAATTGCAACGCCTGTCAGCTATCACACAACTAAGGTTTGGCCTCTTCCGCTTTCGCTCGCCACTACTCACGGAATCACTGTTGTTTTCTCTTCCTGTGGGTACTGAGATGTTTCACTTCCCCACGTTCCCTCCAACTGCCCTATGTGTTCAGGCAGAGGTTGCCGGACATGACTCCGGTATTTCAAGGTTTCCCTATTCGGAAATCCACGGATCAAAGCTCGTTTACCAGCTCCCCATGGCTTATCGCAGGTTACAACGTCCTTCATCGGCTCTTGGTGCCAAGGCATCCACCGATCGCACTTAGTAGCTTGTTATATCTACAAAGATGCTCGCGTCCACTGTGAAGTTCTCAAGATACGGGCGGGCCCAGGTCGACCGACACCACAAAGTGCCACCCGGCGCTGGTCCGCGTAGAAGGCGCTGCCAAAGCAACCGACCCTTCAGGACCCAACAGCGTGCTCAGGTCTCAATCAGCCGGCTGCATTCCACTCCCGAAAACGGGTTGTACTAACAGACACGACATCAATCGACTTAATAATCAATGTTCCACATTCCGGTGCCTGCTCGCCCAGGAACGAACGCCCTGGAAACGAACATTGGACAGCAGCGCAACGCGCTCCTGCCAAAGGCTCCTTAGAAAGGATGTGATCCAGCCGCACCTTCCGGTACGGCTACCTTGTTACGACTTAGTCCTAATTACCGGTCCCACCTTCGACGGCTCCCTCCACAAGGGTTGGGCCACCGGCTTCGGGTGTTACCGACTTTCATGACTTGACGGGCGGTGTGTACAAGCCCCGGGAACGTATTCACCGCAGCGTTGCTGATCTGCGATTACTAGCGACTCCGACTTCATGGGGTCGAGTTGCAGACCCCAATCCGAACTGAGACCGGCTTTTTGAGATTCGCTCACCCTTGCAGGTTCGCAGCTCTTTGTACCGGCCATTGTAGCATGCGTGAAGCCCTGGACATAAGGGGCATGATGACTTGACGTCATCCCCACCTTCCTCCGAGTTGACCCCGGCGGTCTCCTATGAGTCCCCGGCATTATCCGCTGGCAACATAGGACGAGGGTTGCGCTCGTTGCGGGACTTAACCCAACATCTCACGACACGAGCTGACGACAGCCATGCACCACCTGTATACCGACCAAAAAGGGGCACCTATCTCTAGATGTTTCCGGCATATGTCAAACCCAGGTAAGGTTCTTCGCGTTGCATCGAATTAATCCGCATGCTCCGCCGCTTGTGCGGGGCCCCGTCAATTCCTTTGAGTTTTAGCCTTGCGGCCGTACTCCCCAGGCGGGGTACTTAATGCGTTAGCTGCGGCACGGAGAACGTGGAATGTTCCCCACACCTAGTACCCACCGTTTACGGCGTGGACTACCAGGGTATCTAAGCCTGTTTGCTCCCCACGCTTTCGCTTCTCAGCGTCAGGAAAGGTCCAGAGATCCGCCTTCGCCACTGGTGTTCCTCCTGATATCTACGCATTCCACCGCTTCACCAGGAATTCCAATCTCCCCTACCTTCCTCAAGTCTGCCCGTATCGGAAGCAGGCTCAGGGTTAAGCCCTGAGTTTTCACTCCCGACGCGACAAACCGCCTACAAGCTCTTTACGCCCAATAAATCCGGACAACGCTCGCACCCTACGTATCACCGCGGCTGCTGGCACGTAGTTAGCCGGTGCTTCTTCTGCAGGTACCGTCACTTTCGCTTCGTCCCTGCTGAAAGCGGTTTACAACCCGAAGGCCGTCATCCCGCACGCGGCGTTGCTGCATCAGGCTTCCGCCCATTGTGCAATATTCCCCACTGCTGCCTCCCGTAGGAGTTTGGGCCGTATCTCAGTCCCAATGTGGCCGGTCACCCTCTCAGGCCGGCTACCCGTCGAAGCCTTGGTGAGCCATTACCTCACCAACAAGCTGATAGGCCGCGAGTCCATCCCTAACCGCCGGAGCTTTCAAACTTCATACATGCGTAGGAAGTTCATATCCGGTATTAGCACCTGTTTCCAGGAGTTATCCCAGTGTTAGGGGCAGGTTACTCACGTGTTACTCACCCGTTCGCCACTCGTGTACCCCCGAAGGGGCCTTACCGTTCGACTTGCATGTGTTAAGCACGCCGCCAGCGTTCGTCCTGAGCCAGGATCAAACTCTCCGTTGAAATTTATCGGTACAGGAAAACCTGTTTAACCGTCAACTGTGTTTGACACTGACAGGATCCAATTGCTGGATCTATCAATTAATCAAAGGAATCCGTACCTGACCTAAACCAGGTGACGGGTTCGCACGCCTGCAGGACAAAAGCCCCACAAACAGTGCATTGCTTCTAGCACCAAACGAGGGACAAACCCCCACTCAATGCTGAAATTTGGCATTGACTTTAAGCACGCTGTTGAGTTCTCAAGTTTCGGGTGCGTCCCGCGCCTCATCTTCACGAATCGGCTTGGGGCAACTCGACCAACCTTACTTTCAAACAATCCCCGATGTCAAATCGACGACCATCCAAAACTTCAGTTATCCGCCGCTACAGCGACCATCCCAACCTTACTCCCAGCGCCCAACCCAGTCAAATCGCTCTGACAAACGGATCGAACCACCAAAAACAGCCCAACCCCCAACTGACTAGGGGCTAAAGCACAAGACAGACGCTCACGCGGCTCGTCCTACGATACTCCCACCCACACACACCGTCAAATCGGGGGTACCACACACCGTGGATGACTCGGCCACCGAGGTGTCAGCCCTAGTGAACCTGCACCCGGTCTCCTAGGACGAGGGCCTGCGGGTTCAGGGGGCGTCCAACACAGCGCATGGCCAGAGCTTGGCCTCGTGCAGCACCGTATAGGCCGCGGCCTCTTTGCCCTCTCCCCCCGGTTGGGTTCCATCCCGGCTTTCCCGCTCCTGCGATCAGCACAACCGGACGCGGGAGTGCCTTGGGTCTCAGAGGACACGCCCCCAACCTGTCAGTTCGCGGAGAACATGGCGGACGAGGAATCGACGGTGGGCGCCGCTTCCTCCGGACCCTCCGGCAGCGGATTCTGCACCCTCCACCTCGGCACCATAGGAGCTCATCCGCCACAATCGCGACCAGCCCGCGACGGTCGTGGTCCCCCTCCGGCAGGCTGAGCGACCGTGCGTCTCTCGAACCCCAGATTCTTGGAGGTCGAATCGAGTGCAGGGACGACCCTCCGGCGTCCTTCTACCCTCCCAGGCACCCACGCCGTGGAAGACCTGGTGGACTTGGTCCGCGCGGTGCCCCACCCGGCCAGACCAGCAAGTCAGTGGTACGCATCCCGGCCGTGCCGGCCAGGATGTAGGGGCACGGAAACCGCAGGCAGGACGAGGCCTCAGGCGCGTAGGTCGGGTGGACTTCGAGGGGATCCTCGTTGCTCACCATCCGCCGCCCGTGATCGCGTCGGTAGGTGCAATATCGGTCTCAGGGATGGGTTTGACCACGGATCCTTTGGAGAGGTAGCGCCGCTCGTCGGTGGTCCAGTCGTCGTTGGTGTCGGCCAGCACCGTTCCGACGAGCCGGATAACGGCTGCTCGTTGGAAGATGCCCACGACGCCGGCTCTGCGTTTGACCTCCCCGTTGACCCCTCGAAGGGCTGGGTCGGCCAGATCTTGGTCCAGTGGGCGCGCGGGAACGTCGCAGAAGCGAGGACTTCGGCTCTGGCGTTGTTCATGTGGGCTCCGATCTTCGGGTAGCGGGCAGCGAGTGGTGCTCTCGCACCTGGTCCCCGGTCACGCCGACCGCCTCGTGGGTGGATTGAGACAAGGTCGTGCGGAACACCGCTGCAACCATCTCGGCCTGGGCCCGGGAGACGTGGGCCAGAAGGTTGCGGACGTAGTGGAGGCGGCAGCGTTCATGCGCAGCGCCCTGGAAACTTCGTCGGATCGCTGCGGTCAAGCCGGTGTGCAGGTCGGAGATCCAGCCGGGCCGGCCAGTTCGAGGCGCCGGGTCCGGAGCCAGCCGACCTCCTCTTCGAGACCGGCACCGACCCGAGACACCTCTGATTTGGAGACCCGGTGCCACCCAGCGCAACCACCAGGTCGTCGACAGCGCTCGTCGAGAGGCCGTCGATGTCAGCCTCCATCACGACCGCGCAGAGCGCCCGGCCTATCCGTCGGCGGAGTACCAGCACCGACGGGAGGAACGAGCCCCAGCTAAGTTACGGGATCGCCACCTCGACCGTGTCAGCTTTCGACATGACCTCGCGCAGGGTGTGATCCATTGCGATGGGTTGAACGATGGGCGGTTCACGCCGGAGGCTCCAGACCCTCAGCTCCTTGAAGGCTGTCTAGCAAGCTTCGCGCACCAGACCGCTCCCTGTCCGTGCTGCAGGCCTTCCTCCGTCGTCGGGCAGATCAGCGGCGAGTCCATTCCGATGGTGCGCAACCTAGGCTGCGCGAACGGCGCGCAGTCGGTCCACGTCGTCGCCGACCAGCAAGCCAACCGTTCCACCAGCGCGACAGCCGGCACGTCCAGGGCCGCTACCCAACAGACCAATCACGGCCGCGACCTCGGGACCGGCCGTCAGGCCGAATTGTTGAACTCAGGCCGAAATGTTGAACTCAGGTTAGGCTCGCGGCCAGTCGGCGCAACCCTTCCTTCTCCTACACACCGCACCAATCCGGCTCTTCCCAGATGAGGGTGTAGCGCACGTCGCGCGGCGGGCCGGCACGGCTGCTGGACATGGTCGAAGGACGCTCCAAGCAGGCGTTCAAGACCTGGCTGGCCGACCGCCCGCAGGAGTGGCGCGACGGCGTGGAGGTGGTCGCGATGGACGGCTTCACCGGGTTCAAGACCGCCGCCGTCGAGGAACTGCCCGACGTGGTGACCGTGCTAGATCCCTTCCACGTCACGCGCCTCGCTGGCGAGGCGCTCGATGAGTGCCGACGGCGAGTTCAGCAGGGCATCTGTGGGCACCGCGGCCGCGCGGCGGGCGTCTGCCGCGTGGTCTTCGAGTACGCAGATGGCAGCCTCAAGGTGCTCGAGGGAGACGCGCAGGCCGAGGGCCCCGTCTGGGCCGGTGAGGCTGAGAAGGTCGGCGGGAGCGACTTCCTCAATCAGGTGCGGGGCCGCTGGCTCGATCAGCGGCTGGCCGTCGGAGGGCCAGATGAAGAGGCGATCATCCACTCGATGGCCTGCCCCGCACCCGACCACTACCTCGTGGCCCACCCCCTCGAGGACGTTCTGGCGGGCTGGATCTGCGACGCCTCCTCCGCCGAGGTCTGGCAGTCGGTGCTGGAGCCGAGCCTCGCCCAGCAGATCGCGGGCGAGATCCGCGACAATTCCACCCCCGTCGACGGCAACCTGCCCATCACCGATGTCTCGGTGTCGCTGATGGTGCCCTGGGGCGAGGCCACCCCCCTTCGCATGCTGACCAACGAGCCCGGCTTCCTCTGGGTCTCCGAGCAGGGGGCCATGCAGTATCAGCCCTCTGCCGACGTGGAGCGGGAGATCGCCAGCCTCCTGAACGCCTGACGACGACGCTGACGCCGGCTCCCCGATCCGCCGGCCGGCCCCACCTCCCTGGGGCCGGCCGGTTTGTGCATCCCGCGCCCCAGCTAGTGGCCGACGGTTAGGGCTCATCGTGAGCAATCAGCCCCAGCGACGGTGTGTCGGCGGGCGGCGCGGCGACGCCGAACCTCGGCCATGGAAGATTGGTGCCAGATCGTGTCAACCAGACCGGCAGCCCGAGGCGTGTTAGAAGGCACAAGGAGGTGTCCATGACTGAGCACCAGGTCGACGAGGCCATCGGATTCGAGCGATTCGTCGCTCGCCGTGGCCGCGATCTCTGGCGCGCAGCCTGGCTGCTGACCAACGACTCGCAACACGCGGAGGATCTGGTGCAGACCGCACTGGCCAAGACGTGGGGTCGTTACGACGCGATCGGCAACGATGCGCAGTTTGAGGCCTACGTCCGCACGACCATCTACCGCACGTTCGTGTCGTGGTGGCGCAAGATGAGCTGGCGCAACGAGCGCCCGAGCGAAACCTTGGCGGATTCGGCCTCAGCTGAGGGCTCGGCCCATCTCAGGATGGATCTCATGCGTGCCCTCGACGAGCTGCCCAGAATGCAGCGCGCGGTGCTGGTCCTGCAGTACTTCGAGGACCTGTCGATCGACGAGATCGCCAAGCAACTCGGCGTCAGCAGCGGGACGGTCAAGACACACTCCAGTCGGGGACGCGCAGCCTTGCGCGATTCCGCCCATCTCATCGAAGCTGGAGTTCTGACATGAATGACAAGCTCTCCGACGCCTTCAAGAGCGTCATCCCCGAGCCGCCGCCGACGACGGGATGGGTCGCCGGCGCCCGCCGCAAGCGGCGCAACACCCGCCTCGCGATCAGCGGAGTGGCGGCCGCCGCCGTCGTAGCCCTGGCGATCCCGGTGGCCCTCAACCTGCCATCCGTCCGCGAGCCGCTCGTGGCCTCCCCGGCGCCCACGCCGAGCGCCACGGCCTCGAGCGAACCCACCCAGACGCCGAGCGTCGCGCCCACCCAGACCTCCTCTCCCGAGCCGACGATCGCGCTGACGGACATCCCGAGTCCTGACCCCGTCGAGAGTCCTGGCGCGCCCAGTGAGCCAGGCCCTACGTTGGAGCCGGCTGGTTCCGATGTGCCCGGATCATGGGCCTGCTACAACGAGGACGGCCGCGCTCCGCTGCTCAACGCGAACACGGGGGAGGACCTTCCCACAGGCGTGGGACGAGCGTTCCTCTGCGGCGACGGACACGAGGGGTTCGGGGTCGTCGGGCCCCTCGACCCGCTGGTGATCGAGCCTGACCGGATCATCGAACTCTTTGAGGCGCAGCCCGAGTACGTGGAGGTCCCGGACTGCGGCTATGAGGCGTCGGACCCCTACCGGATCGTCTTGGAGTACCTGAATGGCGACAAGTGGATCATCAGTGGTTACGGCGAGGAGTGTCAGCCCCTCACTGACGGCACCACCCAGAAGGCCGGGGAGGGCTTCCGTGACAAGGTCGTAGCCCTCTGGCAGGAGCAACGCGCAGCGGTCAGCCCCCCGGCTCCGCCAGCCGCAACCGACGCCCTCAACTGTGCGCCGGCTCAGTACCCGATGATTCCGATGACCCTCGGCGACGCAACTGCGGGGATCTTCTGCTCCCAGCTCGATCAGGAGGATCCCGTCGAGAAGGTCGTGCTCGCACCGGAGCTCGTGGACCGTCTGGTCCAGGCCGCGACCAGCGAGGCGGTGGCCGGGTACCCGGAAGCGGCCCCGGGCGAGGCGTCGGGCACGCTGATCCTGACCAACGGGTGGGGAGACATCTTCCCCGTGATGCGCCACGGAGACCAGTACGCCTATGTGGGTGACTCAGAGATGATGGTCTGGACGCCGCAGGACGAGTTGGCACAGGCGCTTGACAACGCCTTTGGCTGAGAGCCCGTCGCGGCGGAGGCCCCGATTTGACTGCCTTCTGCCGCCTCGACGAACTCGGCTTCGTTGTCACCGGGCAGCGACTCGAGCCGGATCGTGCCGTATTGGCCTGCCAGGTGGTCGGGCCCGACCAGTGGTGCTGGCGCTGCGGCTGCGAAGGGAGACCACGTGACACCGTGGTCCGACGGCTTGCCCACGAACCACTGGGCTGGCGGCCCACGACGCTGGAGGTCGTCGTGCGCCGTTACCGCTGCAGCGGCTGCGGGTATGTGTGGCGCCAGGACACCACCGCCGCGGCCGAGCCCCGGGCCAAGTTGTCTCGGCGCGCTCTGCGGTGGGCGCTGGAAGGGATCGTGGTCCAGCACCTGACCGTGGCTCGGGTCGCCGAGGGGCTCGGGGTGGCCTGGGACACCGCCAACGACGCCGTTCTGGCCGAGGGCAGGCGGGTGCTGATCGACGAGGAGCACCGCTTCGAGGGGGTGAAGGTCGTCGGGGTCGATGAGCACGTGTGGAGGCGCACCCGTCGCGGCGACAGGTACGTCACCGTGATCATCGACCTTACCCCAGTGCGAGTTGGCACCGGCCCGGCACGGCTGCTGGACATGGTCGAAGGACGCTCCAAGCAGGCGTTCAAGACCTGGCTGGCCGACCGCCCGCAGGAGTGGCGCGACGGCGTGGAGGTGGTCGCGATGGACGGCTTCACCGGGTTCAAGACCGCCGCCGTCGAGGAACTGCCCGACGTGGTGACCGTGCTAGATCCCTTCCACGTCACGCGCCTCGCTGACGAGGCGCTCGATGAGTGCCGACGGCGAGTTCAGCAGGCCATCTGTGGGCACCGCGGCCGCAAGGGCGACCCGCTCTATGCCGCCCGCCGGACCCTGTCCACCGGCGCCGACCTGCTCAACGACAAGCAGAAGGACCGACTGGACACCCTGTTCGCCGACGACGCCCACGTCGAGGTCGAGGTCACCTGGAGCGTCTACCAGCGCATGATCGCCGCCTACCGCCACGAGAACCGGCGCCACGGCCGCGAGCTGATGGCCCGGCTCATCGACTCGATCAGCACCGGCGTCCCCAAGGCCCTGGTCGAGATCACCAAGCTCGGCAGGACGCTGAAGAAGCGCGCCGCCGACGTCCTGGCCTACTTCGACCGGCCCAGCACCTCCAACGGGCCCACCGAGGCGATCAACGGCAGGCTCGAGCACCTGCGCGGCTCGGCGCTGGGGTTCCGCAACCTGACCAACTACATCGCCAGATCCCTGCTCGAGACCGGCGGGTTCAGACCCCGACTACACCCTGGATTCGGATGAGCCACCAATCCCACCGCCCCCAGCGACCGCGGTAGGTCCCGTCCATGAGATCGCTGGAAGGCCGGCCGAAGCAGCGCAAAAATACAAAAACCCCCCGACCGTGGTCGGGGGTTTTGTTTGTAAGTCCGGCGGCGTCCTAGTCTCCCACAAGGTCCCCCTTGCAGTACCATCGGCGCTGAGAGGCTTAACTTCCGGGTTCGGGATGGGACCGGGTGTTTCCCTCTCGCTATGGCCACCGAAACACTATGGAGAGTGATCGGGCTCAGCTCGATTTGTGTTGAGTTGTGCTCCCGACCGTATCTCGGGAACCTCACAGTGGACGCGTAGCATCTTTGTAGAAACAAGCCCTCGGCCTATTAGTATCGGTCAGCTCCATGCATTGCTGCACTTCCACATCCGACCTATCACCCCGTGGTCTACAGGGGGCCTTACCAGATTATTCTGTGGGAGTCCTCATCTTGAAGTATGCTTCCCGCTTAGATGCTTTCAGCGGTTATCACTTCCGAACGTAGCCAACCAGCCGTGCTTTTGGTAAACAACTGGCACACCAGAGGTTCGTCCGTCCCGGTCCTCTCGTACTAAGGACAGCTCTTCTCAAGACTCCTACGCGCGCAGCGGATAGGGACCGAACTGTCTCACGACGTTCTAAACCCAGCTCGCGTGCCGCTTTAATGGGCGAACAGCCCAACCCTTGGGACCGACTCCAGCCCCAGGATGCGACGAGCCGACATCGAGGTGCCAAACCATGCCGTCGCTATGGACGCTCGGGCAAGATCAGCCTGTTATCCCCGGGGTACCTTTTATCCGTTGAGTCCTGGCGCTTCCATGTGCCACCAGAAGATCACTAGTCCCGACTTTCGTCCCTGCTCGAGATGTCTCTCTCGCAGTCAAGCTCCCTTGTGCACTTACACTCGAAACCTGATTGCCAACCAGGCTGAGGGAACCTTTGGGCGCCTCCGTTACCTTTTAGGAGGCGACCGCCCCAGTCAAACTACCCATCAGGCACTGTCCCTGATCCAGATAATGGACCTAGGTTAGATAACCAGAGTGACCAGAGTGGTATTTCAACGATGACTCCACCTGAACTGGCGTCCAAGCTTCAAAGTCTCCCACCTATCCTACACAAGTCACACCGATCACCAATACCAAACTATAGTAAAGGTCCCGGGGTCTTTCCGTCCTGCTGCGCGTAACGAGCATCTTTACTCGTAGTGCAATTTCGCCGAGTTCATGGTGGAGACAGCGCCCAAATCGTTACTCCATTCGTGCAGGTCGGAACTTACCCGACAAGGAATTTCGCTACCTTAGGATGGTTATAGTTACCACCGCCGTTTACTGGGGCTTAAGTTCAAGGCTTCGCCGTGAGGCTAACCCTTCCCCTTAACCTTCCAGCACCGGGCAGGAGTCAGTCCGTATACATCGTCTTTCGACTTGGCACGGACCTGTGTTTTTAGTAAACAGTCGCTTGGGCCTGGTCTCTGCGACCCTCGACGCTTTCAGAGTAAATCCTAATACGTCTCAGGTCCCCCTTATTCCGAAGTTACGGGGGTATTTTGCCGAGTTCCTTCACCATGATTATCTCGATCGCCTTGGTATTCTCTACCTATCCACCTGTGTCGGTTTGGGGTACGGGCGGCTAATATCTCGCTCACGAAGCTTTTCTAGGCAGCATAGGATCACTCTTACGTTACTAAATGTAACGACACATCATGTCTCAGGCTTCACGAGACGCGGATTTGCCTACGTCTCACCCTACGCACTTGACCCGGTATTTCCATAACCGAGAAGAGCTACCTTCCTGCGTCCCTCCGCAGCTTGCCTAATACGAGTTCGGGTCACAGACTCAGTCTGCATCAGTCCGAAGACGTCCACAGACCTTGCGTGCTTAGCATCACTCGGTTCGGCAGGGGCGATATTTCGCCGGTACGGGAATATCAACCCGTTGTCCATCGACTACGCCTGTCGGCCTCGCCTTAGGTCCCGACTTACCCAGGGCAGATTAGCTTGACCCTGGAACCCTTGGATATTCGGCGGACGGGTTTCTCACCCGTCTTTCGCTACTCATGCCTGCATTCTCACTCGTGTGCTCTCCACGGCTGGGTTACCCCGCCGCTTCACTGTGTACACGACGCTCCCCTACCCATCCATACGACCTTACGGTCATAACGTATGAATGCCATAGCTTCGGCGGTTAACTTGAGCCCCGCTAAATTGTCGGCGCAGAATCACTTGACCAGTGAGCTATTACGCACTCTTTCAAGGGTGGCTGCTTCCAAGCCAACCTCCTGGTTGTCTCCGCAACTCCACATCCTTTTCCACTTAGTTAACGCTTAGGGGCCTTAGCTGATGATCTGGGCTGTTTCCCTCTCGACTATGAAGCTTATCCCCCACAGTCTCACTGCCGCACTCTCACTTACCGGCATTCGGAGTTTGACTGATTTCGGTAAGCTTGTGGGCCCCCTAGACCATTCAGTGCTCTACCTCCGGTAAGAAACATGCGACGCTGCACCTAAATGCATTTCGGGGAGAACCAGCTATCACGGAGTTTGATTGGCCTTTCACCCCTATCCACAGCTCATCTCCTCGGTTTTCAACCCAAGTGAGTTCGGTCCTCCACGACGTCTTACCGTCGCTTCAACCTGGCCATGGATAGATCACTCCGCTTCGGGTCTAGAGCATGCGACTCAAACGCCCTATTAGGACTTGCTTTCGCTACGGCTTCCCCACACGGGTTAACCTCGCCACACACCACTAACTCGCAGGCTCATTCTTCAAAAGGCACGCCGTCACCCTTACGGGCTCCGACGGATTGTATGCGATCGGTTTCAGGTACTATTTCACTCCCCTCCCGGGGTACTTTTCACCTTTCCCTCACGGTACTTGTCCGCTATCGGTCACCAAGGAGTATTTAGGCTTAGCGGATGGTCCCGCCAGATTCATGCGGAATTTCAGGGGTTCCGCATTACTTGGGGTGACGCTCGAGAGTGATCAACTTACGTTTACAGGAGTGTTACCTTCTTTGCTGTGGCCTTCGCAGCACACTTCAACTTCACTGATCATTTCTTACTCTCTGACTGCTTGACAGCACAGTCTGAGCGGCCCCTCAACACCCTAATTGCAACGCCTGTCAGCTATCACACAACTAAGGTTTGGCCTCTTCCGCTTTCGCTCGCCACTACTCACGGAATCACTGTTGTTTTCTCTTCCTGTGGGTACTGAGATGTTTCACTTCCCCACGTTCCCTCCAACTGCCCTATGTGTTCAGGCAGAGGTTGCCGGACATGACTCCGGTATTTCAAGGTTTCCCTATTCGGAAATCCACGGATCAAAGCTCGTTTACCAGCTCCCCATGGCTTATCGCAGGTTACAACGTCCTTCATCGGCTCTTGGTGCCAAGGCATCCACCGATCGCACTTAGTAGCTTGTTATATCTACAAAGATGCTCGCGTCCACTGTGAAGTTCTCAAGATACGGGCGGGCCCAGGTCGACCGACACCACAAGGTGCCACCCGGCGCTGGTCCGCGTAGAAGGCGCTGCCAAAGCAACCGACCCTTCAGGACCCAACAGCGTGCTCAGGTCTCAATCAGCCGGCTGCATTCCACTCCCGAAAACGGGTTGTACTAACAGACACGACATCAATCGACTTAATAATCAATGTTCCACATTCCGGTGCCTGCTCGCCCAGGAACGAACGCCCTGGAAACGAACATTGGACAGCAGCGCTACGCGCTCCTGCCAGAGGCTCCTTAGAAAGGAGGTGATCCAGCCGCACCTTCCGGTACGGCTACCTTGTTACGACTTAGTCCTAATTACCGGTCCCACCTTCGACGGCTCCCTCCACAAGGGTTGGGCCACCGGCTTCGGGTGTTACCGACTTTCATGACTTGACGGGCGGTGTGTACAAGCCCCGGGAACGTATTCACCGCAGCGTTGCTGATCTGCGATTACTAGCGACTCCGACTTCATGGGGTCGAGTTGCAGACCCCAATCCGAACTGAGACCGGCTTTTTGAGATTCGCTCACCCTTGCAGGTTCGCAGCTCTTTGTACCGGCCATTGTAGCATGCGTGAAGCCCTGGACATAAGGGGCATGATGACTTGACGTCATCCCCACCTTCCTCCGAGTTGACCCCGGCGGTCTCCTATGAGTCCCCGGCATTATCCGCTGGCAACATAGGACGAGGGTTGCGCTCGTTGCGGGACTTAACCCAACATCTCACGACACGAGCTGACGACAGCCATGCACCACCTGTATACCGACCAAAAAGGGGCACCTATCTCTAGATGTTTCCGGCATATGTCAAACCCAGGTAAGGTTCTTCGCGTTGCATCGAATTAATCCGCATGCTCCGCCGCTTGTGCGGGGCCCCGTCAATTCCTTTGAGTTTTAGCCTTGCGGCCGTACTCCCCAGGCGGGGTACTTAATGCGTTAGCTGCGGCACGGAGAACGTGGAATGTTCCCCACACCTAGTACCCACCGTTTACGGCGTGGACTACCAGGGTATCTAAGCCTGTTTGCTCCCCACGCTTTCGCTTCTCAGCGTCAGGAAAGGTCCAGAGATCCGCCTTCGCCACTGGTGTTCCTCCTGATATCTACGCATTCCACCGCTTCACCAGGAATTCCAATCTCCCCTACCTTCCTCAAGTCTGCCCGTATCGGAAGCAGGCTCAGGGTTAAGCCCTGAGTTTTCACTCCCGACGCGACAAACCGCCTACAAGCTCTTTACGCCCAATAAATCCGGACAACGCTCGCACCCTACGTATCACCGCGGCTGCTGGCACGTAGTTAGCCGGTGCTTCTTCTGCAGGTACCGTCACTTTCGCTTCGTCCCTGCTGAAAGCGGTTTACAACCCGAAGGCCGTCATCCCGCACGCGGCGTTGCTGCATCAGGCTTCCGCCCATTGTGCAATATTCCCCACTGCTGCCTCCCGTAGGAGTTTGGGCCGTATCTCAGTCCCAATGTGGCCGGTCACCCTCTCAGGCCGGCTACCCGTCGAAGCCTTGGTGAGCCATTACCTCACCAACAAGCTGATAGGCCGCGAGTCCATCCCTAACCGCCGGAACTTTCAAACTTCATACATGCGTAGGAAGTTCATATCCGGTATTAGCACCTGTTTCCAGGAGTTATCCCAGTGTTAGGGGCAGGTTACTCACGTGTTACTCACCCGTTCGCCACTCGTGTACCCCCGAAGGGGCCTTACCGTTCGACTTGCATGTGTTAAGCACGCCGCCAGCGTTCGTCCTGAGCCAGGATCAAACTCTCCGTTGAAATTTATCGGTACAGGAAAACCTGTTTAACCGTCAACTGTGTTTGACACTGACAGGATCCAATTGCTGGATCTATCAATTAATCAAAGGAATCCGTACCTGACCTAAACCAGGTGACGGGTTCGCACGCCTGCAGGACAAAAGCCCCACAAACAGTGCATTGTTTTTAGCATCAAACGAGGGACAAACCCCCACTCAATGCTGAAATTTGGCATTGACTTTAAGCACGCTGTTGAGTTCTCAAGTTTCGGGTGCGTCCCGCGCCTCATCTTCACGAATCGGCTTGGGGCAACTCGACCAACCTTACTTTCAAACAATCCCCGATGTCAAATCGACGACCATCCAAAACTTCAGTTATCCGCCGCTACAGCGACCATCCCAACCTTACTCCCAGCACCCAACCCAGTCAAATCGCTCTGACAAACGGATCGAACCACCAAAAACAGCCCAACCCCCAACTGACTAGGGGCTAAAGCACAAGACAGACGCTCACGCGGCTCGTCCTACGATACTCCCACCCACACACACCGTCAAATCTGTGCAAGTGCTTGGCTGGTCGCTATGTAGTTTGGTCGGACCCACCGAAGTGGGCATTTTCACCCCCCTATCCCCGTCTCCAGGCCCAGAGGCCTGGCTGAGGTCGCACTCTCGCCACAGGCCTTGAACCGGTTCCGTCTGAACGCAAGTTCGCCCGTGTCGTGGGTGGTGGGTGGTGGCTTCGGGTCCGTCCTGATTCGTCCGGTGCACCGTCGAAGCTTGAGGAACAATACACATCCCCGTGGAGGCACGCAAATCGGGGCGTATCCACCTCCCGACCCGGGCCCCGAACGCGGTTAGGCTGGGGGCTGAGCCCTGTGAGGGAGGTGCACGATGAGCGTGATGCGTCGCGTGGTGGCGGCCTGCAGCGTTCTTGTGGCTGGATGCGCACCGGTCACGACTTCGCATCCATCGGCCCCAGGGCCTCGCCCGTCGATACAGTCCACTTCCCCCAGCTCGTCAACTCAGGAGCCGGCCCCCTCCCCCACTCCCGCACCGCGGAGCGCCACCGTCAACGTCAGCGGTGACCTGCTCTGGCACAACACGTTGTGGACCAGCGCGGCCATCGATGCCCGGACCACCGGGACCGGGTCGCAGTTCGACTTCCTACCCCAACTGGAGGCGCTGCGTCCCCACGTTGAGGCTGCAGACCTCGCGGTGTGCCATTCCGAGGTCCCGTTCGCGCAGGAGGAGGGCCCGTTCCAGAACTATCCCTTGTTCGCCGCCCCGCCCCACGCCGCGACCGCCATCAGCGAAGTGGGCTGGGACCTCTGCACCACAGCGTCCAACCACTCGCTGGATCAGGGGTGGGATGGGCTCGTCCACACCATCGACGTGCACGAGAGCGCCGGCATCCTGACCGCTGGGACATACCGGACAGAGGCGGAGGCCACCGAGCCGATCATCTTCACCACGGGAAGTGGGGTGAAGATCGCGATCGTGAGCCAGACGTACGGCCTCAACGGAATAGCAGAGCCAGAGGGGAAGGGCTGGTCCGTGGATCTGATGGATTCCTCCAAGGCCATCGCCGATGCGGAGCGCGCCCGCGAGGGCGGGGCGGACATCGTCGGAGTCCACATGCACGCGGGCGACGAGTACTCCAGCGAGGTCAACCAGCAGCAGCGCACATTCGCTGAGGAGGTGACCCGGTCCCCGGCCGTCGATTTTGTGTTCGGCCAGCACGCCCACGTGCCGCAGCCGATCGACCGCGTCAATGACAAATGGGTCGTGTACGGGACGGGGAACCTCATCGCCGCCAGCGGTCCCGCCAAGCCACGCACGTACGACGGCTACCTGGCCGAGATCGTGTTCACCGAGCAAACCGATGGGTCATTCGCCTCAGGTTCGGCCGAGTTCATCCCCACCTTCATCACCCCGTTGAAGTCGGGCAAGCCGGCGCGGGTCCTGGTCATCGCTGATGCCTTGCGCGACGGCTCCGCGCCGGCCGATCAACTCGCCGCGTCGGCCGCGCGGACACGTGCAACCGTGTTGTCGCTGGGCCCCGCAGGACTCACCGAACGGGAGTAGGGGCGATCAGAGGTAGACGCCGCCCACCGTCTTGCGTCCCCGTCGCAGCACGGCGAACCGGCCGTGCAGGAGCAGTTCCGGGTTGAGCTGCAACTCTGGATCGGTGACCTTGTCATTGTTGAGGTACGCGCCGCCCTCGCTGATCGCCCGGCGTGCGGCGCCCTTGGATTCCACGAGCCCGGCCTCGACCATCGCCTCGACGACCCCCAGGCCCGGCTCCACCTTGCGTCCTCCTACCTCGCGGAGCACCCGTTCCAGGGTAGGGGCATCAAGTTCCCCGAGTTCCCCCCGCCCGAACAATGCGGCAGCCGCAGCGACGGCACCCCTACGCTCGTCGACGCCGTGCACGATGTCGGTCACGTCATCGGCCAGCGCACGTTGAGCCTCTCTGCGGAAGGGCGCCTCGATCGTGGCCTTCTCAAGCTCTTCGATCTCCTCCCGGGTGCGGAACGAGAACACCTTCAGGTAGTCGATCACCTTCGCGTCCTCGGCGTTCAGGAAGAACTGGTGGAACGCATAGGGACTGGTGAGGTCAGGGTCGAGCCATACTGTGCCGGACTCGGTCTTGCCGAACTTGGTGCCGTCCGCCTTCGTGAGGAGCGGTGTGGCCATGGCGTGTGCCTTGCCCTGGTCCGAGCGTCGGATGAGCTCCACTCCGGCGGTGATGTTGCCCCACTGGTCGGAACCACCGGTCTGCATCGTCACTCCGTGGCGCCGGTACAGCTCCCGGAAGTCCATCGACTGCAGCAGTACGTAGGAGAACTCCGTGTAGGAGATGCCTGCCTCCAGGCGCCGCGCGACCACGTCGCGGGCCAACATGCGGTTGACCGGGAAGTGTTTTCCGACGTCGCGCAGGAAGTCCAGCACCGACATCGTGCTCGTCCAGTCGTAGTTGTTCACCATCGTCGCCGCGTTCGCGCCCTCGAAGCTCACGTAGCGCCCCACCTGCGCACGGATGCGCTCCACCCATTCGGCAACCACGTCAGCGGAGTTCATCACCCGCTCCCCGGACTCCTTCGGGTCGCCGATCAGCCCCGTGGCTCCACCCACCAGCATGAACGGCTGATGTCCTGCCTCCTGCAGTCGCCTCGCCAGAAGAGCCTGGACCAGGTTGCCCGTGTGCACGCTCCTCGCCGTCGGATCGAAACCGATATAGAACTTGACGGATCCGGCGTCCAGGTGCGCGGCCAGCGCATCCGGGTCGGTCGAATGGGCGATCAGCCCGCGCCAACGGAGGTCGTCAAGAAGTGCATTCACGCCGGTTAGCCTAGCCTGGATCCACCGATTCCCCGCTGCTACGCAACCCCATGCAGGCACACCGGCCTCGCCGATCACGCTCCAGGTACGCCCGGTAGCTCTTCCCGGTGCACCCACCGGGTGCCGCTCGCTGCGCGACCAATCGGTGGATCCAGGCTTAGCCCCAGAGTTCGGAACCGGAGGCGGCGTCGCTCGCGTCGTTCGGCGTCATCCATTGAGACGACGCGCTGGATCTCGTCGTGGAGCGCAAGTCCAAGCGAGCGACAGAATTGCCGCCGCTCCGCCCCCGGATCCTCGGGCTCCAGCACGACCCGATCGACGATCCCCGCACGGAGCAGGTCGGCTGCCCGAATGCCCTGCGCGGTAGCCATCTCGGGCGCACGGTCCACCGTCCGGTGGACGATCGCGGAGGCACCCTCCGGGGGGAGCGGCGCGAGCCAGGCGTGCTGACTGGCCACGACGACATCGGCCGGCGTGAGGGCGAGCGCGATGCCGCCGGTCCCCTGCCCCATGAGGAGGCTCACGGTCGCCGTCGGCAGCGTGATGAGCTCGCTGAGCGTGCGGGCGATCTCGGACGCCAGACCGCGCTCCTCCGCCTCCTTGCTCAGCGCCGCCCCAGGGGTGTCGATGACGCTGAGCAGCGGGAGGTTGAGTTCTCGGGCGAGGCGGATGCCACGCCGCACCTCACGGAGCGCAGCAGGGTCCAAGGGGCGGCCCTGATCGTGACGGTCCTGCCCGACCACGACGCATGGAGCGTCGCCCCATCTGGCCAACGCCAGCACAGAACCGGGATGGGACTCGCCGTCGCCGGTCCCGTTGAGCATCGTGACGTCCCGCGCTGCGTGCTGCAAAAGCTCGCGAAGCCCCGGCCTGTCCGGCAGTCGTGTGCGCAGCACCGACTCCCAGGCGGGCACGTCGGGAAGGCGAGGAGTGGCCGCGGGACCCGCCGTACCGACGACAGGGCGTTCGGCCACGACGTTCAGGAGACGGTCCAGGTAGCTGGACAGCTCCTCGGGTTCGCAGACGGCGTCGATGACGCCGCGTTCGGCCAGATTGTCGGACAGCTGCACCCCCTCGGGGAACCGCTCCCCGTAGAGGGCCTCATACACGCGCGGGCCGAGGAAGCCCACGAGCGCTCCCGGCTCCGCCAGAGTGACGTGGCCGAGGGATCCCCACGAGGCGAAGACACCGCCCATGGTGGGATGTCGAAGGTAGACGAGGTAGGGCAGGCGCTCCTCCTTGTGCGCCATGACGGCCCCGGCAATCTTCACCATCTGGAGGAACGCCACCGTCCCTTCCTGCATCCGGGTGCCGCCGCCCACGGGCAAGGCGATCAGTGGCAGCCGCTCAGCGGTCGCGCGCTCGATGGCCCGGGTGAGTCGCTCACCCGCGGAAACGCCGATGGACCCCCCGAGGAAGGCCGGGTCCCCGGCGATGACGGCCACGCGGCGACCGTTGACGGTGCCGCAGCAGGCGATCACCGATTCCCGGCGACCGGTGGCCTTGCGGGCCTCTTCAAGCTCCGCGCGGTACGGCTGGACGACGCTCGAATCCGGGACGTCGAAATGCCACGGCTCGATGGATCCCGGGTCAAGGATGGTGGCGACGAGTTCGTCGACGCCCGGACGCGGCACGGCAACTCACCGAGCCAGAGAGTTCTGGGCCCATGACGCGAGGTCCCCCCGCGCGGCTCGGAGCTCCTGGATCTGCTCGGCCACCCGCACGGGCGCGGTACCCCCACGCCCGTCTCTCGACGCCACGGAGCCCTCGACCGTCAACACCTCGAGGACGCCCTCGTCGAGGTGATCGGAGATCGACGTCACATCGTCGACGGTGAGCTCCTGGAGGGTGATTCCTCTGGCCTCGCAGTACCGCACCGTCTCCCCGGCGACCTCGTGCGCAACTGAGAACGGCACGTTGGAGCGCACAAGGTAGTCGGCAACGTCCGTCGCCAGCGAGAACCCCCGCGGCGCAACCTCGGCCATTCGCTCTTCGTGGAAGGTGAGCGTGCCCACCATGCCTGCTACCGCGGGAACGAGGACGCGCAGCTGATCGATGCCGTCGAAGATCGGCTCCTTGTCCTCCTGCAGGTCCCTGTTGTAGGCGAGCGGGAGCCCCTTGAGCGTGGCCAGAAGCCCGGCGAGATTGCCGATGAGTCGACCCGCCTTGCCTCGGGCCAGCTCGGCGACGTCGGGGTTCTTCTTCTGCGGCATGATCGAACTGCCCGTCGACCAGGCGTCGTCCAGCGTGGCGAAGCCGAACTCAGCGGTGCACCAGATGATGACGTCCTCGCTGAGACGCGACAGATCCACCCCGATCTGGGCCAGCACGAACGCCGCCTCAGCGATGAGATCCCGCGCGGCCGTGCCGTCGATGGAGTTGGGCACGGAGGACTCGAACCCCAGCTCCGCTGCGACGAGTTCTGGATCCAGTCCGAGCGACGTGCCCGCCAGAGCCGCTGAGCCGTAGGGACTGACAGCCAACCTCTTGTCCAGATCACGCAACCGCTCGATGTCGCGCACCAAGGGCCAGGCGTGGGCAAGGAGGTGGTGCCCCAGGAGGATCGGCTGGGCCGACTGCAGGTGTGTGCGGCCCGGCATGACCGCGCCGGGGTGACGCTCGGCCTGCGACGCGAGAGCGTCAATGACCCCCACGAGGTCGCTGGCCACATTGCGGATCTCTTCGCGCAGATAGCTCCTGATGAGCGTGGCGATCTGGTCGTTGCGTGAGCGGCCGGCGCGGATCCTGCCACCCAGGACCGGTCCGACAATCTCCTTGAGTCCCCGCTCGAGAGCACCGTGGACGTCCTCGTCCGATTCGGCGGGGAGGAACTCCCCTTCCTGGACACGACGCGCGAGCTCGGCCAATCCGTCGTCCATCGCGGTGGCCTGCTCTGCCGTGAGCAGACCCGCCTGCAGCAGAGCTTTGGCGTGGGCGCGGGAGCCGCGGATGTCGTGGAGCGCCAGCCGCCAGTCGAATTGCGTCGACTTGGACAGCGCGAACATCGCCTCGCTCGGGCCTCCCTCGAAGCGTCCGCCCCACAGTCGTCCCGAGTCGTTCACGATAGTTCCTTTGCTGGTCGTCCGGTCTTGGTCATCTCCGAGATCGCTCCGACGAGGGATTCGGCCGACTGCTCATCGATAGCAATGACCAGCACCGTGTCGTCTCCCGCGATCGTACCCAAGACGCCCCTGAGGCTGGCGAGATCGAGATAGGAGGCGAAGTACTGGGCGGCCCCCGGGGGGGTGCGCACCAGGATCTGGGTGCCCGCATGTCGGATCGACTGGAGCAGTTCTGAGCAGAGGCGGGCGAGCTTGTCGAGCGCCGCACCGCCGGCGTCGCCCTGCGGCGCCGCGTACACCAGGACACCGTCGGCGGATCGCTCGCGCACCGCCCCCAGTTCCAGGAGGTCCTTCGACAGCGTCGGCTGGCTCACCGTGATGCCCTCCCCCGCGAGAGCCTCGATGAGCTCGGCCTGGGACGCGAAACGCGCCTCGACCAGCAGCCGTCTGAGCGTGGCATGGCGGCCTGCCCGGCTGACCTCAGACATGTGCATCGAGCAGCGACCCGAGCGCCTCGACGAAACCGCTCAGGTCCTCCGGTGTGGAAATGAGCGGCGGGGCCAGCCGGATGACGTCGGGCCGGGGTGCGTTGATGACGAATCCTGCAGTCAGTGCGGCGTCCGCGATCTGCGGTGCCACATCGGCCTTCAGCACCACTCCGAGCAGCATCCCCCGTCCTCTCACGTGGTCGATCAGAGGATGCGCCAGGGCGGCGACAGCCTCGCGCAGCCACCGGCCGGTGTTCCGGGCGCTGTCGAGCACTCCGGACTCGAGGGCGTCGAGCACGGCATTGCCGGCCGCGGCCGCGACGGGGTTGCCGCCGAACGTTGTGCCGTGCTGTCCCGGCTGCAGTAGGTCCACGGCCGGACCGGAGGCGAGGCACGCGCCCACAGGGAACCCGTTGCCCAGCCCCTTGGCCAGAGTCACGAGGTCAGCGACCACGCCGTCATGACGGTGGGCCAGCCATTCGCCACAGCGTCCCAGCCCTGTCTGAACCTCGTCGATCCACAGCAGCGCCCCGACCCGGTCGGCGATCTCCCGCGCGTCCCGCAGAAACCCATCCGGTGCTGGAACGACGCCGTTCTCGCCTTGAACCGTCTCGACGAGGATCGCGGCGGTCTGGTCGTCAGCGTGCGCCCGGAGCGCCTCCGTGTCCCCGAACGGCACAAAGACGACGCCCCCAGGGAGCGGCTCGAACGGCTCGCGGTACTTCGCGGTGTGGGTGAGCGCCAAGGCACCCATGGTCCGGCCGTGGAAGGACCCCTCCATAGCGATGACCTTGGTGCGACCGGTCAGCCGGGTGAGCTTGAACGCCGCCTCGTTGGCCTCCGCTCCAGAGTTGGTGAAAAACACCCGCGTCCGCTCCGCCCCGGTGAGCGCCGAGAGCCGCTCGGCAAGCCTGATCTGCTGCTCGCTGGCGAAGAAGTTGGACACGTGGCCGAGCCGGCCGAGTTGCTCGGACACAGCGCGGGTGACGCCCGGATGGGCGTGGCCCAGCGCGTTGACCGCCAGTCCCGACAGCAGATCGAGGTACCTGTTGCCGTCGGCGTCGAACAGATGTACGCCCTCGCCGCGCTCGAAGACCCGCTTCGGGCTACCGAACGCGTTCATCATGACGGCCCCGTACCGTGCCGTCAGCTCTTCCTGCGTCACCGCTCCCCCTTGATCACCATGGTGCCGATACCTTCGTCTGTGAAAATCTCCAGGAGAAGGCAGTGCGGCACCCGTCCGTCGATGACGGTCGCGGAGGTGACTCCGCCCTCCACCGCCCTGAGGCACGCCTCCATCTTCGGGATCATGCCGGCGTCCAGGGTTGGCAGCATGGCGCGCACGTCGTCGGCTGTGACCTGGGTGAGGATCGAGTCCTCGTCGGGGTAGTTCTCGTAGACGCCCGCCACGTTGGTGAGCATGACCAGACGCTTCGCACCCAAGGCGACGGCGAGTGCCGCGGCGGCGGTGTCGCCGTTGACGTTGTGGACCTGGCCGTCCCGATCGGGCGCGACCGTGGCGACCACAGGGATGCGCCCGGCGTCGATGAGATCGTTGAGTGAGCTGGGGTCGACCGCCTTGACGTCGCCGACGAGCCCGAGGTCGATCTCCTCATCGTCGACCATCAGCCCTCGCCGCTTCGCCGTGAACAGACCCCCGTCCTCCCCTGACATCCCGACGGCGAACGGTCCGTGTTGGTTGATGAGGTTGACCAGTTCGCGGCCCACCTGGCCGACCAGCACCATCCGCACCACGTCCATGGCCTCCGGGGTGGTGACCCGCAGCCCGCCCCGGAACTCGGAGTCGATGTCCAGCTTGCGGAGCATCGAGGAGATCTGGGGACCGCCGCCGTGGACGACCACGGGCTTGAGTCCGACTCGCCGGAGGAACACGATGTCTTCGGCGAAGGCCCGTTTGAGCGCATCGTCGGTCATGGCGTTGCCGCCGTACTTGATGACGACGGTCTCGCCCGCGTACTCCGCCAACCACGGCAACGCCTCGATGAGGGTGTTTGCCTTGGCGATGAGCTCGGGTTGCTGCGGTGAGCGTTTCCTGCTGGTCATTTACGTCGAGTACTCCGCGTTCTCCCGCACGTAGTCATACGTGAGGTCGTTGGTAAGGATGGTGGCTGTCGAGTCACCGGCGTGCAGGTCGACGGTCACCGTCACGGAGCGGCCCGACAGGTCCACGAGGCTGCGGTCCTCCCCGATCTGTCCACCCCTGCAGACCATCACCGAGTTGAAAGACACGTCGAGCGCGTCGGGATCGAACTTCGCGTCGGTCACGCCGATCGCCGACAGCACGCGGCCCCAGTTGGGATCGCCGCCGAAGATCGCGCACTTGAAGAGGTTGGACCGGGCAATCTCACGCCCCACTACCTCCGCGTCCCGTTCGCTCGCAGCACCGACGACGTCGATGGCGATCTCGTGATGCGCCCCCTCCGCGTCGGCGATGAGCTGCCTCGCCAGGTCCTGACAGACCAACGTCAGCGATTGCGTGAACTCGTCCGGGGTCGGGCTCTGCCCACTCGCACCGCTGGCCATGAGGATGACGGTGTCGTTGGTCGACATGCAGCCGTCCGCGTCGGCGCGATCGAAGCTCACGCGGGTTGCCTCCCTCAGCGCGGTGTCCAGCTCTTCGGCGGCCAGATCCGCGTCGGTGGTCAGCACCACCAGCATGGTGGCCAGGCCGGGCGCGAGCATGCCCGCCCCCTTGGCCATGCCCCCGATCGCCCAACCGTCGCCCGACGATCCGGCCTGCTTGGGCACGCTGTCGGTGGTCATGATCGCCTCGGCCGCCAGCGCCCCGCCGTCGGGGCTCAGCGCGTTGGACGCAGCGTCGACGCCACCCAGGAGCCGGTCCATCGGCAGCCGGATGCCGATCAGCCCGGTGGAGCACACCGCGACGTTGTCGGTGATGAGACCAAGGTTGTCTGCCACGCGCGACGCGGTGGCCGCCGAGTCCGCGAACCCCTCCGGCCCGGTGCAGGCGTTGGCCCCGCCCGAGTTCAGCACGACCGCCTGGAGCTGACCGTCCGCCACAGCCTGACGCGACCACTTGACGGGGGCCGCAAAGACCCGGTTGCTCGTGAAGACGGCCGCCGCGGCCATCCTCGGCCCCTCGTTGACGACAAGCGCGACGTCCGGCTTGCCGCTGCTCTTGAGGCCAGCGGTGACCCCCGAGGCGACGAAGCCGGCCGGTAGCGTCACACCGCTGCGTTCGGTCATGGGGGCACTCGTTCCTGGCGTGGGCTGACTGTTCACAGGGCTCATGGTGCCACTCCGACCGTCGACAGCCCCAGGGTCTCCGACAGACCGAGCGCCAGGTTCATCGACTGGATGGCCCCTCCCGCAGTGCCCTTCGTGAGGTTGTCCTCCGCTGCGATGGCGATGAGGCGACCCGCAGCCGCGTCCACCGTCACCTGTACCGCCACCCGATTGGAGCCGACGACCGCGGCCGTCTGCGGCCACACACCCTCGCGCAGCACGTCCACGAAGGGCTCCCCCTCGTAGAACTCGACGTAGGCCGCGCGCGCCGCGGCAGCATCGACGCCGTCCCGGATGGGAGCCGAACACGTGGCCAGGATGCCGCGCGGCATAGGGGCCAGGAGCGGTGTGAAGCTGACGCGCACCGATTGGTCGGTCACCGAGGCGAGGTTCTGCACGATCTCGGGGGTGTGCCGATGCACGCCCCCGACTCCGTAGGGGCTCATGTTTCCCATGGACTCGGCCCCGAGCAGGTGTGGCTTCAGCGACTTGCCGGCACCGGAGGTGCCCGAGGCTGCAACGATCACGATCTGCGTGGCGTCCACGAGGTCGCCGGCGACTGCCGGGAGCAGCGCCAACGTCGCCGCCGTCGGGTAGCAGCCGGGTACCGCGATGCGTCGCGCCGTGCCCAACGCTTCCCTGGCCCCGGGAAGCTCCGGAAGGCCGTACGGCCAGGTACCCGCGTGTGGAGACCCGTAGAACTTCTCCCACTCCTCAGCGTCCCGCAGCCGGAAATCCGCCCCTGCGTCGACGACCAGTACCTCGTCGTCGAGTTGCGCGGCAATGGCCGCCGACGCACCGTGGGGAAGGGCGAGGAAGACCACGTCGTGGCCGCTCAGCACGTCCGCGGTGGTCGCCTCGACGGTGCGGTTCGCGAGCGGGTGCAGATGCGGCTGGTGGTCGCCCAAGCGGTCCCCCACACTCGAATTCCCGGTCAGCGCGCCGATCTGGACTTGCGGGTGCTGCAGAAGCAGCCGGAGCAGCTCCCCGCCCGCGTAGCCGGTGCATCCGGCTACGGCCACTGTGTACGTCATATGCGAAACTATTCCAGATAATCAATATGTATTCAATTTGGGTCCGACGGGCTCGTTCGATCCCTATATCGTTGCGGCAGTTGATGGAGGTTCGTTGATGAGCGTTGCGCGTTCGATCCTGTCCCTGATCGTGCTCCTGGCGGCGATGTCGCTGTCTCTGCTGGGGCTCGGGTCGCACTGGGTGGACAGGGTGGCTCGTACCCCTGGGCCCTTGGCGGACATCGTCGGGCCGCTGGAGCCTGACGGCCAGATCGCCCGTGCCATCAAGGCTGAACTACGATCGGCGGTGCTCGCGCAGCTTCCTGATCTGTCCGCCGCACCCGAACTGGGCGCGCAGGTGGACGGCCTCATCACACGTGCGCTCGATGATGCGCTCACCAGCGACGAGGCCCAGCGCGCGTGGCGTTCCTCCCTCGATCTGACCCGGGCGGGGCTGGTTGGGTCTCTAGACGCCGTCCGCCGCGACGGCGCTGACGCCCCGACTGTCTGGTTTGAGCTCTCCCCGTTCATCGCGCTCGCGCAGCAGCGGGCGGAGGCCGCGGCGACCGAACCGGTCCGGGCCCAGCTGGCACTGGTGGGTGTACCCGACACGGTGGCGGTGCCGTTGGGCCGTCCCGACGCCGGGGAGGCGCAGGTTGCCGCCGACGCACTGGGTCTCGCTGGCAACTGGCGGATCTACTACGCGGGGGCACTGGTGCTGGCGGTGCTCGGCCTGGTGATCGGATCGCGCCGGGGGAGGTGGTGGGCCTGGCTGATGGCGACGGCGGCAGGACCGGCAGCGCTGTTCCTCGCCGCCCGCGCACTCGAGTTCGTCCGGGTGCCCGTCGCCGACTCCATCGCGAGTTCCCTCCAGGCACGCATCATCACCGGTTCCACCGCGTCGATCTCCGCGTGGATCTCCACGGCCTACTACGTCGGATTCGCGGCGTTCGCGCTGGGCGTCATCGGCCTGATCGTCGCCAGCGCCCGCCGCGATCGGTCCTGAACCCATCGGAGAAGACGCCATGTGGCGGCGTCGGCGTCACCTGGGGAAGCAGGTGGACCGCCCACAGCGCCCCCGCCCAACACAGCGCCCCGATGACAGCGCCGGCGGCGGTGATCGGCCAGGCGAGCGTGACCAGTGACACGAGCGCGGGGGTGAGCAGCCGACCCGACCCGGTGATGGTGTTCCACCGCGCCAGATGCCGGGTCCGGTTGGCTTCCGGGGAGAGGTCAATGCCCAGCGTCATCAACGCACCTGCCCCGAACCCGTTGCCGAAGGCAATGAGCGCGGCCGACGCGGTGAGCGCAATCAGCGCTCCAGACCGGGACCCGCCGGCCAGCGTGGCGGTGAGGAGGACGAGCAGACCGTACCCCGCGCCGCTGAAGAAGAGGCACGGCACGATGACGGCCGTGCGCCCGTAGCGGTCCATGAGCGAGCCCGCCGGGACGAACATCGCGATCTCGACGACCGCGGCGACGGCGAAGATGAGCGAGATCTCGTCGCCGGCCAGGCCGAGCATCGCGCCCAGCAGCGGGACGATCAGGGGTCGACCCACCCGCGCCATGACGAGCGGGACGATAGCGAGACCGACCATGATCATCGTGACCCCGGCCGTTCGGCGTGGATCGTGGGGCGAGTGCTCGACCGGCAGCCGCGCCAGACCGCCCGGCACCTGACGCCGGTTCTTTCGGGCCTCGCCTGGGACCATCCACACAGCGACGAGCACCGTCGCCACCGCCATGGCGGCAGCATCGAGGGCCAGGACCCACGCCTCGCCCCCCAGAGCGATGATGCCCGCACCCAGGAGCGGGCCCAGCACCTGCCCGATCCGCATCATCCCGCCGAACGTGCTCATCCCTCGGGCGCGGAGCTCGGGCGGCAGCGCGGCGCCAAGGTAAGCCTGGCGGCCGATCACCCAGACCTCCCGCGCCACCGAGGAGACCAGCAGCGTCGCGACGAAGCCGAGCTGGTGGCCGAGCGTGGGTCCATCGGCGACGCCGTCGCGGGCGATCAGGAACGCCCCCGTCTGCGTCAGCGTGACCACTGAACCGGTGGCGATCATCGCCCGCCGCTCCCCCACTATCGTCATCGCCAGCCCCAGCGGGATGGGTCCGAGCACTCCCACCACGCCGGAGATCATCGTCAGTGCAGCGGCGGCGGGAACCGAGAAACCCAGTGACAGCGCGATCAGCGGAATGACGGGCATCGTGGCCATCATCCCCATCGACTGGGCCAGGGTCGGGGCGTAGACGGGCCCGACCAGAGACCTCAGGACCGCTCGCGACTTCACCGGACAACCCTATGCCGCCGGGCTAGCATCAGGCAGATGGCAAGCCCGCACCGTCCCGCAGCACCCCCGAAAGCACGACCGGGCGACAGGATCGCCGTGCTGTCGACGTCTTTCGCCGCGCCAGCCGCCTATCCGGCCGTCCACGAGCAGGCACTACGGAGGCTGAGAGAGGTCACTGGGCTCGAGCCGGTCGAGTTCCCCACGACGCGGGCGCACAACCCGTCTCCCGAAGCACGGGCGGCCGACATCAACGCGGCTTTCGCGGATCCTTCCATCCGCGCCATCCAGGCCGTCGTCGGCGGCGACGACCTCATCACCGTGGTGCCCCACCTCGACGCGGACGCGGCGCTGAACGACCCGAAGCCCTTCCTGGGGTATTCCGACAACACCCACCTGCACAACTGGCTGTGGCACCTGGGCATCGCGAGCTACTACGGGGGCAGCACCCAGGTCCACCTCGGGCCCGGCCCCGACGTCGATGAGATCCACGCGCGCTCACTGCTCGCCGCGCTCATGAAGGGCGGCGCCATCGAGCTCACCCGCCCCGGACGATCCGAGGACTTCGGGCACGACTGGGCCGATCCGCGTGCGCTGACCGCTGAGGGGGACCGACGCCCCACGGAACCCTGGGTCTGGCTCGGGCCGCGTCGCGCGGTCAGCGGCCGAACGTGGGGCGGCTGCCTCGAAGTTGTGGTCGACATCCTTGCCGCCGGACGCTTCGAACTCGGCCCATCCGCGCTGGCAGGCGGAATCCTGCTCGTCGAGACCAGCGAGGAACTACCGTCGGCGACCCGCGTGCACCGGTATCTACGTGCCCTCGGCGAACGCGGACTGCTGAGCCACGTGGCCGGTGTGATGGTGGCCCAACCGCCGGTCTCCAGCTTCGACGACCAACCGGACGACGAGACGCGTACCCGGCGCCGCGCTGAGCAGGCCGACGCCGTCGAGCGGGTGGTGTCGCGGTACTGCCCGCACGCCGTGGTGGTGATCGGCGTGCCGTTCGGGCACACCAGGCCTCAATGGATCGTGCCGTACGGAGGCCGGATCACCGTGGACGGAATGGGGCGCCAGGTGACCGCCGACTATCTGTAGGGCTCACGCTCAGATCGCGACGAAGGGAGCGCTCAGCCACCCGCCCAGGGGACGTTCGGCTCTGACACCGGGCTCCTCGCTGGGCGCGAGATCGGTCGTACCCGCCAGCAACTCCTCCAGTAACACCCGCAACTCGAGCGTGGCGAGCGGTCGACCGGGGCAGACGTGGGGGCCCGCCCCGTAGACCAGGTTGGCCGCGGCGTTCCGTTCGGGCGCGTAGCGATCCGGATCACCGAACACGGCTGGATCTCGGTTCGCATCGGTCCACTCCACGGTCAGCTTCTCCCCTGCCCGGACCGGGCACCCGCCCACGGTCGCGTCCCGGGTCGCGCGGCGACGGTTGCTGACGAACGGGTCGTCGATCCGCAGGAGTTCGTCGATGGCGGCGTCGAGCCGGGCGGGATCGCCCACCCTGTCACGGACGTCCGCCTCGATCGCCGGGTCCGTGGCGATCTGGTGCACGACGACGCCGACGCACAACGCGAGCGACGTCAGATCCCCTCCGGTCCAGTTGCGCAGGATCGACACGATCTCCTCGTGGGTGAGGGCGCGGCCGTCGACCGTCTCGCGAAGAAGTTCGTCTGTGACGTCGCGCGGTGCCTCGTCGAGCCGGTCGAGCCGCGGTGCTGCGACCCTCCTGATAATGGCGTCGAACCGTTCGGCGACCTCGCGGGTGCGGTCCAGCTCCCCCGACCGGGTAGCCCGGGCGTTGTCGATCACCCAGTCGATGAGTTCTCCCTCAAAGTCCTGGGACCACCCGAGCCACGCCAACATCGCGTCGACGGAGAAACTGATCCCCAAGCCCCGCACCGCGTCGATGCTCTCGCCGCGTGGTAGCTCGCCCACCAGCCGACGGGCGACACTTCTCACCTGCGGCTCAAGCTCGGCCATCCGGTGCTCGCTGAAGTATGGGTCCAGGATCTCGCGGAAGCGCTCGTGGTCCGCGCCGTCAAGGTTGTTGGGGACCTGGAGGAAGCGCGACACCTTGCTTGAGTAGGTGGCGGGATCCTCCACCACCTTGAGCACCTCGGCGTGCCCGGTGACGCGGAGTTGGCCGTCGATTCGGTGAGCTGTCATGACCTCCAGCCTAACGACCGCAGATGCCGCGGATCATCAGGCCCAGGCCCCACTCGAAATCGCGCTCCGAGGCTGCCTCGTCCGGGGCAGTGGCCACGGAGAGCTGGGCCAACTGGAGCCGCGTCTGCTCGCCCGTGACATGGCCCAGGATGAAGTGGAGCAGCGCCGCCATCGTCGCGTCGGGCTGCTGCAATCCCGCGGCGATCAGAGCCTCTCGCCCTTCCAGGCAGGGGTCTACCTCGCCGAGGCCGAGGACCTGGGTCGAGGCCACTAGCTCGGCCGCATCGCGATGGGTCAGCAGCACACTGCGCAGCCCCCTGCCCCAGAGCCTGAGTGTCTCCCCCGGATCACCGGGGGTGGACACGGCCGGGCGCTCCGCGAGGATGTGGTCGGCCACCGCGGCCAGGAGGGACTGCTTGTTCGGCACGTGGTAGTACAGCGCGCCGGCCTGCACGCCGAGGGAGTCCGCAACACGGCGCATCGTGAGGTCGGCGAGGCCGTAGTCATCCAGGATCGCAAGTGCCGCCCCGACGATGGCCTGCTTGGTCAGAGCCATAGGCTACTCCCCGTGTGGAGGCGGAGATGGTCAGGCACGGGCCTCAGCCTAGACGACCGGTCTTGCCTCGGCGCACGTAGGATCGTCGGGTGCGTGACTTTCACAAGCCTGTCCATCGTCCTGCCGACGTGCTCGAATCCCTTCGTGGCGCGGGTGACCCGGCCGAACTGAGCAGCCTCGCCAACGACACGGCGGCGGCGCTGCTGGGCCGGGTCCGCGAGTCCGAGGATCCGGACATGGTGGACAGGGTCATCGCCTACGCCGACCGCAACGGCGTCGACGACGTCGCGGAACTCTGGGCCTCAGCGCCAGCCGCCAGCCTGCCGGGGGCGATGTGGCGCCTGTACCTGCTCCGGCATGCTGTGGTGACGAACCCGGAGGCCACCGGGTACCGATTCCGTCGCGGTCTCGAGGTGGACGGCGGCGTTCATCAGGCGATCGCGGGTAGCCGATCCGCACCGACGCCGGACCAGGTCGCAGATCTCGCCACGACCATCCTGCGCGGCGCCTTCACCGGCGATTTCGCCGACGCCCTCGAGCGCGCGTCAGCGTTCGCACGGGTCCTTGCCTTCGGCAGCTCTGACATCGACGATCACCGCCAGGCCAACGGCTACGACGGGATCGCCGACGAACTGCGTGGTTCTGCCCGCCTCTGGCGAGAAGGGCAGCTTCACTAGCGGCACCGTCAGGGATAGGAATTTGGAGGTTTGGCCGATCTCGCTACACTCGGAATCTGCCGGGCCGCGGTAACCCCGGGCTCCACTATTTGCCGCTACGAGCGGCCCTGCGCCGAGAGGCGTTCTGCGGCCCGGCCTGCAACTTTCCGATCACCGCCGATCCGAAGACCAGCAGCGAGACCCGAACGCCGACGCTCACCCGGAAACGCCACCGCGTAGACGGAAACGCCAACTCGCAGACGCAAACGCCAACGGGCACACGGAAACGCCAACGGACAGCCCGGAACGCCGACGGCGCTCAGCGAGACCTGCGATATATCAGGGGCATCGCTGAGCATCGCCGGCGAGTACCGATGTCAGTTGGCGTTCGGCTCTGCCTGTTGGCGTCGGCGCAGCCTGTCGGCGTCGGGGACCGCCTCAGGCGCGCTGAACAGCGCCGAATCGTTCAACTGCCACAGCGACCGCCGCCTGGCGGGCTTCGGCAGCCTCGGCGTCGGTGAGCGTCTTCGATCCCCTGAAGCGCAGGGCGAAGGCCAGCGACTTCTTACCCTCGCCCACCTGCTCCCCGGTGTACACGTCGAACAGAGAGATCGACTCCAGCAACTCGCCCGCGCCCTCCGCGAGCGCGGCCTCGACGTCGGCCGAGGACACGTCGGCGTCGACGATCAACGCCACGTCCTCCTTGGCCAAGGGGAACGCGGAGAGGGTGCTGATCGATCCCCCGCGCGTCGCGTGAAGCAGCAGCAGGTCCAGGTTGAACTCGACAGCGCACGTGCGCTCAGGCAGCCGGAAGGCCCGGATGACGGCGGGGTGCAGCTCTCCGGCGTAGCCGAGCGCGATGCCGTTGACCGACAACTCGGCACACCGCCCCGGATGCCACGGAGCCGCTTCGGCGTTGCGGCGGGTCAGCGTGATCCCCACCGCGCCGGCAGAGGCCTCGGCGAAGGCCACGACATGCGTCCAGTCCGCGGGCACGGCAGCACCCTGCCACCCCGCTGGGGTCCAGTTTCCGGTCACGACGGCCGCGATCGTCTCCGGCTGGGCCGGGATGGCGCCCTCGATCTCGGCGACCTCGGAGTCCGTCGGTCGCTGATCGACGCTGGGGCGGGGAGCCACTGTCGGGCCGCCGTCGAAGAAGACCTTGCCCTGTTCGAACAGCGCGAGATCGGTGAGGCTGCGCGACGTGTTGCGCGAGATCGCCTGGAACAGTCCGGGCAGCAGCGTGGTGCGGAGGAACGGGTGCGTCTCGGCCAGCGGGTTGGCCAGCCTGATGAGGTCGCGTCGGCGATCAGTGGCGGGCACCTGCAGCTGCTCGACCTCCTCGGCGGACGTGAACGGCAGGCTCAACACCTCTGTGAACCCCAATGCGGCCACCGCGCGCAGCGCCGCACGGCGATCGCGCAGGCGTGGGTTGAGTCCGCGGCTGACGGGCGGTACGGGAAGCTTCAGCCCGATCCGGTCGTAACCGATATGTCGGCCGACCTCCTCCACGACGTCGTACGGATCACGGAGGTCACCGCGCCAGCTGGGCACCTCGAGTGTCAGCGAATCGCCGAGCGATGTCACCGAGATTCCGCTGGCGCTGAGCCGCCGGACCGTCTCGTCCTGGCTCACGTCCGTGCCGAGCACGGCCGGGATGAGACCCGAGCGCAGCGAAACGCGGTGTGGCTCAGGCGCCGAACCGACCACGGTGAGCGCGGTCACAGCTCCTTGACCGTGCTGGGCCAGCAGATCCGCCGCGCGCTTGGCGGCCGCATACGGCAGCTGCGGATCGACGCCGCGCTCAAACCGCTTGGAGGCCTCGGACGGGAGTCCGTGGCGGCGGAAGGTGCGCGAGACCGACGCCGGATCGAAGTGGGCCGCCTCGAGCACGATCGCCGTGGTGGATTCCGAAACTTCGGTGGTCTCGCCGCCCATGACCCCCGCCAGTCCGATGGGACCGGAGTCGTCGGTGATGAGCAGATCGTCGACATCCAGGTCGCGGTCCTGGCCGTCGAGAGTGCGAAGGGTCTCACCAGCCGCCGCCTGACGGACACGGATGGGACCGGACAGCTTGGCGGCGTCGTAGGCGTGCAGCGGCTGGCCGGATTCGAGCATCACGTAGTTGGTGACGTCGACCGTGAGCGAGATGGAGCGAACCCCGGACGCGCGCAGTCGGTTCACCATCCACTCCGGCGACGGCGCGCCGGGGTCGATCCCCTCGATGGTGAGCGCCACGAACGCGCTGCAGCGCGGCGACTCCAGTTCCACGCGATGGCCGCCCTCGGTCTGCTCCGGGAGGCGCGCACGGTAGGGGTCGTCGAACGACACGCCGTTGGCGATTGCCGCCTCGCGTCCCAATCCGCGCATCGAGAGGCAGTAGGAGAGGTCCGGGGTGACGTCAATGTCGAGCACCTCGTCGGGAGCCCACAGGACCTGCGTCGCATCGTCGCCCGGCACCGCGGCGTCGGCAGCGAGGACCATGATCCCCTCGTGATCATCGCCGAGCCCCACCTCGTCCTCCGCGCAGATCATTCCGTCGGAGATGTGCCCGTACGTCTTCCGGGCCGAGATCTCGAAGTTGCCCGGCAGCACGGCCCCCGGCAGCGCCACCACGACGAGGTCACCGACCTCGAAGTTGAGGGCGCCGCAGACGATCCCCCGGCTGGCCGGATACTCGTCGCCGGCCGGATCGTTGTGGCTGCCCACATCGACGCGGCAGTAGCGAATGATCTTGCCGTTCTTCTGCGGCTCGTCGGTGAACGACAGCACACGCCCGACGATGAGTGGCCCGGTCACGGGCGAGGCGATCGTCTCGACGTGCTCGACCGTGAGGCCGAGGTTCGTGAACTGCTCCGCGATCGTCGCAGTGCTCACATCGGCTGGCAGCGCGACGAGGTCGCGCAGCCACGAGATGGGTGCCTTCATCGGGAACCTCCCAGGATTGAACGGCTGAAGCGGATATCGCCCTCGACGAAGTCGCGAAGATCGGGTGCCCCGGTGCGGAACATGACCGTGCGGTCCACGCCCATGCCGAAGGCGAAACCGGAGTAGACGTCGGGGTCGACGCCGCAGGCGCGCAGCACCCTCGGGTTGACGACGCCGCAGCCGCCCCACTCGATCCATCCCTCGGACTTGCACGTGCGGCACGGCGCGTCGGGGTTGCCGACGGAGGCGCCGTGGCAGACGAAGCACTCCAGGTCGACCTCGGCCGACGGCTCCGTGAACGGGAAGTAGTGCGGCCTCATCCGCGTCCTCACGTCGCCGAACATGGCGCGCGCGAGGTGGTCCAGCGTGCCGCGGAGGTCAGCCATCGAGATGCCCCTGTCCACGACGAGACCCTCCAACTGGTGGAAAACCGGCAGGTGTGTGGCGTCGTATTCATCAGCGCGGAAGACCTTTCCGGGGCTGATGACGTACAGCGGGACCCCGTACTCGAGGAGCGCCCGCGCCTGGACGGGCGATGTCTGCGTGCGCATGAGCTTGCCGCCCGAGGGCGGGTCGACCCACAGAGTGTCCTGCAGGGCGCGGGCGGGGTGATCCGGACCGAGGTTCAGGGCATCGAAGTTGTACCACTCCGCCTCGAGCTCCGGGCCGTCAGCGACCTCCCACCCCATGGCGACGAACACGTCGATCATCTCGTCGATGAGGGTGGTCACGGGATGCAGCGCACCCTGAGGCCGGAGCGTGACAGGCAGCGTCATGTCGACCCGCTCGACCACCAGCGACGCCTCGAGCTCGGCAGCGGCCACTTCATCCTGGCGCTCCGACAGCGCACGGCTCACCGTGCCGCGGGCTTCGCCCACCCGTCGGCCTGCCTCTTTGCGCGCCTGAGGCGGAAGGGCGCCGATCTCCCGGTTCGCCAGCGCCAACGGCGAGGTGTCCCCGGCGTGGTCATGACGCGCACGCTTCAGTTCCGCGGTCGAGGTCGCGGCAGCGATGGCCTCCAGCGCGTCGTGGACGTAGCGTTCGATGGCGGACGCGTCGAGAGCCGCGACCTGCTTCGGGTCGAAGTTGTCATTGGGCCCGGACATCAGTTACTCCCCTTGCCTGTTTCACGACGTTGCGCCGAGGCCGTGGCGTACAGGCACACCGCGGCAGCGCTGGAAAGATTGAGGCTCTCGGCCTGGCCCCACATTGGCACGGCGACAACCTCGTCGGCCAATCGGGCATCGTCGGCGGGCAACCCCCATGCCTCGTTGCCCATGATCCAGGCGATCGGGCCCGACAGGCCGCCGGACGCGGCCTTCAGGTCCAGTGGGTCGCCCTCGCCGTCGGCAGCGAGCACGGTCATGCCCAGGCCCTTGACCCGCTCCACCGCCTCCGCGAGAGTCACGCCCGTGAGGATGGGCAGGTGGAAGATGCTGCCGACCGTTGAGCGGACGGTCTTGGGGTTGTAGATCTCGACGGAGCCGGACGTGAGGATGACCGCGTCCGCGCCGAAGGCGTCGGCGCAGCGGATGACTGTCCCGGCGTTACCCGGGTCGCGCACCTGCGCGCAGATGACCACGAGGCGGGCGCCGTCGAGCGACTCCCAGTCGAAGTCCAGCTGACGGCACACCGCGACGACGCCCTGGGGCGTGACGGTATCGCTCAGTTGGCGCATCTGATGCTCGTCGGCCTGCCACACCGGCAGCTCCAGCCCGTCGAGAAGATCAGCGTGGCGTACGGCGTCGTCCACGATGATCTCCTGGACGCGGCCCGGACTGCCCAGCGCCTCCCTGACTGCCTGGCGGCCCTCCGCGAGGAACATGCCAGTCAGGTCACGGCCGCGGCGCTGCGTCAAACGACGAACCGAACGCAGCACCGAGGCCGGCAGGCCAGGGGCAGCGTTCGGTTCGGTGGTCACTGACCCGCCTCTCAGGCGGCAGCGGCAGGCTGGTTGTCCTTGGCGATGGCAACGAGCGCGTTGAAGGCCGCGGTGTCGTTGACGGCCAGCTCGGCCAGGATCTTGCGGTCCACTTCAACGCCGGCGTTCTTGAGGCCGTTGATGAAGCGGTTGTAGGTCATGCCCTCGGCACGGACGGCAGCGTTGATGCGCTGGATCCACAGGCTGCGGAAGTCGCCCTTCTTGGCGCGACGATCGCGGTACGAGTAGGTGGCCGAGTGCAGCAGCTGCTCCTTGGCCTTGCGGTACAGGCGGGACCGCTGACCGCGGTAGCCGGAGGCCTGCTCGAGAACTTCGCGACGCTTCTTCATCGCATTCACAGAACGCTTAACGCGTGCCATGGCTAACTCCTAGGGAAAGTGGGTGTTCAGGGGTGGGGGGAGGGCGAGGGCTCAGCGGCCCTTGTGCTTGCCGAGCAGCTTGCGGACCTTCTTGGCGTCAGCCGGAGCCACGGACTCCGGGCTGGACAGGCGGCGGGTACGCACCGACGACTTGTGCTCGTTGAGGTGGCCGAGGTTGGCCTGGCGACGCAGGAGCTTGCCCGTCCCCGTCGTCTTGAACCGCTTCTTCGCGCCGGAGTGCGACTTCATCTTCGGCATGGTTGGCTCGCTTTCTTCTCTGTGGGATTGACGCTCTGAGGGTGCTCAGAGGTCGATGTCTGGATCCATGTTGTCGGCCGGTCCGCGCTTCTTCTTCGCGGCGACGGTCGTGTGCTGCGCACGGAGTTCGGCCTCGGCGGCCTTCTCCTCCTGCTGCTTCTGCGCGCGCTCCGCCATGCGGCGCTCGCGGTCGCTCTGCTGATCGACCTTGGCTTCGGTCTTCTTCTTCGTCGGGCCGAGCACCATGAGCATGTTGCGGCCGTCCTGCTTCGGAGCCGCCTCGACGAAGCCGAATTCAGCGACATCCTCGGCAAGGCGCTGCAGCAGCTGCATGCCCAATTCCGGGCGCGACTGCTCGCGGCCGCGGAACATGATGGTGATCTTGACCTTGTCGCCAGCCTTGAGGAAGCGGACGACGTGGCCCTTCTTCGTCTCGTAGTCGTGCGCGTCGATCTTGAGGCGGAGTTTCATCTCCTTGGTGACCGTGTTCGACTGGTTCTTGCGGGCGTCGCGCACCTTCTGCGCCGCCTCGTACTTGAACTTGCCGTAGTCCATCAGCTTCGCGACGGGCGGACGCGCCATGGGCGCCACCTCGACGAGATCGAGATCGTTCTCCGCCGCCAGACGCAGGGCGTCCTCGACGCGCACGATGCCTACCTGCTCGCCTTTGGGGCCGACGAGCCGGACTTCGGGTACTCGGATGCGATCGTTGATCCGCGGTTCAGTGCTGATGGGTCCTCCAGTGAGAGATGTTGTCCAGTTGCGGCAGCAATTAAGGCCCCCCGCGCATGCGGAAGGCCCTTGCGTCAAAGGTCGCGACGAACGCGACCATCTGGCGACCCGGCTACCTGGGGCGGCTCGGGTGGGAGGAACTCCACTTGCTGAGGGACAGCAGAACTGTCACCGGCTGTCGATTCTACGTGACGACGCCCGCATCTGCCAATCGCGCCCTCCCAGGGATCACGAGTCCGTCGTCACCCAGGCGAACTCGCCGTCGTCGAACTCGACGAGGGAGTGGCCCTGAGCGAGCATCGCAAGGAGATCTCCCTCGATCACAAACGGGACGGGGCCCGCGACGTCGAGGAGGAGCTTCGAGGCACCTGCAGGTTCCACCGTGGCACAGAGTTCGTCCAGGTGGCAGGGGACGGGGCGGGCGTCGGGCTGCCAGGCCCGCAACGAGTCGTACCCCGTGAAAGCCAGAAGGTAGTCCGACCCTTCGTCGGCCAGCGTCACCGCCGCCATCTCTGCGTGGCGGTCGGGGTCGGGGTGATCCGTGTCGTCGCCGCTGGCCACGATCGGGAGCAGCAGGCGGCTCGAGCAAAGAGCGACGATCGCCCTCGTGTACCCGGTCCGGTCGTCCGCACGAGCTATGGCCGCCCGCGTCAGTGGATCCGGCGCGCCGTCGTCCCCGGCGAAACGGGCGCTCGGCTGGGCCAGGGATCGGAGCTCAGTCATACGCTCGAGACTAGCCCGCCGCCAGCCGACCCTCCCAGTCGGGTGTGCGAGACTGGGCGCATGGCCCTCGACTTCATCATCACCTTGGCGCTCGCCATCGGCATCCTCGCGATCGCAGCTGGCCTGACCGCCCGCAGTCGGCGTGCGCGGCCAGCCGTCGCGGGCCTCGGGTTGGCGATGATCCCGGTGGGCCTCTACCTCACCGGGCTGACGACACTCATCATCAACGGGGTGCGAAGCATCATCGACTGGCTGATGCGGACTCCGTGGACCGACGCGATCTCGTGGGGCATCGGTCTCCTCGTGGGTGGGATCGTGCTGCTCGTCATCGCTGGCTTCCTACCCAGGGAGGCCAAGCCGCGGCCGGTCCATCCTGATGCGAGGGCTACGGCACCGGCCAAACAGGCCTCCACCGCGCCCGGCCAACGCCCCGTTGCGCCCCCGGCCAAGCCTGGCCCGGCTCCCGCGACCGCCAAGTCAAAGGCGGCCGCGGACCCCGAAGACGCCGAGATTGAAGAACTGCTGCGCAAGCGCGGCATCATGTGATCTGAGCACACCTCGGACCGCGAAACGTCGACGCCCGCGATGAGTCGCGGGCGTCGATGGTTTGTGGGCGGCGCAGATGGCCCTGTTGCCTAGTTGTCGTCGACCCGGTTCGCGTCGTAGCCCTGGGAGGTGGCCCCCTGCTCGACCAGCCAGCGCCTCAGTTCCCGCACCTTGCGCTGACCGCGCTCCCCTTCGAGGAACTGGACGGCCAGGACCGGCTTGCGCTTGAGGTCGCCGTCGTCCTTGATGAGCAGCGACGACCACGCGTCGCCGGGACGGAGGCGGAAACCCGCGATCTCCGACACTGGATAGCGGCGGACGAACGGGCCGTTGCGCACCGTCACCACGCCGTCCTGCGCCCAGAGCCGCGAGTAGCCGACCGACAGCATGACGCCGATCATGACGAGCACGAAGAACAGCAGGGTGCCCGCCTGCGCGATCGTCACCTGCGCACGGATGCCCGGGCCGAGCGCCCACCACCCGTAGAGCGCCAGGGACAGCAGCACGGCAGACGCGACGACGGACGTCATGAGCGCCGGAGCGCTGGTGTAGCTCAGCCGGTCGGGCACCTTCTGTTCGGTCACAGCCGGCACGCCGCCAACTCGGTCAAAAGGATGCCGCGAGCGCCCGCCTCGTAAAGACGGTCCATGAGGAGGTGCGCTCCCTTGCGCGGCACCAGCACCCGCACCGCCGACCAACCGCTCTTTGCGAGCGTCGACACGGTCGGACCCTCGACGCCGGGCGCCAGCGCCAGCGTCGTCTCGAGGTGCTCGGTGTCGACGTTGTAGTCCATCATGAAGAAGTTCTGCGCCACCAGCACCGACCGCAGCCTGGTCTTCAGTCCCTCTGCGGTGGCGGGGAGCTCGGCGTTGTTGCGCTGGATGAGCACAGCCTCCGATGTGCAGATTGGGTCGCCGAAGAGTTCCAGACCGGCCCGCTTCAGCGTGGTTCCGGTGTCGACGACGTCGGCGACGACATCCGCCACGCCGAGGCGGATGGCCGATTCGACAGCTCCATCGAGCTTGACGAGCTCAGCGTTGATCCCCTTGTCCTCGAAGTATCCGGCGAGCAGATCCGGGTAGGACGTAGCGACGCGCTTCCCTTCGATGTCGGCGATCGTCATCGACGATCCGCCGGGGGCCGCGAACAGGAACCGCGAACCGGCGAACCCCAACTCCATGATCTCGGTCGCCTCCGCGCGGGAGTCGAGCAGCATGTCCCGGCCGGTGATGCCGAGATCCAGATGGCCGCGACCGATGTACACCGCGATGTCCCGGGGCCGAAGGTAGTAGAACTCGACGCCATGGTCGGAGTCGATGAGGGTGAGGTCCTTGGCGTCGGTGCGCTGCCGGTAGCCGGCGGCCTTCAGCATGGCGGCTGCGGGTTCGGCGAGAGCGCCCTTGTTCGGGACGGCGATGCGCAGAAGGCGATCAGTGGTCACGGTTTCCTCAGAGATAGCGGTTGACGTCGTCGAGGTCGAGATCCAGCGCGATCATCATCACCTGCAGGTGGTAGATGAGCTGGCTGATCTCCTCGGCGGCTTGTTCCTTCGACTCGTGCTCAGCGGCCATCCAGACCTCGGCGGCCTCCTCCACGATCTTCTTCCCGATCGAGTGGACGCCCGCGTCGAGCCGCGCGACAGTGCCAGACCCCTCAGGCCTGGTTCGCGCGGTTTCGGTGAGTTGGGCAAAGAGCTGGTCGAAAGTCTTCACGTGCGCAGACTACCGGCTTCCACTCAGCGCCCCCGACAGGGCGGCGGAGGGTGAAACGCCCCGACGGCTCCGACGGAGGGCCGTGACCACACTCACGAGGAACGTCCGTCGAAGGGTGGTCCCTGAGCAGTGACGAGCGCTCTGCGCGAGGAACGTCCGTCGAAGGGTAACGGCCCCGTTCATCCCCGCCGCCCCGTGCACGGGCGGTGACCACACTCGAGGCCGCGACAAGCTCAGGGAACGAGGAACGAAAAGCTCAGGGAACGACAGCGCTCGGCTAGAGCTTGATGCCGAGCAGAGCGTCGATCGCCTGCACCATGTCCGAGACCGCCGAGGTGTCGTCGCTCTCGATCGCCATGCTCGCCGCCACCCAGGCGTCGACAGTGGCGAGCGCAGCCGGCGCGTTGAGGTCGTTGCGGAGCGCCGTTCGCATGGCCGCGATCGTCTCCCCCGCGGGCATGGCCGTCGCGTTGTTCAGCACGCCGCGCCACGCCGTCAGCCGCTCCGTGGCGCGCTCCAGCTTGTCCGGGGTCCAGTCCCAGTTGCTGCGGTAGTGGTTGTCCATGAGCGCGAGGCGGATGGCCATGGGGTCGGCTCCGGCGTGGCGAAGGCGGCTCACCAGCTCGAGGTTGCCCTTGGACTTGCTCATCTTCTCGCCGTCGAGCCCCACCATGCCGGAGTGCACGAATGCCTCGGCCATCGGCTCGTGGGCCGCAGCGATCGCTTCGGCCGCGCACATCTCGTGATGCGGAAAGACGAGGTCCGAGCCACCTCCCTGCACGTCGAAGTTCGGTCCGAGGTAGCGCATGGCGATCGCGGTGCACTCGATGTGCCAGCCGGGTCGCCCGGCACCCAGCGACGACGTCCAGCTCGGCTCGTCCGGCCTAGCGAACCTCCACACGAGGCAGTCGAGGGGGTGCCGCTTGCCGGGACGGTCGGGGTCCCCGCCGTTTTCCCGGAACAACTCGATCATGCGGCTCTCGTCGAGGTTGCTCACTCCCCCGAACCCTTCGGCGCCGACCGTGTTGAAGTACCAGTCGGGGTGCTGGTCGTCGTCCACCTGGTAGACGAGTCCGCTGGGCAGGAGTTGCTCGATGAGGTCGATGACGCAGGAGATCGACTCGACGGCACCGATGTAGTGCCGCGGTGGGATGACCCGCAGATCCTGCATGTCGCTGCGGAAGAGCTCGATCTGGTCCTCGGCGAGCTCCTCCCATTCCTGGCCGGTCTCGGCCGCGCGCTCCAGCAGCGGGTCGTCGACGTCGGTGACGTTCTGGGTGTAATCGACGTCGAGGCCGAGGTCCAGCCAGACCCGCTGCACGAGGTCAAAGGTGACGTAGGTGTTGGCGTGACCGAGGTGCGTCGCGTCGTACGGGGTGATCCCGCAGACGTACATCCGGGCGGCACCGTCATTCGGGCCAACCTCGGTCAGGCTCTGAGCGGCAGTGTCGAAGAGAGTGAGCCGGCCCGGCACCGAGTCGTCGGACTTCGGGAGGCTGGGGACGGCGACAGGGGCCCACGCATACATGCGCCCAAACTTAGCCTGAATCCAGACAGTGTCGCGCGCCGGCGGTCACGTGCTGGGCGATCAGAGCGGAGGCCACGGGATGCCGGGCCACCGTCCGCTCGGCATCGGCATGGTGCCAGCCTCCAGGAGGGCCTTGGCGCGGCGCCTGAGCGCCTCCCACTCGTCGTCGTCCAGGCCCGGCGCCAGTGGCGCGGTCAGCGACGCGACGTCGGAGCAGAGTGCCAGCTCGGCGTCGCTCAGCGGATCCCCGGCCCATCCCCACAACACGGTGCGCAGTTTGTCGTCCACGTGCATGCTGACCCCATGGTCGACGCCGAAGAGTTTCGCGCCGGCGGCGATGAGGTGGCTGGCTTTGCGGTCGGAGTTGTTCAGCAGGGCGTCGAACACTGCGACGGTCCGCAGCCGCCCGTCGTCGCTGTGTGCCAGGACGACGGGCGCGCCGTCCTCGTCCTCTGCGGCGAGGATGGGTAGCCAGTTCTCGTCGATCCGCTCCGGACGAAGCAGCGCGATGGTGTCTGTGGGCTCACCCTCGACCCACGCCTGGACTGAGCCTTCTCCCAGGGGGCCGTCGGCCCAGACGGTCAGCGGGACGATCCCGAGGCCGAGATGCTCGGACAACGCATGGGCCGCCACCTCGCGGCGTCCGAGCGTCGCCTCAGGAAAGTCCCACAGCGGGGCTTCGCCGGCGACCGGCTTGTACACCCAGAGCGACTCGTCTTCGTCAGAGGCCAGGAACGTGCCGTTCGACGCGTCGACCAGCCGTCCGACGAGGGTCAGCTTCATGGGAACAGCGGGCCCCGGTAGCCATTAGCCCGCGGGCAGATGTGGCTGGAGCCTTCGAGCGGCTGACCGCACGCGGGGCAGGGCGGGCGTCCGGAGGCCACCACAACCTCCGCCCTGGCGGCGAACTCTCTGGCCATCGCGGGCGTCAGTAGCACCTGCAGCAACGCGTTCTCGTCGGACTCGTCCTCTGGCCCGGCCATCAGCTCGATGAGGAGCCGCTGCCGCTCGTGATCCCAGGCGAGCCCGATGGCCGCTGCGCGGAAGGTGACCTCGAGGGGGGCGTCGAGAGGCCCCAGATCTGCCGGCGGTTGTTCATCCGGCACGTCGTGCCCGAGCTCGGCGAGCTGTTCCAGCACCTCCTTGATACGGATGCCCAGCATCTGTGCCTGCTGCTTCTCGATGGCCACCGCCGCCAGCTGGCCGCCCTCGGCCACCTGGATGAGGAACAGCCGGTTGCCGGGGGATCCGACCGTGCCGACGATGCAGCGGTCGGGGCGATTGAACTCCAGCATCATGCCGGCCAGCCTATTGCCTGCCCACGTCTCCGCCGCCAACGACCGGCCCCCGGGCGACTCCGAGGTGTGCGGCCAGGGCGCCGCCGACGTTGACGCAGAGCACCATCGGGTGGGGCTGGCGGTAATCGATCGCGCTGATCCCGGCGGGTGCCACATGGATGCGCTGGAAGTCGTCGCGGCGCATCCCGAAGGCGTGCGCGAGGATGCCCTTGATGGGATCGCCGTGTGAGAAGGCCACGATCGTCTCGTCGTCGGCGTGGCGGCCCGTGAGCTCGTCGATGGCCGCAGAAACCCTGTCGAACATGCCTGTCATCGTCTCGCCTCCGGGGAAGCTCACCTCCGTGGGCCGGGCCTGGATGTCGGTCCAGACCTGCTCCTTCATGAGCTCGTCCAACTTCAGTCCGGTCCAGTCCCCGTAGTCACACTCGCTCAATCCGTCCGCCACCTCGGCATCCGGGAAGCCGGCCAGAGCAGCCGTTTCCCGGCAGCGCTCGATCGGGGACGTGTAGGCGGCAGCGACCTGCACCCCCGAGAGCGCCTCCCTCAGCGCTTCGGCCTGCGCCCGGCCGAATTCGTCGAGGGCCACAGCCGCCCGCCCGGCCAGCACGCCAGCCGCGTTCGCCGTCGACCGGCCGTGCCGGATGAGGACCACCTTCGTCATGGCGCAAGCGTAGTCGGCGCTCCGGATGGGGAGCCCGGATCCCTCGATGGGGGCCACGGCTACCCGAGTGGATAGAGTGACCCAGGTTTGATCCACCCTGAGGAGGACGCGTGGACTGGTTGCAGGCAATCGTGCTGGGCATCGTGCAGGGCCTCACCGAGTTCCTGCCGATCTCGTCCAGCGCCCACGTGTCGATCGTCGGCCAACTGCTGTTCGACGGTCGGGACCCGGGCGCGGCATTCACCGCCGTGACGCAACTGGGCACGGAGACCGCCGTGCTGGTCTACTTCCGCAAGGACATCTGGCGGATCATCACCCATTGGATCGGGAGCCTCCGTGGCACCGTCGAGAAGGGCGATCCGGACGCACGGATGGGGTGGCTGGTCATCATCGGCTCGGTGCCGATCGTGGTGCTGGGTCTCCTGTTCCAGGACGCGATCGACACGACGCTGCGCAACCTTTGGATCACCGTGGCCATGCTCGCCGGCGTCGCTCTGGTGCTGGCCGCCGCCGACCGCTTCGGCGAGCGCAACACCAAGGACCTGCGGCAGCTCTCGTGGCGCGATGGCATCCTGCTCGGGTTGTTCCAGGCGGCGGCCCTCATCCCAGGCGTTTCCCGGTCCGGCGCCACGATCTCCGGCGGCCTTTTCCTGGGCTTCAACCGCGAGGCCGCTGCACGGTATGCGTTCCTGCTCGCCGTTCCCGCAGTGTTCGGGTCGGGGCTGTACAAGCTGAAGGACATCGGCGACGACACGGCCGCCACCTGGGGACCCACCATCGTCGCGACCATCCTCGCTTTCGTCATCGGGTACGCCGTCATCGCCTGGCTTCTGCGCTACATCTCCACGCACAGCTTCCGGATCTTCGTCGTGTACCGCCTGGTGATCGCCGCGATCGTCGCCGTGCTGATTCTGACCGGCGTCCTGTCCGCGTAGGGTTGGCAGCCATGCAGCTACGTCCGCTCGGGGCTTCCGGGCTCCAAGTGTCCAGGCTCGGCCTCGGCACGATGGCGTGGGGTCGTGACGTCGACTGGCCCACCGCGAGGGAACTCCTCACCGAGTTCGTCGAGGCGGGCGGGAACTTTGTCGACACCGCACCCGCCTACGGTGCCGGCGTCGCCGAACGCATGCTCGGCAAAGCCCTGGCGGCCGGACTCCCCCGCGAGACGCTGGTCATCGCGTCGAAGGCGGGCTTCGTGGTGCGCGACGGGCGCAGGGTCATCGACACCTCCCGTGGCGCGCTCCTGACCGATCTCGAAGGAACCCTGCGACGCCTGAAGACAGACCATCTCGACCTCTGGCAGGTGCACGCCTGGGGTGATGCGCCCATGGACGAGACACTGTCGGCGCTCGACTCCGCCGTGCAGCGCGGTCTCGTGCGCTACGTCGGGGTCTCCAACTTCGTCGGGTGGCAGACCGCGACGGCAGCGACCTGGCAGGCGGCGGACCGCGCTCGCACGACGCTGTCGAGCGTGCAGGTCGAGTACTCACTGCTGGCACGCAGGGCCGAGGTGGAGGTTATGGGCGCGGCGCGGCACCACAACCTCGGCGTGCTGGCTTGGTCCAGCCTGGGCCGCGGTGCGCTCACCGGCAAGTACCGCGGCGGACGGGTGCCTCGCGACTCGCGCGCTGCCTCGGAGCATTTCAGCTGGTTCGTCGAGCCCTACCTCCAGCCGCGCTCCGCCGCGATCGTCGACGCCGTCGCGCACGCCGCCCAGGGTCTGGGACTCACGCCGACGCAGGTGGCGCTGCTCTGGGTGCGTGACGCTCCCCAGGTGGCCTCCGCCCTGGTGGGTCCGCGCACCGTCGATCAGCTCGCCGAACTTCTGGACGCCGAGCAGAAGGAACTCGTCGCTCCGATTGTCTCGGCCCTCGACGACATTTCCGGTGGCGCGAACGCACTCAGGTAGGACCGCCATCCGAGCTGACGGTCGGCGCATTGGCTGGGTCAGGCGATGTCGAACCTCACGTGGTGCAGGCCGTCCTCGTCGATCGTGAGATGGAGTTCGCCGGTGATGCCGATGAAGTCGTCGGTCCCGGAGCCCGGTACAACCTCGTAGGTGAGCCGCTGCTCGCCGCCGACCATCGTGCCGAACTGTTGGAGCGACACCGAGCCGCTCAGAGAACCGATCCTCCCCTCGAAGACCTCCATCGCGACGAAACCCGCAGTCCCCTTGGCTGCGTTACCCGACGACAGCATCACGCCCTTGCTCGTGCCCTCAGCCCCGCCGGACCAGACCTTGGTGAAGTCGAACCGCCCGGTCGTGGGCAGCAAACCTTCGCTCGGGGTGATTTCTATGACGAACGTCGCGTTGGTCACCATGTCTCCTCCTCAGGTTCGACTGGCTCCAGCCTAGGCCGATTTGCAAACGGTGGCAGGACACCTGCTAGAGTTCCTTCTCGCCCTCCCCGATGGGGAGTGCCGCTCGTCCGGGTGGCGGAATAGGTAGACGCGCTAGCTTGAGGTGCTAGTGCCCGTTAAGGGCGTGGAGGTTCAAGTCCTCTCTCGGACACTTATTGAAACCCCGTCTGACTAGGCTAAACAGTCAGACGGGGTTCTCTTTTTGCCCGATTTCGGGTCCTGATCGACAACCCGACCAGGTTCGACGGCGTGAAGGCCATCGGCGTTGACGAGCAAGTGGTGCGCCACGAGGCGCTGTTGTATCTGATGGAGGTGGGAGACCTGCATTGGTTGGCCGTCGTAGCGGCGAGGTGAAGCTGACGGCAGCCTGTCCTGGGGGGAACGCCTGGGGTGGGTGGGAGCAGCCGTGACAGAAGCAGTCGGCCGAGTTGACGTCCGCGTGAACCCCGAACTGCCGGCGCTAGGGCGATCGAACCAGACCTACATCTTCGGATCAGGACGGTGGAGATCTCCTCGACGTAATCGGCTGATCAGTGTCCACAGTCAGAATCGACCCGACCGCTGTCAGGGGACTCCCCCGTTTCCCTTGACACGAAGGCTTCATCACTACAATCACCACCGACACCAGGGACTGCTGACGGTTTGGTTGACTCCAAGATCGCATGACTCCCACGAAAGGGTCGTGCTGGAAGGATGGCATCCATGCCGAAGATCGTTTACACCGACGAGTTCAAGCGCGACGCGGTCGCGCTTGTCGCCTCAGGCATCCCGCAGAAGCAGGTCGCCAAGGACATGGGGATGGCCAAGACCACCCTCCAAGCCTAGGTCCGCGACGCTCGCTTCCAGTCCCACGGGATGACCCCGACCACCGATCCTGAGCAGCGCAAGGACATGGCCCAGGCGTTACGCCGGATCCGCGAGCTGGAGATGGAGAACGAGGTCCTACGGCGAGCGGCGGCGTATCTGTCGCAGGCTCACATCACGCCCCCAAAATGATCTACCCGCTCATGAAGGAGATGGCTGCGGTCGGTGCCCCCGTGAGGGTGCCGGTGGCGGTCGCGTGTCGGGTGTTGGGAAACTCCCAAACAGGGCTACTACAAGTGGCTCAAGCAGCCGGTCTCGGCCCGCGAGGCCGAAGAGCGTGAGCTGATCGCCGTGCTGCATCAGCTCCACGATGATGACCCGGAGGGCGGCTACCGCGTCCTGGCCGATGACATCACCGAGCTCGGGTACACACTCTCGGAGCGCAGAGTCTGGCGGCTGTGCCGGGTCGCCGGCATCCAATCGGTGTTCACCACGCGCAAGACCCGGTACAAGAAAGCCGGCGCGCCCGTCCACGATGACCTGGTCAACAGGCAGTTCAGCGCCGACGGCCCCAACGAGCTATGGCTGACCGACATCACCGAGCACCGCACCCGCGAGGGCAAGGTCTACCTGTGTGCGATTAAGGACGTGTTCTCCAACCGGATCGTCGGCTACTCGATCGACTCGCGGATGAAGGCCCGGATCGCCGTCAACGCGCTCGAGATGGCAGTGGCCCACCGAGGCCGGCCCGCCGGGGTGATCGTGCATTCCGACCGCGGGTCCCAATTCCGCTCCAGACGCTTCCTGAAGGCCCTCAAACGCCACAGGCTACGTGGCTCGATGGGCAGGGTCGGGGCAGGTGGCGATAACGCCGCGATGGAGTCGTTCTTCGCGCTACTGCAGAAGAACGTCCTCGACCGTCGATCCTGGGGCACACGAGAGGAACTGCGCCTGGCCATCGTGTCCTGGATCGAGGGCAAGTACCACCGCAAACGCCGTCAACGCCGACTCGGGAAACTCACCCCCATCGAGTTCGAACTCATCATGAACCCAACCGCTACGCTGGCGGCATAAACCCGGAGGTCAACCAGACCTTCAGCGGACCCAACCCAACGGGGGGATTCTCATCATGGAAGTACTCGGCCTGGCAGATGGGGCGGCTCTCGTCATCACGGGGATGGCGTCTCCACCGACAGCCGATGAGCCCCCAGGCCAGGGAACCTTGTCGCTCCCCGCGGAAGTCGCCACGTGGATTGGTGAGGCAGTCGCGGCCGGGGTCACGTTCGAGGTCTTGAAGGAGGCATCCGTTGCGCTGGTTCGACAGGGCTGGACCAAGAAGGGAACGACCGCCACGGCCGAGTCAGTCACCCAGGCGGTCGTCCAGTACCTGCGCTCCTGCGGATACATTGAAATTGTCGTGTCCGAGGTCAGGCGAGTCTCCGGTCAAGGTTGGACTCTGACCGGAACTGCGGACGGTTCTAGGTTCGGGGGAATGGCGGACGACGGCGGCAACTTGGTGCATGTCCGCGTCAGATGACACCTGGCCCACTCCAGAGAACCTGCGCGCTGTCCAGGTTTGGCTGAACCACCTCGACGATCTCAGCGAGAGCCAACCGCAGGCTGTTCTGGACGCAACTGAAGCGGCTTTGCCCTTGCTCGCGACCTGGACGGTCAGTGACGCATACGCATGGACGCTGGCGCTACGTGCCAAGACGCTCCGCTTTCTCGACAGACTCCCTGACGTTCTCGATGCGGCCGAGTCAGGGTTGGGATCTCTCCGCGGCGACGAACATGTCGCCGCGCATCTGCACCTGGAAGCAGGCATGGCGCTGAACCAGTTCGGGAGGCAACCCGAGGCCGCAGAGCACCTGAAAGCAGCGGACAGGGTGTTCGAGTCAGCAGGTGACGATAGCGGGCGCGCGTGGGCCTTGGTTTCGTTGGCCGAGGCATACGCGGGCAGCGGTATACCCACTGATCCAGAGGCAACCTTAAGGCTAGCGATTGATCTCGCCGACCGTTCAGGCGACTCGCGCGCGGCGCGGCGCGGGTGGAAACAACTCGCGGTGCTGCACAGGCACCGCGGCCAGCCCACAGAGGCCCTTGACGCGATCTGGCGCGCGCTGGATGGCGACATGTCTGCGCACACGCGCGCCAACTATCTGCTCGAACTCGGTCACCTGAAAGCGTGGACCGGGGACTACGCGGCGGCAGACGACGCCTACCAAGACGCGTCAGCTTCGTATGCTGACCACGGCGACATCCTCGGCCAAGCGAACGTTGAGCGCGCGCTCGCCACCAACGCTCTCATCTTGGGCCGCCACATACAGGCAGCCAAGAGGCTCGACCGGGCGGCCGAACTTTACCGGGCTATCCGCTCCACGGCTGGTCTCGGCTACGTCCTGCGGGAACGGGCGGTGTTACGCACAACCAGTGGCGACCACATCGGCGCGCTCGCCGACACCGAAGAGGGACTGTTGTGCTTTCGGAACAGTCCCGACACGCTCGGGCTCGCCGGGATGCTGCGCGCCGCAGCCAGGGTTCGCCACGTTACTGGCGACCGCGCCGGTGCTGGTGCCGCCCTCGCGGAGGCTCACGCTCTTGCCGCCGGCGGCAAGAATCCGCTTGCGGAGGCCGGGCTACTGTCGCTCAGCGCCGAGATCGGGGATACGGCATCGCTGCGTCTTGCCGCTGGCACAGAGTCGGCTCGGCTCTACCGCCGGATGGGGATACCTACCGGAGAGGCGTTTGCATTGTCGCACGCAGCCCGGGCACACGCGGATCTCGGAGACGTCGACCGTGCAGTGGCCACCATTCGTGAGGCAACCGCAGTACTCCGCTCCGCCCGAAGCCAAGTCGCGGACCCGGGTCGGCGCGGTGATCACGACTTCGCGCTGCGTGACGTAACCACGAACCTGCTCAAAACCGCCGAACGGCTCGGCGGTCTAGCGACTCTGGTCATGGCTGATCTGATTGTTGATGAAGCCCCGCTCGGCCTCCGGAACGCATTCAACGAGGGTCAGCCTGGCGCTCGCGCCAGGCGTTTCGTGTCCCGCATCTCGACAATGAAGCCCCCCCTCGGGGAGACGTCCGCCACGCGACGCCACCTCATCCAGGAGCTCGGTGCGCTATTTGCATTCATCGAACCCGGTGAGGATCCCGTCTGGACCAGTTTCGAGGACCTCGCCTCCTCACACTCGAGCGGTGCCCTCCTGGCATACGGGGCTCCGACCCGGGATGGACATCTGCCCATCGCTTGGCAGCTGCCCGGCGGCAGGCCGCACGTCGACCTCGTCGGGCTCGATGACGCTGCTGTCGAACAGATCGATGCTCTCGGCTACGCCTTCACCGCCGACCGCGCAGACGTACTGTGGGTTCCGCAGAACCGGTCTTGGCAGACTCATTTGTCCCAAGTCGTGCTGCCGTCGCCGGTCCGTCGCTGGCTCACCGGCGAAGAGTCGCCCTCACTCGCCGTGCTGTTCCCGCCGGTCCTGGCGCACCTCCCCTTGGAGGCGCTGCTCGTGGATGGTGAGCCGGTTGGCCTCCGGGCCGCTGTCGCTCGTTTGACTGTCCCAACAACGGCCACAGTCCGCGCAACCCTGAGCCAAACCGTCGCCTACCTCGATCCAGCGCTGCCCTGGACCCCCGAACGGCTGGCACTCCCCGGCTTCACCCACGACCCCAGGCAACTTCGCGCCGAGTTGGGACCCGCCCGACTCCTATTCGTTGCCTGTCACGGCGAGTCTGCAGTCCGCGCCGAAGGCGCCCTCGTGGCCAGTGATGGCGCACGCGTCGCGGACGCCCTCGATCTCGTGGCACATCCCCTAACCGGCAGCGTCATTGTCCTCGAAGCCTGCTTCGCGGGCCGCTACATGGGTCCACGCACCGGAGAGCAGCTCAACCTCGCCACAGTGAGTCTCCTTTCTGGCGCGAGCGCAGCCGTCGCGGGCCTTTTCGCCCTCCCTGCGGACGACTCGTGCACCGGGGCGATCGCGGCAGCCCTGTTCCGCGAACTCGCAGCTGGCACATCCGCACCCGAGGCTCTCCGTCGCGCACGGTGGGCCTACTGGTCCGAAAGACCGGACCACTTGGGAGTACCGGGACAACCCGAGCTGTCCATGCCCGGCGATGCGCCTTGGGCCTGGGCCGGCCTCTGCGCATACTCCCGTTGACAGCCCGCCAACGGCGCCCTTCAGTCTTCGGCTGCGCCGACAAAGGTACGGCGCACCGCGGCATGGCACGAGAACAGTTCGCTCTGGGTACGGGCAGTCGTCCTGGCGTCACCGGCCGTGCTCACCGTCTGAGCTAAGGCTGTGCGCCGCTCTCCATCCCTCGCTCCTCACGGGCGGGGATCCATCACTACGCTGGAATGTGTTCCCAAGTCGCGCCATATGCGTGCGGTGACTTCTGCATGTCCTGGTAGAAGTCCCATCCCTGATCTCTGCTGGTGAAGACCCTTTCATAGGTCTTCCCGCCTTCGTCTACGGACCTCCAGGTGACGCGATAATTTAGGCTCGGGTCCTCATAACCACTGGTCGGTTCGTGTCTCATCCTTCGAACTTTCTTTGGATTGTCGAGCAACCTATCATCCCGAGCCCTGAACCACCGGCGTGGACAGAGAGCCGACGTGTCACTCCCCGTGCGCGAGGTGAGTTCGCTTGAGGTGCTCACGATCTTGCGGAGAGGACGTTTGGCTCCGGCGAACGGATCGTGAACCACCATGTCCGGCGCGGTACTGGTGAGCGCGTCGCGCACGATGGTCGCGGTGCTGTCGACGAGCATCGCTGCAGGGAAGCGGGTGGATGCCAACAGGTAGGACTGTTGCGACCCGACTAGTCGGGTCGCGAGGCTCGCCTCTTCCCGGCGTGGGTGCCCTGAACGGCATCCGGGTGTCCGCGGATGCGGCCGTGCGCGTGGGGGCGGACCGTTCATCGAGACTGGCGTCCCGAAGCGATGAGCTTGCGGCGTAGTCGAACTGAGCGGACTTGGCCGCCCACTTGCCAGCGAGGAAGTCGGTGACGGTCAGGCAGATCGGCGCCGCGGTGAACCTCTGTACTCGCCGTGACTGTGGTGCGGCGAAGCTGCGCCCGCCACGTGGGTGGCGCCCAGCGACGGGCCGTTGGTGCTCGATTCCAGCTTGAGCCTGGCCCGACAGTCCGTCAGATCGTGCTCAGTGTTGCGTCGGGCCTCCAGGCGGACTGCGGCCTGCTGATTGGAGGTGGTGCGTGGTCGACATCCGACTGCTGTCCCGCGTCAAGTAGTTGGCAGGATTTCTTCTTGTTCAAAGGTGGGTGTTGTCGTGCTGGCGCGGCCGAGGTGGACCTCGAGGGGCCGGTTCCAGGCGATCGCTTCGTGGGGGCGCTGGGTGTTGTATTCGATGCGGTAGTCCTCGGCTCGTTCGACCAGGGTGAGCGCGTCGGCGATCTCGTCGAGGAACAAGCGTTCGTACTTCAATGTCCCGAACCCGCGTTCGCGTGAGCCGTTCTGCCCGGGGCTCTTGACCCGAGTCCGGACGTGTCTCAGCTCGGGGTGCGAGGTGATGAACAACTCGAAGTCCAACGACCTGAACGGGCCACCGTTGTCGGTGACGATAGTGACCATGGGCAGCACTTCCCCAGTGACCTCATCGATAGGGCAGGCCTCGGCCAACGGGTGTCCGAACAGGGCCTCGTAGTCAGCCAACGCGAGCTCGACCGCGGCGATCGCGTCGTGCTTGTTCCCGGTGGGTGAGACATGCCACGTGTGCTCATACTTCGAGTACCAATCCCGGCATCCTGCGATCCGCCACGTCCACCCGAGGTGGTCTCGAACTCGGAGAAGTCCAACTGCCACACCTGGTTCGGGCCATCAGGGGTCTTCGCGAACGCGGCCCTCCGGTCAGCGGCGAGGTCACGGCGCTGCTTCTGGTATTCCGAGGCCAGTAGCAGGCCCTCGTCACGCAGCAGCCGCAGCACGGTCGCCTGAGAGGCCTTGTGTCCGGCGTGACGGGTCAACGCCCAAATCTTGCGATGCCCCCCACGCCGGCTTAGCCAGCGCATGACCCACCACCAGATCCCGCGCAGCCGTACGAGCCGGCTGGGGCCACGGCCCCTTCGGACGGCGATCCTGACGGGCCTTGGCCTGCCACCGGCGCCACGTGCGTTCGGGCATGTCGATCAGCTTCACGAACCTCGCGGTCGACATGCCCGCCTCCCTGCGGATCACCTCGAGGTCCTCGAAGGGCCCAACCTGCCCTTCGCCGACTTCTTCCACACCCGAATCTCGACAGCGGCCTCACCCAACGCCTGAGTCAGCTCAGTGACCTCCGCCTCCAACTGCTGCTCCCGGGTCGAGGGCCCAGACCTACCCGCCGCCAGCCCAGCCTTGCCCGCTTCGAGGAAGTCAGCCTTCCACCGACCGATCGACTGCTCACTGACCTTCTCCCGCCGAGCGGCCTCAGCGATCGTCATCTCTCCAGCCAAGATGCTCAACACAATCCTGGTCTTCTTCTCCACCGGAATCACTGGTGGTCTTCCCATGTCGGACTCTCCTTCAGGACCTACATAACAGCCCTGCCACTAAGTCTGACGCGCGACATCACCAACTACCGCACGGCCCACGTCCCCGAGGGCCACCGACTACTGCTGCCCCGAGAGAACGGCAAGAGCATCGACCGGCACATGGTCACCCGCTTCATCAACAAGGCCGGCGCCGCCGCCGGACTCGGCCACATCCACCCCCACCAGCTGCGGCACACCCTCGCCACCCAGGCCATCAACCGCGGCATGTCGCTCGAAGCGATCGCCGCCATGCTCGGCCACAAATCGATGGACATGACCCTGGTCTACGCCAAGATCGCCAACCGGACCGTCGCCGAGGAGTACTTCACCGTCGCGGAGAAGGTCGACGCCCTCTACGCCCGCCCCGCCGAGCTCCCCGCCGACGACCTCGGGCCGAACATGGCCCGCCTGAACCGCGAACACTCCCGCATGCTCGGCAACGGCTACTGCATCAGACCCCAGATCATGGACTGCATCTACGAGACGATCTGCGAGTCCTGCACCTTCTTCCAGACCACCATCGAGTTCCGCCCCACCCTGCTCGCCCAACGCGACGACGCCTGCGCCAAGGGCCAGATCCGCCGCGCCGAGATCTACGACAACCTGCTCACCGGCCTCGACACACACGAAGCCTCTTGACAACCGATACCCACATAATGCCGATGAGCGCGAGTTCGCTGTCGTAGCCCAGATGGGGAGGACCGAGCCGGCGGTCCTGGTTTCGCGGTCATAGCCGAGAGTCGGATGTCCGAGGGTGAGATCAGGACTTGAGCGGCCCAATAGACCCACTGTCCAAGGCGCGCGGCCGAGGCAGCGGTCGCAAGGCTGGATGAAGGTGACCGCCGCTCAAGGCGACGAACTAGCTCAACAGTGCGCTGGAGAGTGTTTCGGCTTTCGACCCGCTTCCTCGCGGAGCCTGGCGCCGCGAGGTCTGATTGTCTGATTTTCGCGGGGGTTTCGGGGACTCTCGCACTCGCGTTCGAAAAAGCGCTGCGGTGTCGCAAGTGGTGATTGTGCTGGAGCCCGGCTAGTTCAAGTCAAGCCCCGATGTCGGTCTCGGCCCCATCCAACCTCCGGCGTACTTGGGCCTATATGCTGCGAAGGGTCGACGGAGGAACGGAGAAGGCAGTGGAGATCACTGAACTAACCAAGGAGCAAGTGGTCTCGATTTGTGCAACACCCGAGGATCACTTCCACGACTGTAAGTCTATCCGCATCTCACCTGCGAAGCTGACCAAGGCGATGTCTGCTTTCGCGAACGCCGATGGCGGGGAACTAATCGTGGGGGTAGAAGACGACGGCGCATGGGGCGGGTTTCCGACGGTTGAAGGCGCCAACGGTCACCTGCAGGCCATGGAGAGCCTGTTTCCCTACGGTTCTGAATACAGCTACGAGTTCTTCGAGCATCCGACTCTGGGTACCTTTGTACTGCGGGTGATCATTCAGAAGGCCCGGCAGATCAAGGTGGCCTCAGACGGCAAGGCCTACGTGAGGCGAGGAGCTCAGTCTCTGCCCGTCGCCGATGTCGAGGAACTGCGGCGCCGGAAAGGACTCTCAACCCATGAGACAGCGACCCTGAACTATCCGCCGGAGGAAATTACCAACTCCGAGACCATCATAGGGTTCATGCTTGAGATCGTGCCTGAGACCGAGCCGGAGAAGTGGCTCAGAAAGCAGACAGTGATTGTCGACGGCCACCCCACCGTGGCAGGAACAGTCCTGTTTCACGATGAGCCCCAAATCCATCTCCCGAAGTCTGGCGTGAAGCTGTACCGGTATACCACGAGCGACGACCAGGGGTCCCGAGAGCAACTGGCCTATGACCCCATGTCCATCGAGGGGCCTGTCATCGACCTTGTCTACAAGACGGTGGAGGAGACCGTCAGACAAGTGGAGCAGATCCCACTCTTGGAAGAAGGTCGCGGCTTTACGACCATTCAGTACCCCCGCGAGACCTTGCATGAGATTATTACGAATGCCCTAATCCACAGGGACTACGAGATCAATGACGACGTTCACGTGCGCATCTTTGAGAATCGAATCGAAGTGCAAAGTCCTGGAACGCTTCCAGCCCACATCACACCGAACAACATTCTTGACGAACGGTTCTCTCGCAATCCTATGGTCGTCCGCCTCCTCAACAAATTTCCAGATGCACCCAACAAAGATGTTGGCGAGGGGCTTAATACAGCTTTCGCGGCAATGCGGAAACTCGAACTCAAAGATCCGGTTATTACTGACACTGGGACCGCCGTAGTCGTTTCGATTCGACACGAAAGTCTTGCTTCACCGGAGTCCCGCATAGTCGAGTACATCAAAGCGCGCGGATCGATCAACAATCGCGAAGCCCGTACACTCCTCCACAGACCCGAGGCGGACCGGTCGATCCGCCGACTCTTCGCCAAATTGGAGGCGAGTGGTGTCATTGAGAAGGTCCCGGGGACGAACAAGAGTGGAACGCGGTATCGGTTGATGGGGTCAGTCTCGAGCGACCAGGAGAGTTCTGACTGAGCGTCGCCAAGATTGGTTGTCAACCTGCGCAACTTGCCCGAGAGTGCGTATCGGAAAGTAGCGAGTGGCTCAGCTGCGTCTCCCGTCGGAGGACCGAATGGGAAGCGTTAGGCGCCTTGGCCGTTCGTCACCGCATCGATCGTGACCGTGAGCATGAGACTCGTATGCTCGAGGGTCTTCGTTAGGGCAGTGATGTCGAGGTTTGCTGACGATCTTGCGCTCAGCAGTCCCGCGTAGCAAGAGCCGGTGCCCTTTTCGTCGATCTCCGCCAACGCGTCTAGGGAACTCAAGACGTCGTTGGGCATCTCCGTGTCACCAAGCGCCTGAAGGTGGCCCACGAGTTCGTCAGTGAGTTTCGTCAAGTTGTGTCCAACCTTATTTGGACTGCGGAGGCGCTCTCACCGCGACCTTCTCGGTCTTCAACTCGTCTTGGTTCTCACCACGTGCGCGGCGGATCTTGCACAGATCTCGGATCGTAGCCTTGAGTATGAGTTCGATTGCCTGTCTCCAAAGAAAGAGCAACGGCATCAGAATCAGATCATCAACCGGCTTGCCGGTGACGCTGCTTGCCAAGCGCTTTGCTGCCTCCTCATATCCTGCCGCGACCGCCCGTTCGTCCATGTCGGGATCGAACACTATGAAGCGAGTCAAGTCAGTAGCTTGGGCGTTCTCGAAGAGCGGTGATCGATCTGCAGAGTCCTTGATCATCCACCATCATGGCACGCCCTTCGGCGACGAGAGACCCAGCCAGGAAACTAGCCCATCGCAGCAGCGCGAAGGGTCTGTCAGGCAAACGGTGTAAGTGGCTCCAGTGCCCGTGAGGGCAGGAGGAAGTCATCATGACCGAGAACCACGTCATTTCCCTCGAGGAGATCGAGGCGTCAGCCAGACTGGACGACGTGACCGAACCACATCCATCGATGCCGGAGGAGCCGGCTGATCTGGACCCAGATCAGAGGGAAGCGATCGCGCACATGGTGCGCCAGGCCAAGGACACCGGGATCGCGTTGACCGGCCCCGATGGCCTACTCAAAGCGTTGACCGCGCACATCGTCGAGGCCGCCCTTGACGAAGAGCTCAACGAGCACCTGGGCTACGACAAGCACAACCCGATCGGCCGCGGCAGCGGGAACTCCCGCAACGGCACCCGGCCCAAGACCGTGCTCACCGACACCGTGGGTGCCATTGACATTCAGGTCCCGCGGGACCACAACGGCACCTTCGAACCCCAGCTGGTCAAGAAACGCCAACGGCGATTGTCGGACATGGACGCGATGGTGTTGAGCCTGTTCACCAAAGGATTGACCACCGGGGAAATCGCCGCCCACGTCGCCAAGGTCTATGGCACCAGCGTGAGCAAGGACACCATCAGTCGCATCACCGACCGGATCGTCGACGAGATGACTACCTGAATGGCGCGGCCGAACCACCAAAATGAAAACCGCCAATGACACCGAAAATCGGACAGCCCCGGTCCGCGCGGCGTCTAGCCGCCCAGCCTGACCGCACGTTCGCCGCACGAATGGCTCGGTGCTGCGCCTCTATTGACATCCGCGCCTGTCAAAGGGATTTGGAGACAACTTCAAGTCCTCTCTCGACACAAGTGCAAGCCCGGGTCACATCGGCACATAGCTAGCTGACTGGGGTCGTTGCTTCCCTGCCTAGTGCTCCCGCCGGCGCGGGTGCAGTCGGGCCGAGCGCCACCGTGCTGCGAGGGCGATGATCACGCCGATCAGCAACAGCAGGAAGCTGGCCGACAGAGCGAGCCACTTGCCGGCCGTGAAGATCGGCGCCAGGTCCGCCAACGGCGGCGTCCGGGCCGGGTAGCGGGCCATCACCGTCGCGGCGCAGACGTTCTCGGCATAATCCAGCGCCACCACGACGACCGGTAGCAGGGCCAACCGTCGCCACCTACTGCCCTCAGCTGTCGCCCGCGCACAGACCCAGGCGAGCGTCGTCACCAGGAACGTCCCGTACACCAGCGGCCACACAACATCGAACGTCACGCGCGCGTGGACATAGGCGGCCCGACCGTCTCGGCCCCACGCCTCCGCGGCTGAATACAGGTCGTCCGCGGAGTACCACAGGGAGGTGTCCGGCGCCGGGTAGCGGACCGTGTAGAACGCGCCAGCCTCAGCCTGGACGGGCAGCACCATCGCGGTGAACACCGCGAACAGCACAACTGCCGCCATCGCCATCCAGCCCTGCACTCCGTGCGCCAGGCGCTCGGCCAACCGGTCCACCGACTTCATCGCACCCCTGTCCTATGTCAGAGCGGAGACGCGCACGCCTCTGCCGACATGGGGCCTTCCACTCCTGCGGTCGACACTGCCGACACTGCGTAGCAGCGTTCCGCCGAGGGATCCGCGCCGGACGGCCACGGCCAGTAGTCGGGGGCATCCACAATCCCCAACTTCCCGGGGACCAGCGTCCCGAGGGCGTCCGCAGTGACCACGGCCAGCAGGTAAAATTGCCCAGCGGTCTTGCGTCGGTAGACCCGGTAGTGCCCCACCGATGCGGACGCGGCGAGCGGATCCCAGGTGACCTGGACCTCCATGCTCCCGCCCCCGGCCGCTGCCGCCACCCCTGACGGGGCAACGGGCGGGCGACAGCACAGTCGGAGCCGAGGGAGCCGGTCGATCCTCTTGATGAGTCCGGGCATGATGGACCTCCTGTCGATGGGGCCGACACGACGTAACCGGTCATCGTCGACCTGATCCCACGCTAGTCGCGACGGCCCCCGAGCGGGGGCTCAACGGCGGGATCGCCGGCGCTATCCCTGGATCGCGCTCAGAGCCTCTTGGATGGCCGCCGCATCAGTGTCGAGCAGGTCCCTCGCGCGCTCCTGAGTATCGGGTTCAATCGTCCATCCGTCGTCCCGATAGCGGGGAATGATGTGGAGGTGGAAGTGGAATACCGTCTGGAAAGCCACCTCCCCATCACAGAGGAGGACGTTGATCCCCTCGCAGCCCAGAGTCGATCGACGCAGCGCCCCCGCCATGCGATGGCCCACCGCCCAGACGTGCTCCCCCGTGGCCTCGTCGATGTCCTCCAGCCCGACGACGTGCCGCCTCGGCACCACGAGGAGATGCCCCGGGGTGACGGGGTAACGGTCCATGAAGACCACCACCGTGTCGTCCTCGTACACCACGCTCGCGTCAGATCGACCAGCGGTGATCTCGCAGAAGAGGCATGCAGAGCCTGACGTCACCCCATTCTGCTCCATGGGACACATGCTTGCATCGCGCCCGCGGGGTAGCAAGGAACCACGCGGTCAGAGGTAGCGCATCGTGGTCATCATGCCCACTTCCGCGTGGTAGATGTTGTGGCAATGCAGCATCCACTCGCCCGGATTATCCGTGATGAGATCCGCCTCGATCGTTCGCATGGGAGCGATGAGGACAGTGTCCTTCCGGAGCCCCCCACTGCCCGGGAGGCCCCACGTATGGCCGTGGATGTGCATCGGGTGAGCCATCATCGTCATATTCGTCATCCGCATCCGCACACGTCGTCCTGGGGCGACCTCGAGGGGTTCGTGATCACCGAACTTTCTCCCGTTGACACCCCACCCGTACGGATCCATCTGGCCGTTGAGCTCCACGTCGAACGTGTCAGTCACCTCCCCGTCCGGCAGTCCGGCTCCCTCGGCAGCGCGAAGCGTCGTGCCCAGGAGAACGTCACCGTCGAGCTCCGACACCTGGGCTTGGGTCGTCGGTGTGTCGCCCTGTCCAGTGCGAACGACGGCGAGCGCCAAACCGGATTTGCCCTCCGGCCTCGCGACCAGCGGGAAGGCCCCGTCGGACAGGGTCACCGTGACGTCGTAGCGCTCCCCCATCGCCAGGTAGAGGGCCCGCGTCTGCCGCGGCTGGACCGCGAAACCGTCGGAGTGCGTCACTGTCATTGTGTGGCCTCCGAGAGCCAGCCGGAAAATCGTGTCGGATCCCGCATTGATGATCCGCAGCCGCGCCCGGTCTCCCGGCTTGCCCTCGAAGGTGAGCGGCGCCTCGGGGACACGACCGTTGATGAGATAGTGCGGATAGTCGATATCGCCTGCGTCTCCCAGTGGCGATGCGCCGCCATGCATGCCCCCCATGTCGTGACCGCCCATCCCCATCCCCCTGGAGACAGGTCCGTCCTGAGCGGCCAACTCGTCGAAGATGTCGTCGGGATTGCGGCCGACCCCGTCTGTCCAGTCGTCGAGAACGATCACCCACTCGTGGTCGTAACGGCCCGGCTCCGCCGGATCATCGATGATCAGCGGCGCGTACAGTGCGCGGTCCAACTGGACGCCGGAGTGGGGATGGAAGAAGTACGTGCCAGGGTCGGGAGCGACGAACTCGTACACGAATCGCTGTCCCGGCTCGATGGGCTCCTGCGACACACCGGGGACGCCGTCGGCGGCGTGATGAAGCCGGATGCCGTGCCAGTGCACGCTGGTCGATGCCGACAGCTCGTTGTCGACTGTCACCCGGAACAGGTCGCCAGCGGTACCACGCACCAGCGTCGACCCTGCATCGCTGTACCCCCAGGTCGATGCCTCGACACCGCCCAGATCGAGGGTGACTGGGCGCGGTCTGAGCGAGGCCTCGACGGTGGTGCGCCCCGGCCCGGGGACAAGCGTCGGGGTCGGGTAGATCGCCGGCGTCCCACCGTGCCCGGAGGGCGACCGGGGTGCTGGCGAACTGCAGGCCCCGAGCAGACCGGCGCTCGCGGCGCCCAGCCCACCCAGCAGGAGATGCCGTCTCGTCATTGGGTTCATACCTCGAGCGTGCCACTCCACTGGCGCCGAGCCCAGAGGCGGATCATGAAGAACCGGTCAAGCTTCATCCGGGACGGGGATCACACCAATTGCAGCGTTGTGACGCAGGTGGCACCTTCCGGATCCGACGAGAAGGCCGACTCGGCTGTCTTGCCGTCCTTTGTCACCTGGATGGTGCCGGTCACGTCTCGCGGGACCCAGAATCCGACAAACCCGTTGGCGTAGGTCGTGGCATCCTCGTCAACCAGAACCTCGCCGTCGTCGGTGGTGATGGTGACGTGCACGTCGGTGTCCGCCAACTCCCCGCGGCACGTCCCAAGGTTGTGGAAGTAGCACTCGTGCGTGGACGTCTCGTAAGGGGCCAACGAGAGGTAGAACTGGTCCTCGATCGGCAGTACCTCCTCGGTGACTCCGTCCGTGACGACGACCTCGTCGTAGCGGACGGAGGCAGCCACGGGTAGCGGACGCGGGGCATCCAACTGATCCAACGCCTCGACGATCTCGCGCCCGGTCTTCCCGGCGAGACCCTGTGCCTCGAGGAGCCCAGCACCCTCGGAAGCGGCGTCCAGGGCGCCTGAGGTGACAGCTGTGCCGGCCTCAGGGGAGGGCCCGGACGAGCAGGCCGTCAGCGGTCCAAGGATGAGAACTGATGCGGTGGCAAGCGCGGCGAGTCGGATTCGGAGCATAGGAGTGTCCTTCTTGTGTCGGTTCGGTAACCAGCCTGCCCAGTCCTTCCGCCAGGTTCCAGCGCGAGGCGTCAAGATTGGGTCAAGAATGGCCGGTTCGCGACTCCCCGCTAAGGTGTCCGCCGAGGGACTACCCATAATGGACCCGTGATGGACAACGTTCGAGAGGCTCGCGTGCTTGTCGTCGACGACGAGCGCGCGCTGGCCGGCGTCGTCGCATCCTACCTGAAAAAGGAGGGGTTCACGCCCACCCTGGCGCACACCGGACCGGAGTCGGTGGCCGCAGCCGAGGAGTTGGACCCCGACGTGGTCATCCTGGACCTGGGGCTTCCCGGCATGGACGGGGTCGAGGTGTGCCGCCGGATCCGTTCGTTCTCCGACTGCTACGTCCTCATGCTGACGGCCCGAGCAGACGAGGTCGACAAGATCAACGGCTTCGCCGCCGGGGCCGACGATTACCTCACCAAGCCGTTCAGCCCCCGGGAGCTCGTCGCCCGGGTCAACGCTGTGTTGCGCCGCCCACGCGAATCGTCCTTGGCCGAGGCACCGACGGCCCCGCGCCAGTTCGGGCCCCTTCGAGTGCTGGCCGACGGGCGGGAGGTCTGGGTCGGCAACGCGCAGATCAGCCTCACCCGCACAGAGTTCGACATCCTCGACGTCCTATCCGCCCGTCCCCAGCTGGCCATGAGCCGCCGGCAGATCATCGAGGCCGTCTGGGGTCCTGGTTGGGTCGGTGACGATCACATCGTCGACGTCCACGTGGCCAACCTTCGCAAGAAGCTCGACGATCCCCCCACCCAGCCTCGGTACGTGCTGACGGTCCGCGGCGTCGGCTACAGAATGGGCACGGGATGAGTGGGCGCGCCGCTGGGCTGCGGTGGGGCACGCGCACCTTCCTGACGTTGGCGCTGGTGGTATGTGCAGGGGTGGTCACGGCCGCTCTCGTGGCGCTGGCCGTCGGTCCGCCGCTGTTTCACCAACACCTGCTGGAGCTGGGCGGCAGCGTCGGTGCAGCGCAGATGGACCATGTCGAGCAGGCATTCATCGACGCGGGGTCCGCATCGCTCGGCGTCGGGTTGGCAGTGGCACTCCTGCTCGCCACGGCGCTCGCCTGGCTGGAGACAAGACGCCTCAGCCGCCCCCTCAACGCTCTGACCACCGCGTCGGCGCAGCTTGAAGCAGGTGACCTCGCAGCTCGCGTCCCGAGGGATACCACGCCGGAGTTCGATGCTGTAGCAGTCGCGTTCAACGATATGGCCGAACGGCTCCACTCCACCGAGGAGAGCCGGCGTCGTCTCCTCGGTGACGTCGCGCATGAGCTGCGAACTCCTCTGGCCACCCTTTCAGCTGAGCTCGAGGCCGTCATCGACGACGTGCTGCCCTGGGACGCCGCGAGCCAGGACGTGTTGATCCACCAGGTGGAGCGTCTGCGCCTCATTGCCCAGGACCTGGACGACGTTTCCCGTGCCGAGGAAGGACGCTTCACCCTGGACCGCCGGGAGGTGGCGACGGAGGAACTGATCGCGCCGGTGGTCGCCGCCGCCGCGGGCCGTTTCGAGGCGAAGGGTGTGCAGCTGAGGTCGATCATCGACGACGGACCGGTCTGGGCCGACCCGCAACGGGTGGGGCAGATTCTGTCGAATCTTCTCGACAACGCGCTTCGCCACACCCCCGCCGGTGGCAACGTGACGGTGACGGCACACCGGGACCGCACTGCTGTCATAGTGACAGTCACCGACACGGGCGACGGGCTGTCGGCTGACCAGCTTCAGCACGTTTTCGAGCGGTTCTATCGCGCCGACGCGGCACGCGCCCGTGACGCGGGGGGATCCGGAATCGGGCTGACCATTGCCCGCAGCCTCGCACTGGCACACGATGGGTCCCTCACCGCCAGCAGTACCGGGCCTGGCAACGGATCGACCTTCACGCTGGTGCTTCCGGCGCCACAGACGCGGGCGTCTTGACCATTTCTTGATAGTCTCGACCTAGCCAACCCTGCGGTAACTCCGTACCCTGCAAGGAGTTGAGCACGGACGCTGGCGGCTGTGGCCTCGTACGCAGCGCCTCCCCGACCCCGACTAGGCGGTAGCAATGCAGACGAACCACACCGAGCAGCACAACCCGGGCGGGCACGCCGCCCACGCGACCCACGGCCAGGCCATGCGCGAGGGCCGCCCGCACTCCGCGGTCGACGAGGAGCATCAGGTCCACTCGCACGGAGATCACGAGGGCCACTCGACGGCGATGTTCCGCGACCGCTTCTGGATCTCGCTCGTGCTCACCCTCCCCGTGGTCTGGTTCAGCCCCATGGTCGGCCACCTCCTCGGCTACCCAGTGCCCGAGTTCCCCGGCTCAACCTGGGTGGCGCCAGCCCTCGGGACGGTCATCTTCGTTTACGGCGGCACGCCGTTCCTCAAGGGTGGTTGGAAGGAGGCGAAGTCACGCGAACCGGGGATGATGCTGCTGATCTCGATGGCGATCACCGTCGCTTTTGTGGCGTCCTGGGTCACAACGCTCGGCATCGGCGGCTTCGAACTCGACTTCTGGTGGGAGCTGGCGCTGCTGGTCACCATCATGCTGCTGGGGCATTGGATGGAGATGCGTGCGCTCGGGGCGGCGTCATCCGCCCTGGACGCACTCGCAGAGTTGCTGCCGAGCGAGGCGGAAAGGGTTACGGACGACGGCACCGTCACCGTGCCGATCAGCGACCTCGCCGTCGACGACGTGGTGCTGGTGCGCGCTGGTGCCCGCGTACCCGCCGACGGCACTCTTGTGGAGGGCGCGGCCGAGTTCGACGAGTCGATGATCACCGGCGAGTCGCGCCCGGTGCCGCGGTCTGCCGGCGAGCGTGTCGTCGCTGGCACCGTCGCGACCGACAACACAGTGCGGATCCGGGTCGAGGCAACCGGCGACGACACCGCGCTGGCGGGAATCCAGAAGATGGTTGCCGACGCACAGGCGTCGACCTCGCGTGCGCAGGCGCTCGCCGATCGCGCCGCAGCGCTTCTGTTCTGGTTCGCGCTTGGAGCCGCGATCCTCACCGCGATCGCGTGGAGCGTCCTCGGCAGCCCGGGAGACGCCGTGGTTCGCACCGTCACCGTCCTGGTCATCGCATGCCCTCACGCGCTGGGTCTGGCGATTCCACTGGTCATCGCGATTTCCACCGAGCGCGCGGCGAAGAACGGTGTCCTCATCCGGAATCGGATGGCGCTCGAGCGGATGCGCAACATCGACATCGTGCTGTTCGACAAGACCGGAACCCTGACCAAGGGCGAGCACGCCGTCACCGACATCGCGGCCGCGAAGGGGATCGCGGAGGGCGAACTCCTCTCACTCGCGGCGGCAGCCGAGGCAGACAGCGAGCATCCGGTCGCCCAGGCCATCGTCACGGCCGCCGCCAACCACCCGACAGCCCGGGAACTCAGCCGACGCGCCACTGACTTCACCGCGTCCACGGGACGAGGGATCACCGCGACCGTGGAGGGATCGACGATCCAGGTCGGCGGGCCCAACCTGCTGCGCGAACTTGGACTCGAGCCACCCGCGGAGATCCAGAACCGAGCCGACGTCTGGTCGAGCCGCGGCGCCGGCGTGCTGCACATTCTGCGCGACGGTGAGATCATCGGGGCGGTCGCCGTCGAGGACGAGATCCGACCCGAGTCCCGAGCCGCCGTCAAGGCACTTCAGCGCCGCGGGGTCCGGGTGGCCATGGTGACCGGGGACGCCGTCCCGGTGGCCGAGGCGGTCGGTGCTGAGCTGGGGATCGACGAGGTCTTCGCCGAGGTGCTACCGAAGGACAAGGACACCAAGGTCGCTGAGCTACAGGCGCGGGGGTTCAACGTCGCCATGGTGGGCGACGGCGTCAACGATGCACCGGCCCTGGCGCGCGCGGAGGTTGGTATCGCAATCGGAGCTGGAACCGACGTCGCCATGGAATCGGCGGGCGTCGTCCTGGCCGGGAACGATCCGCGGGCAGTGCTCTCGATGATCGAGCTGTCTGAGGCCAGCTACCGCAAGATGATCCAGAACCTGGTGTGGGCGTCCGGTTACAACGTGGTTGCCGTCCCGCTGGCTGCTGGGGTGCTGGCCCCCGTCGGGATTCTCCTGTCGCCCGCGGTCGGAGCGGTGCTGATGTCGCTGTCCACGATCATCGTGGCTCTCAACGCGCAGTTGCTGCGCCGAGTGGATCTGGAGCCCGAGCACCTCGCACGCAGCGAGTCCGGCTAGCCTCGTGCTTTCATGACGGTGGGTGGACTGTAGCGGACTGAGATAGCGAAAGTGCTCCTGACTTGGGATGATGTGACTTGTCTAGAGAAACATCGACCAACAAGAAGGAGCACCTTCGAGGTGAAGAGTACCGGCTCATATCCCAGGGTTCATGTCGATACCGCCAAGGTGACCGCGGTCGGGCAGGCGGGCGGGATCCTGCTGACCGAAACCATCCGCGCGGCCGGCCTGGACCGGGCCCTGTCGGAGGCGCTGTCCCGGTGGCGGAAACCGTTGGCGATCCACGACCCAGGCAAGATCATCTATGATCTGGCGGTGTCGCTGGTGCTCGGCGGTGAGGCGTTGAGTGACCTCGCCACCCTGCGCGCCGAACCGGGGGTCTACGGCCCGGTGGCGTCGGACCCAACCGTGTCCCGCCTCATCGCGACCCTCGCCGAGGACGCGGACAAGGCCATCACAGCGATCGCGGGAGCCAGGCAGCAGGCCCGCGCCACGGTCTGGGCCCTGGCCGGTCACCATGCCCCCGACCACGAGGCGACTGCCGAGGATCCGGTGGTGATCGATCTCGACGCGTCGCTGATCACCGCCCACTCGGCAGATGCAGCAGGCGGCTGCGACGTTCAAACGAGGCTTCGGGTTCTACCCGTTGATGGCGTTCGCCGACCACGGACCTGAGGGCACCGGTGAAGCCCTGGAGGTCCACCTACGCCCCGGGAACGCCGGCTCGAACACCGCCGCCGATCACATCACCGTCACCAAACAAGCTCTCGCGCAGCTCCCCGACCGGAACCCGCGGCCCGGACGCCGCGTGCTGATCCGCGCGGACGGGGCCGGCGGCACGAAGGAGTTCACCAAATGGCTGACCGGGCGCAGGGTGGCGTACTCGGTCGGTTTCACCCTCCCCATGGACACCCCCGACCTCTACCACCTGGTCCCGGAGTGGGTTTGGGTGCCGGCCCTCAACAGCGATGGCGAGGCTCGCGAGGGGGCCGATCTTGCTGACTTCACCGGACTGCTGGATCTCGACGGCTGGCCTGCCGGGATGCGGGTGATCGTCCGCCGCGAACGGCCCCGCCCCGGCGCTCAGCTGCGGTTCGACGACGTCGACGGCTACCGACTCACCGCCTTCGCCACCAACACCACCACCGGCACCCTCCAGCAGCTGGAGCTCAGGCATCGTCGACGCGCCCGCTGCGACGACCGGATCCGGATCGCCAAAGACACCGGACTGGCCAACCTCCCGTTGCACGGGTTCGACCAGAATCGGATCTGGTGCCAGATCGTCGCGCTGGCCTCAGAGTTGCAGGCCTGGAGCGTGATGCTGGCGCTGGCCGGTCATGAAGCCCGCCGTTGGGAACCGAAACGGCTCCGCTACCGGCTCTACACCATCCCCGCGACCCTCGCCAGAAGAGCCCGCCGCACCGTCGTCCACTTCAGCGACCGATCCCGCTGGGCCGAGCTGATCATCGACAGCATCAGCCGACTCCGAAACCTCCCGGCACCCGCCACCTGACCCTCAGACCTCCACATGTCCCTCTGAATCTTGCAGCTCCCGGCCTGGAAACCCGCACCGCAGCGTCACGCGGGGTCTTGTCACACCCACCTGCAAGAATCAGAACAACCTCGACGCCACCAGCGCCGAACAGCCCCACACAGGGCCGTCATGAAATATCGAGGTTAGAGACGATTACCGCACCTCCAAGTGATCTACGGGGTATATTTCGGCCAACGCGGGACCAGCGTCGGTTTAGACGGGAAACACAATGAAGCGATCAACTGTCAAGTCGGCCTTGGTGGTATGGCAACGGTAGGGCTCTTGGCCTTAGCGATGCCGACCGCTTCGGCTGCAACGGTGTCCATCTCGCCTGCAACAGTGCTGCAGTCGGGTCAGCAGCGGTCTCTAGGAGCCGCCTGGGGGGATACCGGGCCATACAACGTCAACTTTCAATGCGGGGCTCCGGGTTGCGCCAACTTCGTGACGTCGAGCACTACCCAGACCAGTCTGGGCCGCAGCTACTACTTCTCGACGTGCTCCCCGACGATTCACTACCACACGCGAGGGTAAGTCGTGTGGACGATTGCCTCTAGGCTTGCCCTTCAGGGCACTCGTGTCTGGGCCGTGTTGCTGGCTGTTGTCACATTTGTCTTGATCGTGGCCACCAGCAGCACGGCCAGTTCTCGGTTAGGGTCGGCGCTGGATGAGAACTGGCGCGGTTCGTATGACGTGCTGGTTGTTCCTCGGGGGCAGGATTTTGGTGCGGCCGGCACCGACGGTTTGGTTGATCCCAATTTCGTTGGCACTGCTGGCGAGGGTGGAATCTCGTTGGCAGAGTTGGATTCGGTGCGGGATGTCGATGGGGTGGAGGTCGCAGCGCCTCTGGGCATGGTTGGGAGCCTGCGCAACACATCGTTGTTTCCAGCACTACGGGTTGCCGACGATCCTGCCTCGGGCGTTTCGGCGTTGGCAGACGATGTCGTTATCTCGTTGACGGCCGAAGTCTTTGATGTTCGAGGGGCGGGGGAACGGCTGCTGATGCGCAACCGCGGTGTCGTGGCGCTGCAGCGCCGGGATTCGGCCGACATGCCCGTGGACCAGGTGGTGGCGAGTTCGTCGGTGACGGGTTTCTCGACAGTGTGGAGTAGTCAGGACTATTTCGTGGGGTTGGGGTCGATGCCGGAGTTCCCTGCCAGCATCGTTGCCGTCGATCCGGAGGCAGAGGTCGCTTTGCTGGGTCACGCGAACGCCAGTTTCCTTGAGCCCTTGACGAATCTCCCAGAGTTTCGCGGCACCGGGACCACTGTGTGGAGCGCCCGGGTCGATGAGGAGGCCTATCCGGCGATCCGGATGGAGTTGCAGGAGCCCGGTGATGGTGTGGCCAGGGATGTTGTGCCGCTGGTGGTGCGCACGTATCCGCCGGGGTCCTTCGTGCTGAGGGTGACGGCCGAGCATGCCAGCGTGGGGTTTTCCGATATTCCCACATCGGGCAGTGGGTTGGAGTCGGCCATTGCTTCGGCAGGTGCCGTTGACACGTTGGTTCTGGAATCTGATGTGTCGACGGCATTGACGCCGTTCGGAGGTGCTGGTCTCGTCCTGGAGTGGCCGGGAAGCCCTCCTCGGGAGGAGAACGTGGCGATGGTGCTGCCCGCTACTGAACTTCGGCCTGAACTGGTGGGGCGTCCCACATACCGCTCGGATCCGGGCGCGGCGGGGCCGGCGTACCGGGTGGCAGCGCAGGGTGTCACTGATGCTGCGGGCCGGGTCCCTGATCGGGGACAGCTTCAGCTTTCAGGTGGGCAGGAGCATGTGGGCAATGTCCAGTCGTACCGTGACTCCCAGGTTGTCGAGGGTGGCGGCTTTGTTGGTGCGGTTCCTGCGCCGTTGGGGACGTTCACCCCCGATGAGGTGGTGGATCCGCAAGCTCAGGCTGCTTCATATGTTCCCTCCGGGGTGTACAGCGGCAACCTCACGACGACTGCTGAGGGTGACGAGGTGTGGCCCAACGTCTCCGACCAGGACTTCATCACAGGTGTGCCGGGGGCCTTCACGGACCTGGTAGGTGCGGGGACGCTGCGTGGTGAAACGCCGATTGATGTGGTGCGTGTTCGTGTGGCAGGTATCGACCGGTATGACGCAGAGGCTGTGGAAAGGGTCGAGTCGGTGGCGACTTCGATTCGTGCACTGGGCTTGGACGCGATCGTGGTTGCGGGTTCGTCCCCACAAGCTGTCAGCGTCTATGTGCCCGAGTATTTCGTGGCTGAGGACGGCACAACGTCGGATCTGGGGTTGGTGCGCCAAGAGTGGACCACCTTGCAGGCTGCAGCTGCCGTGGAGCAGGGGGTCTCCGGAGCGACCGCGGCACTGATTGTGGCCAGCACTGGCGCCGTGATGTTGTCCCTTACCGTGACCACGCTGCTTGGGGCTGTTGGCCACCGAAGGCATGTGTCGATCCTTCGGCGCATCGGGTGGCGTGACGACCAGATTCGTCGGCTTCTGATGTGGGTAAACGTGCCCATGCTGTTGATCGTGGCTGGCGTGGCCCTCTGGGTCGTTGCCAGAGCCCCGGTGCCCTACCGGGCTGTGATCGCTGCGGTACTGCCGCTGGTCGTGCTGGTGTTCGCAGCAGCCGTGATGATCCCGTTCACACGACCATATTCCGGCCGTCCGAGCCGCGGCCTCAGTTCGTTGTCCAGCGTGGGTGGCTTGGTGTGGCGGCGGCTTCGGATGTCGCCGAGCTCCACGGTCCTGGGCGTTGTTGGCGTGTTGATCGCCGGCGGCATCACGTTCTTCGGTGTGATTGCAGTGCGTGAGGCGCTCGACACAGCCGGCGCTACGCGGCTGGCTGGGGTGGCTAGGTCTGCCGTGGTGTGGGCACACGTGGGGCTTGCGTTGGCAGGAGTCGCGAGCGCTGTGTTGCTCGTCACGATCTCGGCAGCAATCCACCGATCGCAACGCCAGCAGCAGGATGCGGTAGCCCGTTCAGTGGGGTACCGCCCCGCCACCATGCGCACCATCCAGCGCATCGACGATGCCGTGCGGGTGGCGACCACGCTGGCAGTGGCCGCAGCGGCTGCCTTTGCAGCTGCTCAGGTGGGTGCGCCACTCGGCGCGCTCGGGGCCGCTGCAGGGATGGTCGTGGCGGTCTCCGTGCTCCAGCTCGCGCTGGGCCAAGTGTCGACGAGAGGAGCCACACGATGAGGACCATGCAGGTTGCCGTAAAAGACCTCGGGGTCACCTACCCGATCTCGGAAGGCACGTTGACGGTCATCGACGACTTTGACCTACATGTCCAGTCGGGACAGATGGTCTGCCTCGCTGGCCGTAGCGGCTCAGGCAAGACCAGCATCCTGAAGGCGTTGGCGGGCTTCCACGTCCCCACCGTGGGGAGCGTCACCTGGAACGGTACTGACTTGCGGGCCATGTCCCCTGCCGAGGTGGCGGACCTTCGGCGGGAACACGTGGGGTACATGGATCAGGAAGCAGCGCTGCTGCCCGAGTTGACCGCACTCGAGAACTGCCTCGTTCCTATCCTGCCGGATGGGAGACAGGCTGTGCGGCGTGCACGGGTGAGGGCCCGCGAGATGCTCGAGGCCCTCGGTTTGGGAGAACGCCTCGGATGGCGACCAGCGCAGCTGTCAGGAGGTGAACGTCAGCGCCTCGTTTTGGCCAGGGTCTTCACCCAGCAAACCCCCGCCATCATCGCCGACGAGCCCACCGCCAGCCTCGACCGCACCTGGGCCGACCGCGTCATCGAACACCTGCGGAACCATGCTCACCAAGGTGGTCTCGTGGTCGTAGCTAGCCACGATCCCGCAGTGAGCCAAGCAGCCAATCAAACGATGCACTTGACCTAGCGGCGCGCGGAAACGGCGATTTCACCAAGGGGGAGTCGGGGCGAGGTTTCGTCGCCACTCCGTTCCCCACCACCGCGACCGTAACCGGGTCGTGGTGGTGGGGAAGTGCTCGTTGACTGGGGGTTTTGTGGTTGTTTCGCGGTATGATGGAGCCATCCAAGCAACAGGGAGCCTGACCAGCTCCCACCTAGACCGGAAAGGGGTCTATCTCATGTCTCGTGAAACCCTGGAGCTAGATCACTCGTATCGCTCGAGGATCTCCTTCATCTGGGCAATCTCCTTCTGCTGAGCGTCAATGATCTCCACGCAGAGCTGCTCGATCTCGGGATCGGTGATGGAGGCTTCCTGACATACCAGGATCGCGCGCGAGTGGTGCGGGATCATCGACTTCAGGAAACCCTCGTCGCCCACGCCCACCTCGGAGCGCCCCATGAAGAACGCTGCGAGGAACAGCGCAAGGAAGCCCACGAGCAGGATGATGTTGAGGGTCCGGTTCTTCAGCATCGACCACATACCGACCGTCATGAGCACGGCCATTGCGGCCACCATCAGGACGGCCATGTAGAGGTTGCTGGGGTTGAAGTAGAAGTGGTCGATGCTTCGCACCATGGACATGCTGAGTGCCCACATCAGGAACAGGTTCACCAGGAGGATTCCCCCGAACTTCCAGTACATACTCATCGATCCGCCGCTCTTTCCGTGAGCGTTGTCATCGTGCGTGCGTTCCTTGGCCATGACGTCCGCGTCCTTCCATGAGGTTCACTCACGAGGCTAGTACGGACGGCTTTGCCGGCGGTCGTTTGCCTAAACTCGGTTCGTGACGCGACTCTGGATGGGCAAACTCAGGCTGACCGCGCGAGGCCCGGCCGACGTCGGCGAGGTCTGGGCGCGCTACACCCAGCCCCGCCGCTGGGCCGGGTGGGCCCCACACCTCCGCGAGGTGCAGTATCCGGAGGGCGTGATCGAGCCCGACACAACCGGCGTCGTCCGGGGAGTGGGGCTGGCGGCCCGGTTCCGGATCGACAGCCTCGACGAGGAGGCCCGCACCTGGGCCTGGACGGTCCGGCTGGGTCCGCTCCAGGTGACGTTCGACCACGGGGTGGAGGAGGAACCAGACGGAAGTTGCGCCTGGGTCGTCATCCACGCACCGTGGCCGGTCGTCGTCGTGTATGCGCCGATCGCGCGCTACGCGCTCGGGCGACTGGTCGCCGCGAGCTGAGGATCGACCTCCGCCAACTCCTCCGGCGTCGCCATCCGGAACGGACCCTCCCGCTCCGCGGCCGGCTCGGCCGTCAGCCCTCGGGTGGCCCTGAGGCTGGCGACGACCGACACCGTGAGAATGGTCGCGATGACCGCGAGGGAGATCGCGGTGGGGATGTAGAAGATGTCGATCTTCAGCGCCATCTTGATGCCCACCCAGATCAGCACGAGGGCCAGCCCAATCTTGAGGTAGACGAAGCGGTGCATGAGGTCGGCCAGCAGGAAGTACATGGCCCTGAGGCCCAGGATCGCGAAGGCATTGGCGGTGAAGACCAGGAACGGCTCGCTGGTGACCGCGAAAATGGCTGGGATGGAGTCGACGGCGAAGACCACGTCGGTGGCCTCGATGAGCACCAGGACAGCGAGCAGCGGCGTTGCGAGCAACACCCCGCCCCGACGCACCAGCAGCCGCTGACCGTAGTAGGCGTCGGTCATCGGGATGAAGCGGCGGAAGAGCCTCAGGACCGCCGACTGCTCCGGGTCGAGGTGCTGGTCGCGCTGACGGATCATCCGCCAGCCGGTGTAGAGAAGGAACGCCGCGAACACGTACAACACCCACGTGAAGTTCTCGATGAGCACGGCGCCGACGGCGATGAACGCCCCACGCAGGATCAGCGCGCCGAGCACCCCCAGGAACAGCACCCGGTGCTGGAACTGCGGCGGGACAGCGAAATAGCTGAAGATGACGGCCCAGACGAAGACGTTGTCGACGGCCAGGGACTTCTCGATGAGGTAGCCGGCGAAGTACTGCTGCCCGACCTCGGGCCCCTGCCACCACCAGAGAAGGGCTCCGAATCCGACGCCGAGCGCGACCCAGACCGCGCTCCAGGCGGCGGCCTCGCGGACGCCGATGACGTGGGCGTCGCGGTGGGCCACGAGGTCGATGGCGAGCATGATGAGGATGGCGCCGATGACAGCGCCCCAGACCCAGAGTGGGACGTCCATGATGAGACCTTTCCGATCGTTGACGATCGGAGGTCTCTCCCAGCCCGATTCGGGCCGGCTCGCCGGGTCCAGTGTTGGACCGTAATGACGACGAGTCGCGCTCGGGGATACTCCCCTCCGTGCTCAAGTAGACACTGAAGAAGGGAGGGATGTCAACCCTTTGTCCAAGGTTTGTTCGCTGAGTTGCGATGCCCGCCGTCGTCGGGGACACCCGTCACCACCTGTGCGCTACCGTTGAGGTCTCCGCTGGTCACGAAGGGGTCATCATGGGGTTTCTCAACAAACTGTTCGGCAAGGCCGACGACAACGACAACGCACCCGTCGCGCCGTTTGACTCCGCTTCAGTACGGAGCGAGGTCGACGAGCTCATCTCAGCGCTGGGCGCGCTGACCGATGCGATGGACACCGAGGACGCGCCGCTGTCCAATCCCGGCTGGCGCGGACGCCTCCACGACCTACGGGAGGTGCGCGGGGACCTGAGGATCCTGACCCGGCGGCAGGACTTCACCAAGGACGACCTCTACGAGGTGCTCACCTGCGTGCGTCCGCTGTACCGCGGCGAGCCACCGAAGGATTTCGCGCACCTGGCCCCGCAGAACGAGCGCGTTGTCTCGGCCATCGAGGACGTGCACCGGGCCGCTGGCTCGTGAGGGCCTGCATCCTAACCGCTCACCACTGATCGGTTATTGACCACCCCCCGTTGGCCCCCCACAGTGCTGGGGTCATAGTGGGAGCATGGCGAACTTTGCGGATACGGCAGCGATCAACCTGCGACTCGGACTCCTCGGCCTCCCACTACCAGACGAAGGGGCCGCTGGCAGGGCCGTCGACCTGGTTCGTCCGATCCTGGCGCGCCAGCGCGAGCTGAACCGCCGCCTCCAGCACCGGCTCCCCGCCGTCGATACACGTATCCAGACCTTCCTCGACGCGTACCTCGACGGCACGGGTGTCACCCCGCAGATCCCCCGGCAGACCTTGGTGCTCGATCAGGCTGGGTTGGCTCGCGAGATGAGCCTCCCCGTCGATGGCGACCGGTTCACCTCCGAACTACTGACGAGCTACCGACTGGCCAACGGCATCCTTCACAACCCGGCCAACGACCGCCGCACCACCAAGGGCGTCTTCCACATCGCTGAGGGAGGGCTGCCCATCCAGGACGACAAGATCGCGGTGCCACGCGACGTGTTCGGCCGGCTAGTGGAGGCAGCCTTCGCTCCCCCGGCAGACGCGATGGTGCTGCCCTACACGTCCGGGCAGCCGGACCAGCCGAGGTGCTGGGTGTCCCTACTCCTGCGCCCCACCGTGGTGCCCAACGTGCCGGGTTACACCCGCGAGCGTCGGATGGAGACGCGCTTCATCGCACCCGCCACGCTGATGGCCAACCTCGACTTCGTGGAGGGCATCTTCGGCAACGGCGGCGACCCCTACCTGCCCGAGAACGACGCCTCCCTCGACCCGGAGGGCTGGACCGGCCACACCGGCCTGGTCGTACTCGCGCCACACCTGACGAAACTCACGAAGAAGGAACTCGGGCTCCCGCACTACGAGGACGCCACCGAAAGGCAGCGCCGCGACGGCATGTGCTGGCAGGACGAGGCCGAGCTCTACAACGGCGGGTCCGCTTTCAAGGCCTGTGCCAGGGACGAGCGAGGCGTGATCGTCACCGTCATCGCCGACAACTACTTCGGCTACTGCAAGAAGGAGGTCAAGGCGCAGATCAGCTACTCGGCCAATCTCCTCGGCCTCGTGGAAGAGGAACACGCCGGGGGCGCGATCACCTTCCCCCGCTACAACCTCGGCCAGACGTTCACCGAGCGATACGCCGACCCGTCCTACACACTCGACGACGTCGTGGCGAGGAACCCGGAGCGCTTCATCCGCCAGCCGGAGGGCCACGCCCTGGACGCTGAACAGAGCCACATCGTGCTGGTACCGGAGTGCACGTCGTACTCGCTGCGCGACACCACCGTGTCGTGGACGATCGGCGGCGAGACCCGAACGATCCCGCTCCGCGCGAATACCTACTACGTCGGGCCGGACGGGTACGTCGTCGAGCTGGCGCACATCGCCACCGATGGCAACCAATGGACGCTGCTGGGCACCTCACCGCACGCCACGAGCTGCCACAAGCCCGCCACCGTCTCCGGCGGCGGCAAGTCGGAAATCTCGAAGTCCATCACCGACGCCTTCGTCGTCGGCAACGCCTACGTTGCCGATTTTGTCGAGGATATGGCGCAGGTAGCGGCAATCGTCGACTACGACTTCTCGCGGCGGTTCGCCGATCCGGCTACGGCCTCGGACCAGCGACCCCTGCTCTCGGATGAGCGCAGCGTCGGGAGCGTAATCAAGCTGCTCACCCCGAGCCGTGACTACACCGACGAGTACAACGAGTGGGTCGAGGCGATCCCGCACCACATCAAGGAACTCGTCTTCGTCGTCAAGCGCTACTACCGGCCGGAGTGGGCCGACGACTGGGCCAGCCACTTCTCCGTCGGCAGGATCAACGGCCGGGCCGGCCACGCGCTCCGACTCGACGGGGACAAGATCCAGGTCAACATGCTGCGGGTGGGCTTCGCTCCGGACGGGTCCTGGCGCCTGTTCGGGCTGCGCCATGACTTCCACCCCAGCGCCAAGGTGCAGACGGAGGACGACATCACCGCCAGCATCGTCGTGCCGGGGGGTGTGGCCGGGCGCACCGACGGGCTGTCGCGCAAGTTCGTCACGAACTGCGAGCAGCTCCTCTTCCAGCGCCCCGACGACGCGATCCACCGCGGCTACGACAAGCAGGCCGAGGCCGACATCGCCGCCGGCGCCTTCCTCAGCAACTTCGAACCCCTGACGCGACAGGACGCGCGCGACATCGTCGCCGACGCCGTCGCCTTCAGCTCGTTCACCCAACCCATGCAGGAACTCATCGCCAAAGTTGCCAAGGGAGAGGACAGCGAGCCCGGCTACTTCGTCTCCTCGGCCCACCCCCGCCTGATCAACGGCGCGCGGTCGAAGAACCCGCGGTACCTCCAGGTGCGCCCGGACATTGCCAGGCCGAAGGAGACCGTGACCGCCGAGATGGTCTCGCGACTGTACCGTCGGCTTCCGATGCAGGCCCCGCTCAGGCTGCCGATCGACGTGGTGGCTGCGGGCCGCCGCAACAACGCCGCCGAGCCCGGCGTGCCGCCGCTGTGCGCCTACGCCCCCCTGCACTACATGGAATTGCCGGAGCTTTTCATGGAGTTCATCTCGTCCATGACCGGCAAGTCCCCCTCCACGACGGGCGCGGGCTCCGAGGGCGCCATGACGAAGGGCCCGTTCAACGCCCTGCCCTCGGTGATCGACCTCAATGCAGCCTTCCTCTCCTTCGCCCTGACGGGGTACGACGGCTGGCTCTCGAGCGCCGGCGTGATCGGGCCCAACGTGCGGGTCGACCACGACATCTCGCTGCTCGTCCCGGAGGTATTCTCTCGGATGTCCGCCGAGGAGCGCGACGCGGCCAGCCTCATCGCCGAGGGTGCACTCGAGCCGGTACCCGACCTGGAGCACGACGGCGAAACGATCGAAGCCAGCCGTCTGGGCTACCGGATGACGGCGAAGTTCCAGTCGAAGTACTTCGGTCGGATCTTCATGCACCCGCACGTCGTGTTCTCAGAGAACATGCTGCGCCCGGAACTGCAGGACACCGAGGCGTACGTCGAGTCCGTTCGCACGATCGTGACGACACACGCCCGCGTGGCCCAGTCCTACCTGGACGACGGCACCATCAGGCTCGCCGTACCACCCATCCGGGCGCTGCTGGAGATCATGGCCACCGGCTCGTCGGACGGCATGGGTCTGCACGACAAGCAGTTCCGCGCCATGTTCCAGCGGCAGAACGTCCTGGCCTCGGACTGGTACCGCGCACGGCTGGAGTCGCAGACTGCCGCCGACGCCCACCACGCTCAGGCCTCCGTCGCTGCGATGACCCGCTTCCTGGACGAGCCCACCAACGCGGCGGCAGCGGAGCGGCTGGGGATCGCCCAGCGGATCGAGAAGATGCAGACCCGCCTCAACTCGGCCACGACGGCCGAGGCCTCGTTCCAGCTCAGCGGCACCCTGGGTCGGCAGGTCGACTGGCGGCTCGAGTAGCCCTCGCTCGGTCCCTGAGCAGGGCCGGCGAGCGCAGCGAGCAGCCCGTCCGTCGAAGGGTAACGACCCCCCTCCCTACCGCCGCCCCCGACCACAGGGCGGCGACCACACGCGCGGCCGTAACCCTTCGACAAGCTCAGGGAACGAGGCCGACAAGCTCAGGGAACGAGGCCGGCAAGCTCTCGGATCAGTCCGAAGAGCCGGTCCCCACTCCTAGACGCTCGGCCACATAGTCGATGTCCTTGTCGCCGCGACCGGACAGGTTGACGATGATGACCTGTTCAGCGTCGAGAGTCGGCGCCAGCTTCATCGCGTGGGCCACCGCATGGCAGCTCTCCAACGCCGGGATGATCCCTTCGGTGCGGCAGAGCAGCTGGAATGCGTCGAGGGTGTCCTGGTCGGAGGCCGTCACGTACTCCACGCGTCCGACGTCGCGGAGATGGGCGTGCTGCGGCCCGATGCCGGGGTAGTCGAGCCCAGAGGCGATCGAGTGCACCGGAGACGGTTCGCCGTCGGCGTCCTGCAGCACGAGGGTCTTCATCCCGTGCAACGTCCCCTCACGCCCCAGCGTCATCGTGGCGGCATGTTCGCCCACCACGTCCAGGCTCCGCCCGCCGGGCTCGACGCCGTAGATCGCGACCGAATCGTCCTCGAGGAACGCGGTGAACAGCCCCAACGCGTTTGAGCCGCCCCCGACGGCCGCGATCAGCGCGTCAGGCAGCCGCCCGATCTTGTCCAGGCACTGCTGGCGGGCTTCCCTCCCGACGACCGACTGGAAGTCCCGCACCATGGTCGGGTAGGGGTGCGGGCCGACGACGGATCCGATCGCGAAGAACGTGTCGGCGTAGTCGCTGGCGAAAACGGCGAACGCCGAGTCGACTGCCTCCTTGAGACTCCGGCCGCCCTCCTCGACCGCCACGACCTTGGCTCCGAGCAACTCCATCCGCACGACGTTGGGATGCTGCTTCGCCACGTCGATAGCCCCCATGTGGATCTCGCACTCCAGCCCGAGCAAAGCGGCCGCGGTCGCCAGCGCCACGCCGTGCTGACCGGCCCCCGTCTCAGCGATGAGCTTGCGCTTGCCCATGCGCTTGGCCAGCAGCGCCTCGCCGAGGCAGTGGTTGATCTTGTGCGCCCCGGTGTGGTTGAGGTCCTCGCGCTTGAGGTAGATCCGAGCGCCGCCGAGTTCGGCGGTCAGGCGCTTCGCGAAGAAGAGAGGCGAGGGCCGGCCCACGTAGTCGGTGAGGAGAGCTTCATACTCAGCGAGGAACTCCGGATCGTCACGGGCCTCCGCGTAGGCCTCGGCAACCTCTGCGATGGGCGCCTCTAGTTGCGGGGGCACGAAGCGACCGCCGTGGTCGCCGAAGAAGCCCTGGTCGTCTGCATGGATGAGCGATGACATGCCATGAATCGTAGGGTGCCCCCTGCGTCGCCAGCGGCCGGGTTCACGCAGGCGGACGGGTCACCGGGCGGGCAGCAGGCTCTCGACCAGGTCGACGGTCAGCTCATCCAGGTTGTCCAGCACTGTCGTGCGGGCCAGCAGATCCTCAGCGGGCGGATGGAAGTGCGGGGGCACCGCCACCACCGTCATGCCTGCGTTGAGCGCGGAGAGGATCCCGTTGGTGGCATCCTCAACGGCAATGCACCTGGTGGGGTCCACCCCCAGCAACTCGGCGGCCTTCAGGTACCCGTCAGGGGCAGGCTTGCCCGCGGCCACCTCCTCTGTCGATACGGTGGCGGACAGCAACTCCCCCAGCCCCAGCACCTCGACGGCGGCGTCGATGAGCTGTCGCGGCGAGGAACTCGCAATGGCGATCGGGTAGTGCTCGGCCATCCGCCTGACCGCCTCAACGGCTCCGGGCAGGACCGTGATGCCTTCCCGGTAGTGGTCGGCCATGCCGTCGATGGTGCGCCGTGCCGCCTCGTCGGGCGAGTAGGGCAGGCCGACCGCCTCAACGAGATGCCTGCTCCATTCCCCGGTGCTCATCCCCATCATCGCCTGCGTGGTGCCGTCGGGCCACGGCAGGTCGTGCTCGGCGGCCAGACCGCGCCGCACGACGTCCCATACCGCCTCCGTGTCAGTCAGTGTGCCGTCCATGTCGAAGACGATGGCCTCGGGCTTCATGCTCAACTCCTCAGAAGGTGGGTGGGTTTACCCGCCACCATATCTCTGGGGTAGGGTGAGGCTCACTGAGTGGACGAATCCGGTGAGATCCCGGAACTGTCGCGCAACCGTGATCCCGATGCTGTCGGGGAGTCGGACCGCCGCTCGGTGAAAGGTAACAACCGTTCCGTCGCGACCAGCGGAAATCCTTGGCCGACGGACCTTGACTCGAAGAGGTCCTCATGTCCCGTTCTCCCCTCGGCTTCGCCGCACTGCCCGCGGCTGCCGCCCTGCTCCTGGGCGGCGTCGCCCTCACCGCCAACGCGGCCCCCACTACCGCAGCTGAATGCGTCCGAGACGGACTCGTCTGGGTCCACGTGCAGTACGACGACACGGTGACCGGCGCCTGCGCCAACGAGTTCGACACTGCATCCGAAGCTCTCCTCAGCACCGGCCTCACCACTGATACTGGCGCTTGGCTCTCCACCGTCGACGGTCGCGCTGCAGACAGCGGAGCGCGGGAGTACTGGGGAGTCTGGACGCAGTCGCCCGCCGACGGCGTCTACTCGGGGGCGTGGGAGTTCGCCCAGGTGGGCATCCTCGAACTGACCCTCGAAGCCGGCGACGTACTCGGCGTCGATCTTGAAGCCGACTGGGATCTCGAATCAGCGGCACCCACAGTCGACCCCGTCGCCGGTCTGGACCTCACCGCTCCGGAAACGACACCAACCACCCCAGCCCCGTCGCCCACCCCGACGGCCAGCGCGTCACCGGAGGGCCCAGGATCCGGCGCAGACTGCGACGATCCCTCCGCCCTGCCGATCAACCCTGAGTGCATCGGCGCCCCAAGCACCGGTGTCTGATTTGCGCCGCCTGACCGCAGCCCTGGTGTTGGGTTGCGTCACGGCCGCTGCGGCCTGGTCGCCAGCGCACGCCGACGCGTCCCCCGGCCACTGCACCAGCGATTCCGGGGTGACGGTCGTCGTCGACTTCCAGGAGTTGGGCGGCGGAACCGTCGTGCGCTGCGTAGACCAGGTTCCTGCGGGCACCACGGGGCTGCAGGCGCTGCGACTGGCCGGATTCACTCATTCCGGGACGATTCACGATGGCCCGGGTTTCGTCTGCAGGATCGACGACCGTCCCGCGGCCACCGAGACCCTCCCCGTGGCGGGCAACGAAGAGTACCGGGAAACATGCGTGGCCACGCCACCCAAGAATGCGTTCTGGGGATACTGGCACGCCCCCAACGGCGGCGAGTGGACGTTTTCGTCGTTCGGCGGCGGCGCGCGGACGGTGATTCCGGGAGGGTACGAGGGCTGGTCGTTCTCCCTCAACCGAGGCACGGACAGCAATCCCGCCCCACGCGTGGCGCCATCGCATCCCGTCGCGCCGCCCGCTACCGAGCCTCCGGCGCCCCCGACCACCACCACGCCGCCAGCGCCAGCACCGCGGCCCACCACCGCAGCACCCGGGAGCACTGCCCGGCCTCCTGCGAACACGGCGACGCCCGCCTCCCCTCCCTCCTCCGAGCCGACCACCCCCGACCCGGCGCCCGAGCCCGCGCGCACCGCGCCGATCGAGGCGCCCTCGGCCTCTCCGTCGCCCCCCGCACAGCCGCCGATATCCCCCAGCGTCGACGCGCCCTCCCCCACCACTGCCGACTCGTCGCCGTCCACCACTGCGGCGACCGGTCCCGCTGCTTCGCCTCCCCCTCCCCGCCCGTCACCCGGCCGGTCGGTCCCTCCCGGTGCTTCGCTGCCTCCGACCACGCCAGCCGTCGTCGAGGCTGAGCCTGCGGCAGGTCCTCCGCTGGGGACGCTGATCGGTGTCGGTGCCGTGGTCGTGCTGGGCGCGGCCGGGGGCGCAACCTGGTGGCGGCGCCGCGGGCTGGGATGAGGCGGTACTTCCTCCCCAGGTCGATCCATCCGTTCGCGTGGTGGGGCTGGGCTCTGGCACTCGCCGCAGCCGCGTCGAACACCACCAATCCTTTGCTGCTGGCGGGGGTGATCGCCGTGGCGGCTCTGGTCACCATCTCCCGCCGAGATGACAACCCGTGGGCGAGATCGTTCAAGCTATACCTCATCCTGGCCGTCTTCATCGTAGTGATGAGGGTCGCCTTCCGGATCTTCTTCGGGGGCGGCGATGGACCGACGATCCTGTTCACTCTGCCGCAGGTGCCCCTCCCCACCTGGGTGCGCGGCATCCGGCTCCTGGGCCCCGTATCACTCGAATCGCTGCTCAGCGGTCTCTACGACGGCGCGCGCCTGGCCACGATCGTGGTGTGCATCGGCGCCGCAAACTCGCTGGCCAACCCCAAGAAGCTCCTCGCGAGTCTTCCCGGAGCGCTCTACGAGCTTGGCACCGTCATGGTGGTGGCCGTCTCCGCATTGCCCCAGCTGGGTGAATCCGCCCAACGCGTCGTGCGGGCGCGGAAGCTCCGCCGCTCCCCGGCGGGGTCGAAGCGCCGCGACAAACTCCGAGCCGTGGAGACCATCATCGTCCCAGTTCTCTCCGATGCACTCGAACGCTCCCTCGCGCTGGCCGCCTCCATGGATGTGCGGGGCTACGGCCGTAGCGGTACCGGACGGCGCCTTCACCGCGGCCTGTCCCTGTGGCTGGGGGTGATTAGCATTATGCTGCTGGCCACCTGGTCGTTCCGTTTCCTCGCCGGCTCGGCTGACCGCAGCGTGCTGGGTGTCGGGATCCTCTCAACGTCGCTGCTGGTCGCGGGGCTCGCGTCTGCCATGGCTGCGCTCCACTTCGCCGGACGCACCGTCCGCAGGACCCAGTACCGTCCCATCCGATGGGGGATCGCCGAGACGCTGGTGGTGGTCACGGGCGTCACCTGCGCTGCCATCGTCAGCCTCGTCGCAGCCAGCGCCGACGCAGTCGTGCTGTTCCCCTCGATCAGCCCCTTCACGTGGCCGACGTTGACTCCGCTCCTCCTCCTCGCGCTGGCTGCCGCCAGCCTGCCGGCCTTCCTCACCCCGCCGCCCGACCTCTGGAAGGCCCCCGCATGATCCGCTTCGACGACGTCAGCTTCCGCTACGCCAGCAGCGACACCCTGCGGCTGCAGCACGTCAGCTTCGAGATCGAGGAGGGCGAGCTCTGCCTGGTCGTCGGTCCGACCGGGAGCGGGAAGTCCACCCTGCTGGGGTGCATCAATAACCTTGTGCCTCGCTTCACCGGCGGCATCCGCACCGGCCGCGTGTTCATCGACGGCAGCGACACCACCCTGCTCCAGCCCCGGGAACTCGCCACCACCGTCGGCTACGTGGGCCAGGACCCGCTCGCCGGCTTCGTCACCGACACGGTGGAGGACGAACTCGCCTACTCCATGGAGCAACTCGGCTTCCCCGCGCCGGAGATGCGGCGGCGGGTCGAGGAGACGCTCGATCTGCTGGGGATCGCCGACCTGCGCCGACGAGCGCTGCGCACCCTCTCGGGTGGGCAACAACAGCGCGTCGCGATCGGCAGCGTCCTGGCCAGTTCCCCGAAGGTGCTCGTCCTCGACGAACCCACCTCCGCGCTCGACCCCATCGCGGCGGAAGAGGTCCTGGCGATCGTATCCAGGCTGGTGCGCGACCTCGGCACGACCGTGGTGATCGCGGAACATCGCATGGAGCGTGTGATCGAGTTCGCCGACAGCACGCTTCTCGTCGGAGATACCGTGACCCACGGAGCCACGCGAACGGTTCTGCGCGATGCCCCGATCCGCCCCCCGCTGGTCGAGCTCGGAGTGGCGATGGGCTGGGACCCACTCCCGCTCACCATCCGCGAGGGGCGCCGCTCTGCCGCCCAGCAGCGTCGGGTCTGGGCCAGCGAGCCACCGACGCTGCCGTCACGCCGCCCGTCCGGTGAGGTGGCGCTCAGCGCGTCGAGCATCATCGTCCGATACGGCGAGAAGGTCGCTGTGGCCGGAGTGGATCTCTCCCTGCGCCAGGGGGAAGTGACCGCCCTGATGGGACGAAACGGCTGCGGCAAGTCGAGCCTGCTGTGGGCACTCCACGGAGCAGGGCGCCGCGACGGCGGCACGGTCTCGCGTTCCGCCGAGGCGGGGATCGCCCTGGTGCCGCAGACGCCCTCCGACCTGCTGTACCTGACCAGCGTTGCCGCCGAGTGCTCTGCGAGCGACCGGTCTGCGGAGGTGCCGGACGGTACGACGCTCGCGCTGCTTCGGCGTCTGGTGCCGGGCATCGAGCCCGACGCTCACCCCCGCGACCTGTCCGAGGGGCAGAAGTTGGCCGTGGTCCTGGCGGTCGAACTGGCTGGCAACCCGGCGGTGGTGCTGCTCGACGAACCCACCCGCGGCCTCGACTACGCCGCCAAGCATGCCCTGTCCGAGATCATCGCCGGCATGGCCGCTGACGGCCGAGCCGTGCTGATCGCCACCCACGACGTCGAGATGGTGGCCCAGACCTGCGAACGCGTGGTGGTCATGGCTGAAGGCGAGGTGGTCTCGGACGGACCCACTCGCGACGTGCTCGCCACGTCCGCGCTGCTCGCCACCCAGGTGGCGAAAGTCTCGAGTCCGACGCCGGTGCTCACCGTCCAGGAGTTCGTCGATGCCCGGGACTGACCCGACGCTCAACGTTCCCGCCCCCGTGGTCGGGGTGTCCCTCGGCTGGCGGACCTGGCTCGTCATCGTGCTCTCCACGGCGCTGGGGCTCTTCGCCATCGGTTGGCCGCTACTCATCCCCGCAGTGGGAGTCGCGCCCGAGCACGCGCAGGACGCGCCGTTCGTCTTCGCCGCGCTCCTTCCGGTGATCCTGTTGCTGGTGATCGCCCAGGTGACCGAGGGCGGACTCGATTCCAGGTCCCTGGCTGTTCTCGGCGTGCTCTCTGCCATCAACGCCGCCATCAGACCAGCGCTCGGCGCAGGGACAGCGGGGGTGGAGTCGGTCTTCTTCCTGCTGGTGCTGGCCGGGCGCGCCTTCGGGCCGGGGTTCGGCTACCTACTGGGCATGACCTCCCTGTTCGCCTCGGCGCTCATCACCGCGGGTGTGGGGCCCTGGCTGCCCTTCCAGATGCTCGCCGCCGGTTGGGTGGGTCTAATCTCGGGGCTCCTCCCCCGGAGGGTGACCGGCAAGGCCGAGATCGGGATGCTGATCGCCGTCGGTGTCGTGTCTGCGTACGTGTACGGCGCGCTGATGAACATGTGGTTCTGGCCGTTCATCACCGGCATCAACCTCGACGGCGCGGGCGGCTCCCTGGATTATGTCCCCGGAGCTCCGATCGTGGACAACCTGGCGCGGTTCGGCTGGTTCACCCTCCTCACCTCCACGGGCGGCTGGGATACCGGACGAGCGATCACAACGGCGCTTGCTCTGCTGATCCTGGGACGCCCGCTGCTCACGGTGCTGCGGCGCGCCTCAGGCCTAGGGCGGGTCGCGCCCCACCCCGGCGAAGCGGCCCCGCAGCGCGATGCTAGGGTCAGCCCGTTGGGTTAGAGAATCCGGTGCGAATCCGGAACTGACGCGCAACCGTGACCCTCGCGTGAGGGAAGTCGGACCGACGCCCAATGTAGGACGCTCCCGTCGCGCTTGCGGGTCCTCGCCTGGCGGCCGGAGCACAACGCGAAAGGACGTCAGTGTTACGTCGCATCCAGGGCTCAGCCCTCACTCTCGCCGTCATCGGCCTCATCCTCTCCCCGGTACCCGCCACGACGGCGGCGCCCCCCACTGCCGAGGAGTGCGTCGCCGCCGGGAACGTGTGGGTCCACGTTGAAGCGGACGCAACTGTTCTCGGGGCTGCGCCACCGAATTTTCCAGCGGCCGCGAGGCGTTGGAGAGCGCAGGCTTCGATCTGACTGACAATGGCGGGTTCCTCACTCACATCAACGGCATCCCAGCCTCGCCCGGCCCGCAGGACTGGTGGAGCTATTGGCAGCTGAGCGCCGACGCCGACGGCCGCTACGCCGAATGGAACTTCTCGCAGTTCGGCATGGACTCATCCTCCCCCCTGGGCGGCTCGGTCGAGGGCTGGTCGCTGCACGACAGCTACTCGGTCGAGGCTCCCCCGCCCGCGCAGAACCCGCTGGAGGGCTACACCGCCCCACCCAAGGAGGAGCCGACCGAGCCTGTGGTCATCCCTGACGCGCAACTGCGCGCCTGCATCAACCGGGGGCTGGCCCAGCCTGCCACCGCGGCGGTGGGCGCTGAGCAGGCCGCCGCAGTCACTGAGCTGAACTGCTTCTATGGCGGGATCCGGGACCTGACGGGTCTGGAGAAGTTCACCGGGCTAACTTCTCTGGATCTCACACTCAACGACGTCACCGACACCACTCCCCTGGCCGGCCTCACGCAACTGAGCAGCCTTGTCCTCGACGGCAACGAGATCAGCGACGTGTCCCCGCTGGCGGGGCTTGAGGGGCTCACCAGCCTGGATCTGGATGGCAACCAGGTGAGTGACCTCCGCCCACTGGGGGCTCTGTCGCTGCTCGAAGTCCTCTCGGTCGCCGATCAACGGGGAACGACTCCGTTGTCCGGCCTCGACGGAATTTCGGCTCTGGGTTCCCTGCGTGAACTGAACGTGTCACAGAATGCTCTCAGCACTCTCGAGCCGGTCTCCGATCTCGCCGGTCTGCGCAAGCTCCTCGCCTACGACAACGCGATCACCGACCTTTCGTCGCTCACTCGATTGACCGGCCTCACGGCGTTGAACCTGCACACCAACGGTTTGGCAGACATCTCAGCCTTGACCGAATTGAGTGCGCTGACGTCGCTCAACCTCGCCCACAACGACGTCGTCGACATCTCAGCCCTCTCCGGCCTGAGCGCTCTGACCGATCTGACCCTCTCGAACAACCCTGTCGGCGATCATGCGCCGCTAGAGGAGATGACCGCCCTGACTGACCTCAGACTTGATGGGACCGGTATGCGCGACGCGTCCGTGCTGGGTGCGATTGACGCCTTGAACTGGGTGATTCTGCACGACAACCACCTCAGCGACGTCTCCGTCCTAGCCACCAAGGACCTGCGCGGCTGGGGTGCTCTCGACCAAACCCTTGAGTGGCCCGCTGCCATTGCTGGGGAGCCCGCTCCACGGCCCGTGGTGACGGATGAGACGGGTGCGGCCATCGCGGTCCCGCTACCCGAGGGCGCAGTCGTCGAGGGCGACAGCGTGGTGTGGTCCGAACCTGGCACGTTCACGCTCAGGTTCTCGTCGCCGTCTCGTAAGTTCGCGGGGACGGTCACCGTCCACGTGGAGCCCGCTCGACCCTCCGCCAGCCCCACCCCCACCGAGGCGCCCACATCCGCGGATCCGAGCCCAACCGACGCTCCAACGGTCCAACCCTCCGCTGTACCCAGCCCCCCGCCTGCGGCCGTTGAGGATCTCTACGTCACGCCCGGAATGCATGAGGTGGCGGGGCGGCGCTGGTTCACGAGCTGCGAGCCCTATTCACAAACGCAGCGGTGCACGACGCTGATCTGGGCGTCCACCGTCCGGGACGGACAGCGCGTTGATGGCTGGACGTTCAACACGCTTACCTACCGCGCCTCGTCGAAGTCGCTCTGGACAGGAAACCCGCTCGCCACCCCAGGTGAGCACGTGGTAGACGGCCGCCAGTGGCGCACACAGTGCAATACGGCCCTGACCGGTGGTAACGGGTGCCGTTCCTTCCTCTGGGTCCGCACTCCGGCCCTGATCGACGGAAAGGTCGCCGTCTTCGAGGGCTGGCAGCTCAACAACATCGTCCGCTTCCACTAACCATCGCCGGGCGCAGCCTCACTGGCTGTTCCCCCGACCCTGGATCCACGGATGGGCCTCTGTTGCGAGGCCCGTCGGTGGATCCAGGTTGACCTGGGCTAAGCTCAGACTGCTGGCAGAGAATCCGGTGCGAACCCGGAACTGACGCGCAACCGTATCCGGCCCATGGGCCGGGAGTCGGACCGAAGCCAGCCTTGGATCAGTCCGCAAAGTCTGCGGATCGACGCGAAAGGATCACCGTGCGTACTCGCACCCGCCTCATGGCGCTCCCTCTTCTTGCCGGGCTGGCCTTCAGCCTGGTACCCCCCACCGCCTCCGCCGATCAGAGCGACGCCGCACGTGCAAGCTCCGCCATCTCCTGGCTGTCCGACAACTCCGGTGACAGCGGGATGCTCGAATCCTATCCTGGCACCGGCGATCCGGGCCTGACGCTCGACGCCGTCATCGCCGCTGTCGCCGCCGGTGCGCCGAGCGCAATCATCGCGGACTGGCTGGAAGCAGTCGAGCCAGTCTTCAAGGAACGGGCCATCTACGACGCCGGTCAGGGCCTCACCCGCCACACCGGCCTCATCGCGAAGGCGCTGTTCGCGCTGACCGCCGCCGGCGACGACCCAGCCACGTACGCGGGCCTCGACCTGCGCGAGCTCACAGAGGACTCGCTCAACCACGGCGCCGAGCCCGGTTGGGCCGGGGCGCCGTTCGGTCGGGACAGCGTCAACGCGTTTGGCCAGGCGTTCGTAATGCTGGGGCTCGCCGCCACTGGCGATCTCCCCTCCTCGACTGTCGCCTTCGTCTCCTCCAAACAGTGCACCGACGGTGGCTTCCCGTTGTACTTCACCGCCGGACAGAGCTGTGCTCAGGCGGGGTCGAAGTCCGATCCGGACGGTACCGCGCTGCTCATCATGGCCCTGCGCGCCGCGCAGGCCGACGGCATCGGCTCCTCGCAGGCGCCGCTCACCAAGGCGGTTGACTGGCTGGCAGGGATGCAGCGCCCCAACGGCTCCTACTACGGCGCGGTCCCCTTCACCGCGGTGGAGAACACCAACTCCTCGGGCCTGGCCGCCGCAGCGCTGGCCGGGCTCAAGCCAACCCATGTGGCGCGTGTCGGCGACTGGGTCGCCGGACTGCAACTCTCTTCCGGCCCCGACGCCGGAGCGATCGCGTACAGCCAAGCTGACTTTGACGGCCACGACGCCACGACCCCCCTGGGGATCAGTCGGGGCACGTGGCTCCGGGCCACCACGCAGGGCCTGAGCGCATTCGTGCCCAGGAGCTTCCACGACCTTCTTGCCTCAGAACCTGAGCCGGAGGACGATTTCGTCCGGACCGCCCCCTACACCCTGCCCGGGGAGCACATCGTCAACGGACGCCGGTGGCTGACCACGTGCGAGCCCTACTCGCAGACCGAGCGCTGCCGCACCAACATCTGGGCCTCGGTGGTCGAACTCCGCTCCGGAAAGTACCAAGTGGTCCAGGGCTGGGCCTTCAACAACCTCACCTACCTCCCCTCCGCGCGCTCTTTGTGGGTCAACAACCCCTTGGGATACAAGAACCTGGAGGGCTGGACGGGAGACGATGGTCGCCGCTGGAAGACCGACTGCGATTCCGCCGCCACTGGCAGCAACGGTTGCCGGTCCTACGCTGAGGTGACCGTCGTGTCCGCTACTCCCCGCCCGGCAGGTGGCTACACGTTCTCGAAGTCCAACACGTTCGTGTTCAACAACATCGTGCTCTTCAGGACGCGATAGGACGCCCCGGGAGTCGGAACGTTCCGTCGGGATTCTCCTCCAACCATCCTCCCTCCACCAGCTCGGCGGCGTTCGAGAGCACCTCGATCATTGATTGCCCCGTTCTCGCCGCCAGCTGGGACGCGCCGACCGTCTCTCCCCCACCAACTGCCTCCCGCAGCTCGAAGAGCGCGGGGGGCAGTTTGTCGACTGGGGTGTCCCTGCCGCGCCCTGTGGGCTCCGGCACCGTCCCCAACGGCGCCAGGGCTGCCTCGACCTCATCGGCGGAGGTGACCAGGGTGGCCTCCGCGTCTCGGATGAGGCGGTGGGGTGTGGCAGACAGCGACGATGTGATGGGGCCCGGTACAGCCAGCACCGGGATCCCCAGCGCGTTCCCCCAGGACGTCGTGTTCTTGGCCCCGGACCGGTGGGCTGCTTCGACGATCACCACAGCCGCGCTGAGTGCCGCGATCAGCCTGTTGCGCGCCAGAAACGCATACCGCGTGGGGCTGTAGCCGGGTGGCAGCTCCGAGATGATCGCTCCCCGGCCGACGATCGCGTCGGCGAGCGCCCGATTGCCCCGCGGGTAGGGAACGTCCACCCCGCTGGCCACGACAGCCACGGTGGTGCCTCGCATGCCGAGCGCACCGCGGTGCGCGGCGGCGTCGATGCCGAAGGCGAGCCCGGAGATGATGGTGCGTCCGCCCGCCGCCAAGTCCGCGGCGAACGTCAGGGCGGCGTGTTCCCCGTACGTTGTGCAGGCTCTCGACCCCACGATGGCCACGCCCCCCGTCAGCGCAGTCAGGTCCCTCCCACGCACCCACAGGCCGAAGGGAGCGCCCGTCTGTGACGAGACGGTCGTCTCCGCGAGCGCGGCGTACGGTGCCGGCCACTCCTCGTCGCCGGGCGTGAGGAAGCGGCTGCCGCATAGGTGCGTGGCCCTGTCGAGCTGCGTGAGGTCGACGGCCTGGGCGCGCCTTCCCCACGCAGTGTCGGGCCCCTGCGCCCGGAAGCCCTCCCAGATGTCGACCGGTCCGAACTCCTCGACCGCACGCACCACCGCCGGCGCCCCCAGCGGCGCCAGGGCGCACAACCCCATCCGCGCCTGCCGGTCGGTGCTGCTCACGCCGCCCCCCTCAGTTCGCCCTGCCGAAGTTGGAGGGCCGCCCGTAACTCGCGCGCGGTCACGACGTCCGATCCGCTGAGGTCCGCCATCGTCCACGCGACTCGCAACACCTTGTCCACGCCCCTGGCGCTCAGCAGTCCGCGCTGCAGCGCCGTGTTCAAGATGCCGATGTCGTCGGGAAGCGCAAGATGTTGCCGAAGGTACGCGCCTGACACGTCGCCGTTGGTCAGCCAGGGAGTGTCCCGAAGCCGCCTGCGCTGCCGGTCCCTCGCCTCCACGACACGCGCCAGCACCTCGGCGCTCGACTCAGGGGTGCCGGCCGCGACGTCGAGCAGCACGCGGTTGACCGACGCCATCTGATGGCGGATGTCGATCCTGTCCAGGACCGGGCCTGTGAGCTGTTCCTGGTACCTCCGGACCTTCGTGGGGTCGCAGCGGCACTGCATGCCAGCCACCCCATGCATGCCGCACGGGCAGGGATTGGCCGCCAGCACCAGCTGGAACCGTGCGGGGAACCGGGTGGACTGCTTCGCCCTGCTCACGTTGATCCAGCCGTTCTCCAGAGGGGTTCGGAGGGCATCCAGCTTCCCCCGAAGTCGGGGCATTCATCGAGGAAAAGCACGCCACGGTGGGCGAGCGAGATGGCGCCGGGCCTCAACTCGCCTGCCCCACCCCCGACGAGCGCGACCGTCGACATCGACGAGTGCGGGTCGGCGTAGGGGGGCCGCTTGATCAGACCGGTCAATTCCCGGCCCGCCAACGAGTGGAGCGCCGACACCTCCACTGCCTCCGGCTCGTCGAGGTCCGGCAGGATCGACGGCAGGCGCGACGCCAGCATCGTCTTGCCGACCCCGGGTGCGCCGTACAGGAACAGGTGGTGTCGTCCAGCCGCGGCTACCTCGAGCGCGAACTTCCCGTCCTCATGCCCGACGACATCGCGCAGGTCCGGGGCGAACTCGGAGTGCAGGTCCGGCCCCGGCGTCGACGACGGCGCCGCCTCTGTCGGCTCCAGCACGGGGCGCCCCTCAATGATGTCGACGACCTCCCGCAGGGTTCCGGCGCCCCACACCGTCAGTCCTGGCACGAGAGACGCCTCGGCCTGTTGACCGGCCGGGACGATGGCGCGATCGAAACCCGCCTTCACCGCGGCCAGCATCGCCGGCAGAACCCCACGAACCTTCCGTACGCGGCCGTCGAGGCTCAGCTCCCCGAACAGCACCGTTCGGGCATGAGTCTCGGCGAGTTCCTTCTGGACGATCAGAGCAGTCACGGCGAGGGCGAGATCGTAATGGGTACCGGTCTTCGGCAGACTGGCCGGCGACAGGTTGAAGGTGATGAGCCGATCGGGCCACGGCCAGCCGGCGCTGGTGACTGCGGCCCGGACCCGATGCTTCGCCTCGCTCAGCGATGTATCAGGTAGCCCCACCAGTTGCACTCTGGGCAGGCCGCCGCCGAGCGCGGCCTCCACCTCGACGGGAAAGCCGTTGATACCAGTCAACCCCACCGACCATGCCCTCACCATTCGTCGATCCTCTGGGCGTGGCTGATGGTCCACTCGCCGCGGGTCAGAAGCACGCCGACCCCGTCGACCCTCAGCCGAGGAGCCCGACGGCGGCTGCGCCGCATGTAGACCGCCGCGAGACCCCGCAGACGCCGCGCCTTCGCGTAGGTGATGGTTTCCAGCGGAGTGCCGTACCCCGTGCCCGCACGTGTCTTGACCTCCACCACGACGATCGCGGACGCCTCGGGGTCGTAGGCAACTATGTCGATCTCCCCGTCGCCGCACCGCCAGTTGCGCTCCAGGATGGTCCAGCCCAGCCGTTCCAGGTGCTCCGCGGCACGCCGTTCACCCTCGCGACCAAGCGATTGTCGTTGGCTCTCCATCAGCCATCACCTCCGACGGCATCATCGGAGGCGGGTTGCCCTATTTGCCGTTATCCACAGCGAGGAGGGCCTACTTGTTCTCGGGCACCTGCAGGTCGCTGTGCGCGATCTCCTCGATGGACACGTCCCGGAAGGTCAGGACCTTCGCCGACTTCACGAACCGTGCGGGGCGGTACATGTCCCACACCCACGCGTCCCCCATGGAGACCTCGTAGTAGACATCCCCGCCCTCGGTGCGCACCTTGAGATCGACTGCGTTGCAGAGATAGAAGCGGCGCTCGGTCTCGACGGCGTAGGTGAAGATCCCCACGACGTCTTTGTATTCGCGGTACAGATCGAGCTCGAGCTTGCTCTCGTACTGTTCCAGATCCTCAGCGCTCATAGTCTCCCCACTCTATCGGATCGAGCGGCCCGCACCACGTTGTCGAAACACCATCGATGGATGGGAGAGGGGCCGTGTTCTTCCAGCGCGGACTGGTGCATCGATGTGCAGTAGCCCTTGTGAACGCGGAATCCGTACTCGGGGAACGTCGCGTCATGCTCCTGCATGATCCGGTCGCGCGTCACCTTCGCGATGATCGAGGCCGCGCTCACGCAGGCGGCCACCTTGTCGCCCTTCCACATCGCCAGCCCCGGGACCCCGAGTCCGTCCACAGGGAAACCGTCCGTGAGCACATAGTTGGGTGCTGTCTCCAACCTGCCGACCGCACGCCGCAGACCCTGGAGATCCGCCTGGTGCATGCCCAGGCGGTCGCATTCGTCGGCCTCCACCGCAGCCCACGCCACCGCGACGGCTCGTCGCAGGATCTCGTCGTAGAGGCGTTCCCTGGCCTGGGGGGTGAGGGCCTTGCTGTCGTCCAGGCCGCCGATGGGCCGCTGCGGGTGCAGGATGACGGCGGCTGCCACGAGCGGACCAGCGCACGCGCCGCGCCCGGCCTCGTCGGCTCCCGCCACTGGCCCGAGTCCGGCCCGGGCCAGCGCCCGTTCGTAGCCGTAGGCGCCTCTGCCTGGCCGGATCATCAGCACCCCGGCTCGACGTAGATGAGGTCGGGTTCCGTCGGCGCGGGCTGCGCGGCCGGTGGCACCTCGTCGAACGTCTCGGGGAGGTTGAAGGTGGCCAGCCGATCGAGCGGGGCAACGATCGCCACCGCCGCGCCGACGACCTTCTCGACGGGCACGAAGGCGCTCTGCCCGGGCGACTGGGAGATGTTGCCGAGCCTGCAGCGGGAATCCGCGGAGGCGTTGCGATGATCGCCCATGACGAAGATGTGGTCCGCGGGAACGATGATCTCGAACGGGACCGTCGCAGGGGCCACCTGCACGCCATCCGTGGCGTAGAGATAGGCCGACTCGTCGAGTGCGTGACCGTTGACCTCGACCTTGCCGACGTCGGCGCTGTACCGCACCCGGTCGCCGGGCATGCCGATGACCCTCTTGATGAGGTGCTCGGTCCCGGAGTTCGGGAGAACACCGACGAACTCGAGCGCGATCTTGATCGGGTTGTCGCTCGGCATGCTGGGTGCCAGCCAGTTGCCCGGGTCCTCGAAGACGACGACATCCCCGCGTTGGAAACCGCCGAACTTGGCCACCAGCACGCGGTCGTTGACCTGGAGGGTGTTTTCCATCGATCCGGATGGGATCACGAACATCTGGCCGACGAAGCTCCTCAGCAGCGTGGCGATGACGATCGCCCCGACGAGGATAAGCACACTCTCGGTCAACCAACCGACGACGCGGCGGCCGAAGCTTGGCCGGTCCTTGCGCGCGGCGCTGTCCGGCGCCTCAGCGGTTGCATCCACGAATCGTCCTTCGGGTCTCAGAGTGCTTCAGTGAGCATACCGCCCGCCCGAGCGCCCCTGAACGCGACACCGCCGGGCCCCGAAGGGACCCGGCGGTGTTGGTCAGAGAGACGCTCAGAAGCGCTTCTCCTTGATCTTGGCGGCCTTGCCGCGCAGCCCGCGAAGGTAGTAGAGCTTCGCGCGACGCACGTCGCCGCGACGCTCGACCTCGATCTTCTCGATGATCGGGCTGTGCAGCGGGAATGTACGCTCCACACCGACGCCGAAGGAGACCTTACGGACGGTGAAAGCCTCCTGGACGTCGCCAGCGTTGCGGGCGATGACGACGCCGGCGAACACCTGGACGCGGGAGCGCGTGCCCTCGACAACCTTCACGTGCACCTTGACGGAGTCGCCGGCGCGGAAGTCCGGGATGTCGTCGCGGAGCGAGGCCTTGTTGATCTCTTGGATCAGGGGGTTGGTCATGTTGTGAACCCTTCCGTCAGTGCCACAGGTCACCGCGGTGTTGTTGGTCCGGATGAGAGCAGACGATCCCCCCGTGGCAGGAGCTGCTGGATTCCGGGGCACCCAGGAATGGGCACCGAGAGGTCATTCTAGACGCGGCCGGGTGACGACGCGAATCGGTAAAGGCAGAGCGGGCCCGGGGTGTCCCCCGGGCCCGCTCTGTCGTGGCTGGTCAGATCTTGCCGTCAGCCTTGAACAGCGACTTCACCAGGTCGCGGTTCAGCTGCGAGATGGACTCCAACGGGATGCCCTTGGGGCACACTGCTGCGCACTCACCGATGTTGGTGCAGTTGCCGAAGCCCTCTTCGTCGTGCTGCGCCACCATGGACTTCACGCGACGGTAGCGCTCCGGCTGGCCCTGCGGCAGCATCGCCAGGTGGGTGATCTTCGCCGCCGTGAACAGCATGGCGGAGCTGTTCGGGCAGGCCGCGACGCAGGCGCCGCAACCGATGCAGGTGGCGTTGTCGAAGGCGACGTCCGCCTCGCGCTTCGGGGCCGGGGTCGCGTGAGCGTCCGGAGCCGAACCGGTGTTCGAGGAAATGAAGCCGCCCGCCTGGATGATCCGGTCGAACGCGGTGCGGTCGACGGCAAGGTCCTTGATCACGGGGAAGGAACCTGCACGCCACGGCTCGATGTCGATCGTCGCGCCGTCCTGGAACGAACGCATGTGCAGCTGGCAGGTGGTGGTGCGGACACCCTCCGGCGCGCCGTGGGCTACGCCGTTGATGACCACGCCACACATGCCACAGATGCCCTCACGGCAGTCGTGGTCGAAGGCGACGGGTTCCTCGTTGCGGTTGGTGAGGTTCTCGTTGAGAAGGTCAAGCATCTCCAAGAACGACATGTCTTCCGACACACCGTCAAGGTCGTACTCGACCATCCGGCCAGCGGCGTTGGCGCCGGCCTGACGCCAGATACGTAGCTTGAGCTTCACTTGTAACTCCGTTGCTTCAGTTCGATTGCCTTGTAGATGAGAGGCTCGCGGTGCAGCACGGGCTTGCCGCCCTCGCCGCCCCACTCCCAGGCGCCGACGTAGAGGTACTCGTCGTCGTGGCGCAGGGCCTCGCCTTCCTCGGTCTGGGACTCTCCGCGGAAGTGTCCACCGCAGGACTCGCGGCGGTGGAGAGCGTCGATGCACATCAACTCACCCAGCTCGAAGAAGTCGGCCACGCGGCCAGCCCGCTCGAGCGCCTGGTTGAAGTCCTCGTTCACACCCGTGACCCGGACGTTGGTCCAGAAATCCGCCTTGAGGTCACGGATGAGGCCGATGGCCTTGGTAAGGCCCTCCTCTGTGCGGTACATCCCGCAGTACTCCCACATGATGTTGCCGAGTTCCTTGTGGTAGGAGTCGACGGAGCGGGTCCCCTGGATGCTCAGCAGCTTGTCGATCCTGGCCTGGGCCGAGTCGCGAGCCTCGACGACGGCCGGATGGTCGTCGGCGATCTTCTCGAACGGGGCGTCCGCCAGGTAGTCGTTGATCGTGTTGGGCAACACGAAGTAGCCGTCGGAAAGTCCCTGCATGAGCGCCGAGGCACCCAGGCGGTTGGCGCCGTGGTCGGAGAAGTTGGCCTCACCGGTCACGTAGAGACCGGTGATCGACGACTGCAGGTCGTAGTCGACCCAGAGACCGCCCATGGTGTAGTGCACCGCCGGGTAGATGCGCATCGGCACCTCGTACGGGTTCTCACCGGTGATCTGCTGGTACATGTCGAAGAGGTTGCCGTACTTGGCCTCGACGGTCTTCTGGCCCATGCGGTGGATGGCATCGGAGAAGTCCAGGTAGACGCCGCGGCGAACCTGACGCTCGACGCCGTCGGGACCGATCTCGGTGACGGCGGGGCCGACACCGCGACCCTCGTCGCACATGTTCTTCGCCTGGCGCGACGCGATGTCGCGGGGCACCAGGTTGCCGAACGACGGGTAGATCCGCTCCAGGTAGTAGTCGCGGTCCTGCTCGGCGATCTGACGGGGATCCTTGACGCAGTCCTCAGCGCGCTTCGGCACCCAGATCCGGCCGTCGTTGCGCAACGACTCCGACATCAGCGTGAGCTTCGACTGGGTGTCGCCGTGCACCGGGATGCAGGTCGGGTGGATCTGCGTGTAGCAGGGGTTGCCGAAGTAGGCACCCTTGCGGTGCGCACGCCACGTGGCGGTGACGTTGCAGCCCATGGCGTTGGTCGACAGGAAGAACACGTTGCCGTATCCGCCGGTGGCCAGCACGACCGCGTCGGCCATCCAGGTCTCGACCTTGCCGTTGATCATGTTGCGGGTCACGATGCCGCGGGCACGACCGTCGACGACGATGAGCTCCACCATCTCGTGGCGCGCGTACATCTTGACGGTGCCGGCCGCGATCTGCCGCTCGAGCTGCTGGTAGACGCCGATCAGCAGCTGCTGACCCGTCTGCCCGCGGGCGTAGAAGGTGCGCTGCACCTGCACGCCGCCGAACGAGCGGGTGTCGAGGAGACCCCCGTACTCGCGGGCGAACGGGACGCCCTGGGCGACGCACTGGTCGATGATGTTGGCCGAGACCTCGGCCAGTCGGTAGACGTTCGTCTCACGTGCGCGGTAGTCGCCGCCCTTGACAGTGTCGTAGAACAACCGGTGCGTCGAGTCGTTGTCGTTGCGGTAGTTCTTGGCGGCGTTGATGCCGCCCTGCGCTGCGATCGAGTGGGCCCGCCGTGGCGAGTCCTGGTAACAGAAGTTGAGCACGTTGTAGCCGGCTTCGCCCAACGTGGCAGCAGCGGCGCCACCGGCGAGGCCGGTGCCGACGATGATGACGCTCAGCTTGCGGCGGTTGGCCGGGTTGACCAGGCGAGCCTGGAACTGGCGCGTCTGCCACATCTTGTCGATGTCGACCTGGGGCGCCTTGGTATCGGCGATGTCGTGACCGTCGACCCAGTAGTCGGTGGCCGTGGTCACTGCGGGGGTGATGGTGTCGGTCACGGGATAACTCCAAACAAGACAGCCAGCGGCATGACCATGAAGCCGACGAACAGAGCGACGGCCACGATCAGCGCGAGGACATTGAGGATGCGGAACGACTTGGCGCTCATGTTGCCGCCGAGCGTCGCGAAGGCGCTCCAGAAGCCGTGCCGGATGTGCATCGTGATCAGAACCATGCAGATGGCGTAGATGAGCACCATCCACCATTGCTGGAAGCCTGCGACGACCATGCGGTGCGGCTCGCCTTCGGGCGATCCGCCGGTGCCCAGTGAGCCCGGGACGATGGTGAACTGCAGCAGGTGGAAGATGATGAACGCGGCGATGATGATGCCGCCCCAGCGCATGGTGCGCGCAGAGTACGTCTGCGCCTTCCGCTTCGTGACCTGGTACTTGTCTCCGCGGTTGGCCAGCGTCTTCGCCGAGAGGGTTGCCGCCGACCAGATGTGCAGGATCACAGCCGCCACAAGGGCGAACCGGAAGATCCAGATGAACCAGCCCGCCGGCAGGATCGGGTAGAGAAGGCCGCCGTCGTCGGTGGTCCCCTTGAGCCAGTGCGCGTAATGATCGAAGGCCTCGGGGCCCAGGAACATTTTCAGGTTGCCGTACATGTGCATCAGCAGGAAGGCGATCATGATCAAGCCGGTCACCGCCATGATGACCTTCTTGACGACCGTCGTCCGCAACGCTCGTTGATGAATGGTGAGTGATGTTGCCACGCCCACACTCTAGCCAACCGACCTGACATTTGTGCGGGCGGGTCAGCCTAGGGCAACCGGCACCCTACTGGGGAATTTACGCTCCGAAACCGTTGCCGATATCGTCGTCGACCAGATCCGGACGCCGCTCGCGGGTGCGCTCCAGCGCTCGCTCCCGCCGCCAGTTGGCGATGGCGGCATGATTGCCACTCAGCAGGATCTCCGGGACAGCCCTGTCCCGCCATACTGGAGGCTTGGTGTAGTTGGGATACTCGAGCAGCCGGTGGCCTGGGGCGTGGGATTCCTCGTCGAGGGAGGCGGGATTTCCGATGACCCCGGGTAGGAGCCGGACGACCGCCTCCACGATGGCCAGAACGGCCACCTCCCCCCCGTTGAGCACGTAGTCGCCGAGGCTGACCTCGATCAGTTCGTACTTCTCGGAGCAGTGATCGATGACCCGCTGGTCGATGCCCTCGTAGCGGCCGCAGGCGAACACCAGGCGTTGCCGCTCTGCCAATTCGTACGCCAGTGCCTGGTCGAACGGGCGGCCGGCAGGGGTCGGCACCACCACGGTGAGCGGCAGGGCAGACTGCTCCTCCATGGCGTCGAAAGCCTCTCCCCACGGCTCTGGTTTCATGACCATTCCGGCCCCGCCGCCGTACGGGGTGTCGTCGGTGGTGTGGTGACGGTCATGCGTCCACTGACGAAGGTCGTGCACGTTGAGGTCGACGAGTCCAGCGGTGATGGCCTTGCCGACCAGGCTGAGCTGCAGGGGCGAGAAGTAGTCGGGGAAGATGCTGATCAGGTCGAGCCTCACTCCTGGTCCTCCAGCAGCCCCACGACGTCGGCCAGTCGCACGAGGCCAGCGTCCAGATCGACCACGGGCACCAGCGCGCTCACGAAGGGAACGAGGCGGTCGTCGTCGGCGCCCGTGTCGACTCGCAGCACGTCCTGCGCAGGCAGATGCAGCACCTCCGCGATGACGCCTACGCGACGGTCGGCGTGGTCGTGGACCGCGAGACCCACCAGCTGCCGGTCGAAGTACTCCTCGGGTTCGCTCGGCCGCTCGTCGGCCGGCACACGCACCCTCAGCAACTCGCCGGTGAGCGTCTCCACAGCGGTCCGGTCCGGGAACCCCGTGAACGACACGATGAGTTTGCCCCGGTTCCACTTCACGGTGGCCAGCTCGATGGGTTTGCGGCCCTCCCCGACGGCGACGGTGGCCCCCTGGCGGAAGCGTCGGGCCGGCTCATCCGTACGCACGTCGACGAAGACGTCGCCGCGGATCCCGTGGGCCCGTCCCACCCGACCGATGGTCACTTCAACGAGGTCGCTCATCTGATTCCTTCATGTGTCGGTGAATGGGAAAGCCCCGGACAGCGTGGTCCGGGGCATCCCAAGTTGAGCACTCGCTCAGCGTCGGCGGGGGCGATCCACGTCGACGAAATCGACCCGGACGCTTTCCTTGCCAGCGAGAGCTGCGACGACCGTGCGCAGCGCCGACGCGGTGCGGCCCTGCCGGCCGATGACCTTGCCGACGTCGTCGGGGTGAACACGCACCTCGAGGAGTCGACCACGGCGAAGGTCCTTGTCCTTGACGCTCACGTCGTCGGGGTTGGAGACAATCCCGGCGACGAGGTGTTCAAGAGCCTCGGCGAGCACCGTCAGGCCTCTTCTGCCGGAGCCTCGGCCTCGGCCTGAGCATCATCGGCCGGGGCGGCCTCGTCGGCGGCGGGAGCCTCGTCCTTGGCCTTGGCAGCGGCCTCGTCGGCCTTCTTCTTGGCCTTGGAGATGGCCGGGGCGGTGGTGCCGCCGTCTTCGGCCAGCGCCTTGGCGAACTCGGCCTCGCGGTCGCGGGGCTCGGGCTGCGGGTCAACGCCGGAAGGGGTCGTGTCGCCGGTGAACTTCTGCCAGTCGCCGGTGCGCTTGAAGATCGCGACGACCGCTTCGGTGGGCTGCGCACCGACGGAGAGCCAGTACTGTGCGCGCTCCGAGTCGACGCGGATGAACGACGGGTCGTTCTTGGGGTGGTAGAGGCCGATCTCCTCGATCGCCTTACCCTCGCGCTTGGAGCGGGAGTCGATGACGATGATGCGGTAGTGGGGCGAGCGAATCTTGCCGAGACGCTTCAGGCGAATCTTGGTTGCCACTGGTGTGGTTACTCCTGTGCTGTGTGTCTGCCGTCAGACGGTGCGGATGGACGCGAATCTTCGTGTGGGGCACGCCGGCTCGCAAACCTAGGGGCCTCGCCACCCGGTTGAGAGGGCCCGGGCAAAGAGGTGCACCCGACATTGTGCCAGATCCGGCGGGATGCTCCCAAAACTCGATCCCGGCGACCACGTACGATCGGCGTGTGGACATCTCCGACGACGACTTCGAGGCCCTGGTCGAAGAGGCGCTGGATGCGCTTCCCGAGCAGCTCGTCACCGGTCTCGACAACCTCATCTTCGTCGTCGAGGACGAGCCCGAGGACGGCTCTGACACCCTGGGCTGGTACGAGGGAACGGCGCTGACCGAGCGGGACATGTACGGCTACGGCCAACTCCCCGATCGTGTCGTCCTGTTCAGCGGTCCCCTCTCGCGCATGTGTCAGACCGAGGATGAACTCTTCGAGGAGATCTGGGTGACTCTGCTGCATGAACTCGGGCACTACCACGGCATCGAGGAGGAAGCACTCCACGAACTCGGCTGGGGCTGAGCACGGCGCTCCAGCCAGATCACCCGCACACGGTGGCCAGATCGCCGGAGAACGCCACCGGCTGCGTCGAATTGCAGAGCGCCGGGCTCAGCACCGGGAACACCCCTGCTCGCTGCGTCGCGGCCGGTGAATGCCCGAACGGACGCTCTACCCCAAGCAGTGACTCCCACGCGCTGGGTTGCCGCACAGCCTCCACACGCGTGTCGGCCGGGTCAAGGCCCGCCTGTTCGGCCGCGTGCCGGAAGAACTCGTCGCGCCCCAGCACACCGTCGATAAGCCCGACCTGCTCGGCCCGTTCAGCGTCGAAGAGGTACGCGCCCAGCTGTTCGCGGATCGTCGTCTCGTCAATGCTGCGGTGCTGCGCGACGAACCCGACGAAGGCGTCGTACTCGTTGGACAGTCCGGTGAGGTAGTGCTCACGTTCCTGCTCCGTCATCGGTCGGTAGGGGTTGCCGAAGTCCTTACTCGTGCCCTGGTAGAGGTACTCGTTCGTGATCCCTCCGGTCGTCGTGACTCCCGACTCCAGGATGTTGCCGGTGGTCGCCACCACCCCGTCGTACTGCTCGAAGGGGCCGAAGATGACCCCGATGGAGCCGACCAGCGCCCCATGGTCGGCGATGATCTCATCCGCTGGGGCGGTGGCGTACACGCCGCCGGAGGCCGACATCGAACTGACGTGCACGAGGACCTTCTGGCCGGTTCGTTCCTGGTACCGGGTGACGGCGTCGGCGATCGCACGCGAACCCGCAATGCTGCCACCGGGGGTGTTGACGAGCAGCACCACTCCCCCCGCGTCGTCGGCGGTGAGGTCGTCGAGTTGGGCGGCGATCTCGTAGCCGTAAGTCCCGGAGGCGAGCAGTGAGCCGTCGGTGGCGTCGGCCAGAACCGGACCCGCGACGGTGATGGCGCGCAGCGTCTGGCTCCCACTACCCCAGATGGTCGATAGCTGGGTGGTGGCTGTGGCCGCCCCGGCCGACGAGACAAATGCTAGAGACGTCAAGACCGCGCCGAGAGTAAGCGCGATGCTCAGGGCGAGCCCCGCGAGACCCAGACCCAGGCCCAGACCTGCTCCCAACCCGAATCCGCGACGGAAGACGCCCCCTCGGGGTTCGTGCGGCCGTGGCGGCGGGGCTACCTCCGTGCGCGTGGGGAGATCCGCTGCCCTTTGCTGGGCGTCGGGGGGCGGGAAACCGGAAGGGCTATCGGTCATGGGGAACTCCTTAGATTGCACCCCCCAGCGTAGCCACGCTGTCGGACCATCCTGCTCGGGCCGATCCGCACCAGGCTGGGCGGAGCTGGATCAGCGCTCTGCCACGGGGTGGCCACGCAACAGCATGGCGATCGGACGACGCAGCGTAGAGAGATCTACCCGAGGGTCAGCGTCGAGGACAATGAGATCGGCGGAGGCACCCGGGGTGAGGACGTCGGCTCCCAACCATGGGCGCGCCCGCCAGCTGGCAGCACCCAGGGCGAACTCGGCGCCCCCGATCTCCGCGAGGGCGTCCACCTCGTCGCGGATGCGGCCGTGGGCAACGACGGTGCCGGCATCCGTGCCCGTGTAGATGGAGATGCCGGCCTCCATCGCCGCGCCGATCGTCTGCCGACGGCGCGCGTGGAGATCCATCATGTGCGTGAAGTACGCCGGGAACTTCTCCTTGGCCGGCTCGGCATAGATCGGGAACCGATCCAGGTTGATCATGGTCGGGACCAGTGACGTCCCTCTGGTGGCCATCTGCTCGATCACCTCGTCGCTCATGCCGGTGCCGTGCTCGATGCAGTCGATACCGGCGGCAACGAGCTCGGCGACGGATTGCTCGCCGAAGCAGTGGGCCGTGACCCGCGCTCCTTCGTCGTGCGCCGCGGCGATGGCGTCGGCGGCGACGTCGGCTGGCCAGAGCGGAGCAAGATCCCCGACGCTGCGATCGATCCAGTCGCCGACCAGCTTCACCCAGCCGTCCCCCGAGCGCGCCTCCGCGCGCACCTGCTCGACGAGACGATCAGGCTCCACCTCGACGCCCAGGTTGCGGATGTAGCGCTTCGGGCGGGCGACGTGCTGCCCCGAGCGGACCAGTCGAGGCAGGTCCGCCGCGTCGTGCACCCACCGCGTGTCGGAGGGCGACCCCGCGTCGCGGATCAGCATGGTGCCGGCAGCCAGATCGGTCAGGGCCTGCTCCCGCGCGCGCTCTCGCCCGACGTCGCCCTCGGCACCCAGCCCGATGTGGCAGTGGGCGTCGACGAGGCCGGGGATGACCCAGCACCCCTCTGCGATCGTCTCCGCGTCGCGCACCGGGCCGTCGGCGACCACCCCGTCCGCTACGAAGAACTCGCCCCGCTCACCGTCGGGAAGAATGACGCCGTCGATGCGGAACGCGGTCATGGAGCCTCCTAGAACTTCGGCTTGTTCTCGTTGAACATCTTCTGCAGCTCCGGCGGCAGCTGGAACTCGTCCAGGCTCTGCGGCACCTGAGGCGCAGTCTGCTGCTGCGGCAACTGCTTCGGCGCCGCTGGTCGGGTGCCCTTCTTCTTGCCCTGCTGCTTCTTGGGTCGCCGCTGTCCCTGACCCATACCGGGCCGGCCGGGCATGCCGGGCATCCCGCCGAATCCACCGCCCGCGAGCGACTCCATCATTTTGCGCGCCTCGACGAAGCGGTTGACGAGCTTGTTGACGTCGGAGACCTGGACGCCGGCGCCCTTGGCGATGCGGGCGCGACGCGAACCGTTGAGGATCGCGACGTTGTCGCGCTCGGCGGGCGTCATGGAGTAGATGATCGCCTCGATGCGGTCGATCTCCTTCTCGTCGATCTCGTTGATCGCGTCCTTGAACTGGCCGGCCCCAGGCAGCATGCCGAGGATCTTCGACATGGGGCCCATCTTGCGGAGCTGCTGCATCTGCGAGAGGAAGTCCTGGAGGCCGAACTTGTTCTTGTCCATGAGCTTCTCGGCCGCGGCCCGCGACTGGTCGGCGTCGAAGGTCTTCTCCGCCTGCTCGATGAGCGTCAGCACATCACCCATGCCCAGGATGCGCGAGGCCATCCGGTCGGGATGGAACATGTCGAAGTCGCCGAGGCCCTCGCCCGAGGAGGCGAACATGATGGGCTTACCCAGCACCCGCGCGATCGACAGGGCTGCGCCACCGCGGGCGTCGCCGTCGAGCTTGGTCAGGACCACGCCGTCGACGCCAACGCCCTCGTCGAACGCCTTGGCGGTGTTGACGGCGTCCTGGCCGATCATCGCGTCGACGACGAACAGCGTCTCGTCGGGATCGACCGCCGCCTTGATGTCGGCGGCCTGCTGCATGAGTTCGGCGTCGACGCCGAGGCGCCCCGCCGTATCGACGATGACGACGTCGTAGAGCTTGTTGCGGGCGTGCTCGATCGCACGGCGCGCCACTGCCACCGGGTCCCCAACCCCATTGCCGGGCTCGGGGCGAACACGTGGACGCCGGCGCGCTGACCGACGATCTGAAGCTGGTTGACGGCGTTGGGGCGCTGCAGGTCAGCCGCCACGAGAAGCGGCGCGTGCTTGCTGGCGCGCAGCCACTTCGCCAGCTTGCCGGCCAGCGTCGTCTTGCCGGCGCCCTGGAGGCCGGCCAGCATGATGACGGTCGGCGGGCGCTTGGCGAAGCGGATCGTGCGGGCGTCTCCACCGAGGATGGAAACCAGTTCCTCGTTGACGATCTTGATGATCTGCTGCGACGGGTTGAGCGCCTTGGAGAGCTCAGCCCCCAGCGACCGCTCCTTGACGTTGCCGACGAACTCCTTGACCACGCCCAGGTTGACGTCGGCTTCGAGCAGCGCGATCCGGATCTCCCGCATCGTGGCGTCGATATCGGCCTCGGTGAGGCGGCCCTTGGCGCGCAGCCCCTTGAACACCGACGCGAGCCGGTCTTGCAGAGTGTCGAACACTAACTTTGCCCTTCGCAGTTACCAACAGTGACCAAGGATACCGACGCCCGCCCCACCTGGCCGAACCGACGATTGTCACAGGTCCGTGACAGGCTGGGCCAATGCAGGAGATCTGGGACCAGGAGCCGCCGCCGGAGTTTGACGAATTGCCGCCGGACCCGTGGGACGAACCCCCCGCAGATCTCCGGTTCGCCCAGCCACCTCCCCAACCCGCTCGCGTAGTCGCACCCGCCGGCCAGGTTGCTCAGCGCGGTGCCGATGGCCTCCGCGAGGAGGCGCTGGACATTCTCCGGGCCCTCACCGGCAATCCGGAGGCGGATTTCCATCCAGGGCAGTTCGAAGCGATCGAGGCATTGGTTGCGCACCACAAGCGGGCGCTGGTGGTGCAGCGCACCGGATGGGGCAAATCTGCCGTGTACTTCATCGCAGCCCTGTTGCAGCGCCGGGCCGGGGCTGGCCCTGCCCTGATCGTCTCTCCCCTGCTGTCGCTCATGCGCGATCAGGTCTCGGCCGCAGAGCGGGCTGGCGTGCGCGCGGCCGCGATCAATTCCGCCAATGTCACCGAGTGGAACCAGATCGAGGAACTATTGGACGCCAACGCCCTCGATGTCCTCCTCGTCTCCCCGGAGCGCCTCGTCAATCCCCGTTTCCGGGAAGAGCAGTTGCCGCGTCTGGTGGGTGGGATGGGTCTCCTAGTGATCGATGAGGCGCACTGCATCAGCGATTGGGGTCACGATTTCCGCCCGGACTACCGCCGCATCAGAACGCTCATCGCAGACCTCCCAGATGAGGTCCCGGTGCTCGCCACCACGGCCACGGCAAACGAGCGAGTCGTCGAGGACGTGGCTGAGCAAATGGCCTCGGGCGGGCATCAGGTGTTCACCTTGCGGGGCGCCTTGGCTCGCCAATCGCTACGTCTGGGCGTGCTGGAGCTGGGTACGTCTTGGCGCCGCTTGGCCTGGCTGACGCAACATCTGGCTGACTTGCCCGGCAGCGGCATCGTCTACTGTCTCACGGTCTCGGCTGCAGAAGACACGGCTGCGCTCTTGGCGAAGGCAGGGCACAAGGTTCTTCCCTACACCGGCCGCACGGATCAGGCTGAACGCCTCCTCGCGGAGGAAGCACTCAAGAACAATGAGGTAAAGGCCCTGATCGCCACGTCCGCTCTTGGCATGGGCTTCGACAAGCCAGATCTCGGGTTTGTGGTGCATCTAGGCGCCCCCAACTCCCCCGTCGCGTACTACCAGCAGGTAGGTCGAGCTGGGCGCGCAACGGACAGCGCGGACGTGTTGCTGCTGCCCGGCATGGAGGATCGCGAGATCTGGCACTACTTCGCCACCAACGCCATGCCCACCAAGGCACGGGCCGACGCCGTCCTCACGGCCCTTGCCGAACAGAGCCCGCTGTCGGTGGGGGCTCTCGAGTCACGCGTCGATCTGAAGCGCGGACAGTTGGAGCTGCTCTTGAAGGTGCTGGCCGTGGACGGCGCAGTGAGCTTCGGAGCAGGGGGATGGTCCGCCACGGGTGTGCCCTGGACCTATGACGCGGAGCGCTACGACAGGATCGCCGCCGCTCGGGTCAGTGAGCAGGATTCGATGCTGGAGTACCAAGCCCTTCCCTCGGGGGCGTGTCGCATGGCGTTCCTGACCGACGCCCTCGACGACCCACATTCAGCCCCTGTGACCGGTGCGATCTCTGCGCCGGGGTCTGGTACCCCACCGCCATCGAGATTGGCGCTGAGGAATCTGCTCAAGCGTCTCTTAAGCAGGTCGGCGTCGCCGTGGCGCCCCGCGCCATGTGGCCGCAAGGTCTTGACACCCTCGGGGTGAGGGTGGATGGCAAACCTGTCCGAGGCAAAATCAGCGAGGGGGAACGCGTCGACGAGGGTCGGGTGATCGCCCGCCTCACGGATTTGGGCCATGGCAACGCCTTGCGGGCACTGTTCGCCGTCGATCCATCCGGAGCGCCTGTCGACGCACCCGTCCCGCCAGACCTCTTACGTGCAGCCTTCCAGGTGCTCAAGGAGTGGCCTTGGGAGCAACGCCCGGCCGCTGTCGTGTGGGTGCCGAGCGTCAGCCGCCCGGAACTTGTGGAGTCGTTGGCCACGGGCATCGCGAGTGCTGGACGCCTGCAGCTACTGGGCCCACTGCACCACGCTGATGGGTCGCCTGCGGCTGCCAACAGTGCGTTTCGAGTACGAGATCTCTGGAATCGATTCACCGTGCCACCTCAGTTGGCAGCACAGTTGGGCTCACTGAGCGGGCCTGTCCTGTTGGTCGACGACCTCATCGACTCCAGGTGGACGATGACGATCGCCGGCCGAGCCCTGCGCTTGGCTGGTGCGGCTTCAGTCCTGCCTGTGGCTCTAGCCAGCGTGGGGTGAGGCTCGCTCTCACGTGTTCAGCGGTAGTGCCACCCGGACGATCCAATCGCTGCCCTCAGGGCCGGCCTGGAATTGTCCACCCGATAGATCAACCCGCTCGCGCACGCCAAGCAGCCCGTAGCCCAGCGACATGGGAAATTGCCGGACGCTGCCCGACATTTCGTTGACGACTTCGAGGACTGCTTGGTGGTCGTTCGCGGTCAGGGTCAAGTGACACTCGCTCTGCGGTTTTCCGTAGCGCAGGATGTTGGTAGCCCCCTCCTGCATCACTCGGGTGAGAGTTCGTTGCACCGCCGGCGATAGCTCGTCTGAGGCCGCGTCGACGGCGGAGACAACAGTGAAACCGTTGTCACGCAATGTCTGCGACAAAGTGGTGGCAACCGCGGTGGGCCGCACGATGGCGTCTCGCTCAGCACCGCCGTCGTCCGCCATGATGCTGGTCAGCAGTTCCATCTCGCTCTCGGCGGAGCTGGTGGCTTCTTCCATCCGGTCCAACGCCAGGCGCAGCTCGGAGGGATCTTCGGAGTCGCCGTAGGCCATGTGTTGGAGCGCCACGATCGACAGTTGGTGGGCCACCACGTCATGCAGCTCTCTGGACAGGAGATTTCTCTCCTCGGTTCTGACGTTGCGCTCTTGGCCCTCCAACTGGGCGATCGCGCCGAGCTGGTGGCTGCGGGATCTGACAAAGTGCCGCGCTGCCAGGATCGACGGCGCACCGACCATCGTCCCTAGCGCCAACACCGCAAACTCAACCCGATTGGCGAGTCCGAAGCCTGCGGCCGCAACAGACAGCAGAGGGCCAACCACCGCCAGAGCAATGGGGATCCACGTGCGGCGCAGTCCGGTTGCGCCGTAGCTGGCTGCCAACACCGCGACCAGCAGGATGAGCGGGTGCTCCGCCTCTGCGGTGGCTAGCATTCCGACGGCGGCAACTCCGGCCAGGATCAAGCCAAGAGCTGGCCGCCATACCACCAGAGCGAGGGAGGAAAAGGCTGCAGCTCGCAGGAGTGACCACTCACCCAAGCCTGGGGTACCGGGGACGCTGATGGGAGGTAGGGCAAGGGCCGCCGCCACGGCGGTGACAACCAACCGCGGGCGGTTGGCAGACAGAATGCGACGATGCCACGAGATCTTGTGGCTGGATCTCTCGAGAGGCGGGGCCGCGGAGCGGTCCGGTGGAAGCTTCAGGGTGAGATGTCTTTCGTCGCCAGTCTGAATGGTCAAACTCCCTCCGAGCGCCTGGGCGCGCTTCTGGAGGCGGTCGAATCTTTCTTCAAGTTCTGGCTCCGGAAGTAGCCTGCTGGGGTAGCGGGCAGCCATCTGCAGTCCTCCGAACCGTCCAGCGATGTGAAGGTGGACGGCCGCGGTTGCCGGGTCGCTAACGACGGTGGCTTCGACGACGGCCTCGAGCACGCGCAGCAACGTGGTCCGGGTGACCGGAGGCAAACTTCCCGGGTCAAGACCGAGTTCGAGCGTGACGGTTGCCCCAGCGGCACGCAGCTTGGCGCAGGCCTGCTCAATTCGATCGTCGGCGCCACCTTCGGCTACTGACTCATCGGTGCCCGAGGCGGTTGGGTCCTCACGCAGCATGCCGACGAGGGTCCGTACCTCACCAAGGGCCTTCGTGCACGCCTGGCTGATGCGAAGGCTTGCATGCCGCAATTCCGCGGCATCCGTGCTGGTGCGCACTGCTTGAAGCACTTGCCAGGCTTCTGCCAACCGCACCATGACCACGGAGCGCAGGTCATTGGCCAGCGCGATCCTCTCGTCCGCACGAACTGAACGAACGTCGTCGGTGAGCACTGCCACTTTGCCTGCGCCACGTCGTCGCGAAGCGATGAGCCACCGCAGCACCAGGCCGACGAGGACGCTCATGACAGTCCTCACGAGGTGGCTCACGAGGAGCTCGAACTCCCCAAAGCTGTGGTCGGTCACCTCTCTGGCAACGCTGTACCCGATCATCGCCACCACCACACCCCAAGCGCGGGTCCCACCAAACGAAGCGACGAACACGGCCGGTACAAGAAGACTCAGCATGAGGTCGGCGTCGTGCGTGCCCCAGATGAGAGTGACAGCCATCGGGATGGCGAGGAGTACCAGCCCTCGCCATGGTCGCCAGAGCAGCACAACGCAGCCGACGGCTTCAGCAAGCTGTGCGATCACCGACAGCGGCGTGGTCCAGCCCTGCCAGTGCCAGTGCAGGAGAAACGACAGGCTTGACAACAAGACGGCCACGGCTGCGAGCAGCCGGGCCAAGGTGAGGAATGTGTCGGACGGCGAACGGAGGGCACCCATCACTGTTCACCCTCCGTTCTGCGCTTCAGCGCCACCGATGCTAGCCGCTCAGTTCTTCCGGCAAGGGAAGATCAAGCACAAGTGAAAGTTCGGCTTGGCCCCTGGCTGAGTGATAGTGACGCCGCTCTGCTCGAGGAGCGGGGCCACCGCTGGCGAGGCCTGGGCAGCGAGTGCGGTGGCCGGCATGGCAACGGCGGCGAGGACCAGAGCGGCGACGGTCTTGCGGAGAAACGTGCGAATCAAATCCTTCGTTGGAGTGCATCGAGGCGCGGGTGCTTCGAGATACCTCAATTCAAGCGAAGGCAGGAGGTCATCAACATTGCCGTTCGGCCAATGCCCGGGTAACGGACGGCGACCCATTTGCGACAGGACCGCCGACTATCGTGGCCGCGTGACCCGTCGAATACTCGTCGCCGACGACGACCCCATGGTGCGCGAGGCGTACCGGATGTTTTTCTCGCGGCACGACACCCTTGAGGTGGTAGGCGAGGCCCGAGACGGGAACGAGGCTGTTTCGCTGCACCGCGAGCTGAAGCCCGACATCACTCTCATGGACCTCCAGATGCCCGACAAATCGGGCGTCGAGGCAATCGGTGAGATCTGCCAAGCAGACCCGACGGCCTGCATCGTCGCACTCACAACGTTTGGCACTCGCGATTACATTGTGGCGGCACTGCGCGCCGGCGCAGCCGGATACCTCCTCAAGGACGCCGGCGGTCCAGCTCTGCTGGCGGCCGTCGAGCAAGCGCTGGACGGCGAGATGCCACTGTCGTCCGCAGTGCGGCGGGAACTGGTCCGCGACGTCGTTGACAGCGCGGTTCGCGAACGCCCTGCGCTGCCAGATCCCGGTCTGGCGCCACGGGAACGAGAACTGCTGACATGGCTGGCCCAGGGCCTAACCAACCAACAAATCGGACAGAAGATGTTCGTGTCTGAAGGGTCCGTGAAGCAGTACCTCTCACATATCGGCGACAAGCTGGGCCTGAAGTCACGCACGCAGATTCTGATGCGCGCGGTCCAACTGGGCATCGTCGACCCGACAGAGTTAGACCCCATCACCGGTCTCTAGTCAGACACGACGAAGGCCCCGACGCGCGCAGCGCGTCGGGGCCTTCTCCTGCGACCTCAGTCCGAAGGAGTCACTGACTTGGTCACGACCGCGCCAGCCACGAAGACGACTGCCGCGATCACCGCTAGATAGGCGACGGCGCCCCCGGGTCCCCACAGGAACTCGGTGCCCATGTCTCGTCCGGTCATGGCGTAGCCAGCGTTTGCCCACAGCAGGAACTTGGGTGTGTGCTCAGACAGCCCAGGCAGCTTCGCTAGAAGAAGCTCCACGACGGTGGGCCACAGCACGATGAGTGCGACGGCGAAGGCCGTGCTGCGCACTAGGGCGCCCACCCCAACAGCCAGTACGGCCATGACGGCCGACGTCAACGCAGCCATCCCAATCTGAGGCAGCGCGGCGACGAGGCTGACACCGTCCTGCTTGTACGGAGCGGCGATCAAGCTGACGGCCACCACACCGAGCACTGCCAAGACCGTGGCGGACAGCGCGGCGATCACCGCCATGAGGGTGGCCTTGGCCGCGAGCCAGTGCACTCGGCCTGGGAGCCCGAGGAAGCTCGCGTTGGCGGTGCCAAAGCGGTACTCCTGGGTGACGCTGGTCGCAGCGATCACCATGAGGACCATCAAGCCAAAATCCGCGACTCCCCCGAGGCCGGCCACGTTGGACACTGTTCCCTGGGTGTTGGCATTGACACTGATGGCGTTGCCGACCGGCATGACCATGCCGAAGGCCAGCAGGCACAGCAGCCCAATGATCCATCCAGAGGTAGAGAAGTATTTACGCTGTTCAGCGCTGATAGCGGCGGTCATCGGAATCCTCACTTCCTTCCCACGGAGCCGGCGTACTCAACGCCGTCGCGGGTCATCTCAATAAAGGCGTCTTCAAGCGAGACGCGTTCCTGTCCCAACTCGAGCACGCCGTAGTCGCCTGCCACATCCGCGACCTCTTCGATCGAGAGGCCCGTGACCGCTAGGCACCGGTCCTGGGCCGAGTCACGCACAATCACCTCTGCGCCTCGGTGCCTCAGCGCCGCGGCGAGCTCGTCGAGACGACGTGCCCTGACCCGGATCTTGCCCGCGCCCTGGGCTGCGACGAATGCCTCCACAGTGGTGTCGGCCAGCAGCCGACCCTGAGCAATCACGATGAGGTTGTCGGCCGTCTGGGACATTTCCGAGAGAAGGTGACTAGACACGAGGACCGTTTTGCCCTGGTCAGCTAGGCGGCGCATCACCTGCCGAATCCAGTGGATACCTTCGGGGTCAAGTCCGTTGACGGGCTCGTCTAGGATGTAGTGCTGGGGATCTCCTAGCATCGCGGTAGCGAGCCCGAGCCGCTGTCGCATGCCGAGCGAGAACTCGCCAGCCTTGCGGCGGGCTGCTTCACGCAGCCCAACGATCTCAAGGATCTCGTCCACGCGCGCGGTGTCGATCCTGTTGGAGGCAGCCACCCAGCGCAGGTGATCCCGGGCAGACCGCTTGGGGTGCACCCAGCCGGCGTCGAGCAGCGCTCCGACGGTGGTGAGCGGCCGCTTGAGGGTGCGGTAGGGCACTCCGTCGATGAGGGCGGTCCCAGATGTGGGTCGTTCGAGGCCCAGCAGCATCCGCATGGTGGTGGACTTTCCGGCCCCGTTAGGGCCGAGGAATCCAGTCACCACGCCGGGCTGAATCTGGACCGAAAGGTTGTCGACTACGGTCTTTGAGCCGTATCGCTTGGTCAAGTTCCGAGTTTCGATCATGGTTCAATCTTTCCTTTCTGGAGGTTCTTGGGGCATCGGCCGTGGGTTTGCTCTTTGCTTGAAACCGTCCACCTTTTGACGGTTATCTTTTGGCTAGCGAGAGCTGGCTGACGTGTATGGCAACTTGGACTCGGGTGGCGCAATCGAGCTTGCGCATCACGCTGCAGAGGTGATTGACCACGGTCCGGCGTGACAATCCCAGCCGTCGGGCGATCTGATCGTTGGTCATCCCCGTGCTGACGAGGTGAGACACCTCCGACTCACGCGGGGTGAGCTTCGGCAAGCGACGAGGGCCGCTCAGGCCCTGCCCTACCAATTGGTTCAGCGTGGTAGCTGCACCGTGCGCCCAAAGCCGTTGTTGTTCGTCTAGAGGCAGTTCCTCTGGATGCGGGAGCATCGCCCATTCCCGGGCGCTGAGACTGTGCCAGTGGGCGGTCATCCAACCAATCAATAGGGCCTTCGCTTGCAACCTTCCTTGGCGTGATCTTGTCTTGCCAAGCGTGTCCAGGAGGGCCACGAGAGCGGTGCGCGTCCCGGCACCACTCAGCGTCCTCGTGGCCGACGCAATTCGCTCGGTGGCCTGGGCATCATCGGCTCGCGTCAGCGCGATGACTGCTTCCACGAGGTCGCTTCGAGCCATGAGGTAGGGCTCTTCTAGGGCCAGCGCCACCCATCGGGCAGACTCGCACAAGGCTTCGGCCTCCGCCAGTGAACCTCGTTCGCTGGCACCTAGTGCCAACTGCAGCGATGCCCACGCGACGACGAGGTGCTCGCTGGTGGAGGAGGACAGAGTTCGCAGCTCATCGACTCGGTCAATCAGGAATTCCTGATGGGGTTCGAAGAGCGCTGAGACCACCGCCGGGAGGAACGCCCCAGGCTGGGTCTGCCGCGCCTGCTGCGGCCACGCAGCCTCGGCCGCATCGCGCTCGCCAAGGGTCAGCGAGAGAAATGCAATACCGGCACGCACCGTGTTCTGCAGTGCAGCCGACTGGTTGACCGCAAGGCTCCTCCCCAGCACGGACCGCAGGGCCCGAGCATCACCGGATGCGGCTGCGGGGACCAACAGATCGATCACCTGGTGGGGGTCTCCACCATCTCGACCGAAACGAATCATGGCCTGACGCAGCGCGGAAGGGCTGCCACTCAGGGGCAGCGCCGGCTTCCGGTCAGCTGTCGCCGTCGGGACGACGAGCTGAGCTGCCGCCTGAGCTGCAGCCGCCCTGTCCAGCGGGAGCACCCAGCGAGTGGCCATTCCCCCTCGCGGGTCGGCGCCGCGCCTGATCCGGATCCACCCTCCGTCGATCAGCCGGCGTTGGAGGCTGGGCATGTCGGCAGCGTGGCCCAGCGCACTCCTGACCAGCCTCGGCGAGCACTCGCCGCCGCTGAAGTGGAGACAGGCCAGCGCCCCCATGACATGTGGGTCCTTAGGCAGCTGGTACGAAGGCGCGGCGCTAGCGATCTGTGCCCAGTCGAGCCCCGTCGACAGGGCGCGCACCACGGTTGCAGCCTCCAGCTCCTGGAGCCAGGGTGGGCTGCCATCCCCACGTGCCGCGAGCAGCCGGGTGAGGATCTGCAGCTTCTCCGGTGCGGTCTCCGAGCCGTCGCTGCACATCTGCTCAGCGAGCTGTGTGGCTACGGTTTCGTAGCGCCCCATCACGTCCATGACAGTGATTCTTCCCGGATGGCATGGGGCGACGGCATGGTCCATTAGCCACGACAACCTAACCTTCGGACACATCCGACAGGCCAGTTGGCCGTCGGGTTAGTGACGAACCGCGAGCGAGGATGCGAACAGATCCCGGTAGCGAGGACCTGACATCAGCAACTCGTCGTGCGAACCGCTCTCCATGATTTCGCCATCCTCCATCACGTAGATTCGATCCGCATCGACCACCGTGGACATGCGGTGCGCGATGACGATGACGGTGCAGGACTTCTCCCGCAGCATCGACGCGATACGCGATTCGTTGTGTGTGTCCAAGGAGCTGGTCGCTTCGTCGAGCACCAGCACCTTCGGCTGTCGGACGAGGGCACGCGCCAGCGCGATTCGCTGCCGTTGGCCACCTGAAAAGTTGCCACCCATCTCAGCGACGAGCGTCTGGTAACCCATGGGCAGCGCCTGGATGTCGGCGCCCACCATGGCCTCGGTGGCAGCGCGACGGGCGTCATCCTCCCCCAGTTCCGTGCTGCTCATAGTGATGTTCTCGAGGATGGTCCGGTTGAGGAGGTGCACTTCTTGCGGAACGTAGCCGACGTGGCTGTAGAAGTGCTCTCGGCTGTAGTCGACCTTCGCAAGGCCCTCGTAGCGAATCTCGCCTTCGGTTGGCTCGATCAGGCCGCAGAGCACCCTGCCCAGGGTTGACTTGCCAGATCCGGACTTCCCCACGATGCTGGCACTTCAGTGGCGTCAGCGTCTATGAGACGGTTACGCCTCCCTGGCCCCCGACCCTGTCCTTGGTGTATCTCCTCGCACTGGCAGCCCTGCTGCTGGTCGTCGGTGGCTGGCGCCTACGCCAGCATTGAGTTCCTACTCCCCGAGGATGCCCTGGACGAAGCCCTCGGCCTCGAACGGTGCCAGATCGTCGACTCCCTCCCCGAGGCCGACCAGCTTCACGGGGACGCCCAGCTCGCGCTGCACCTGGATGACGATGCCGCCCTTGGCGGAGCCGTCGAGCTTGGTCAGCACGATGCCGGTGACGTCGACCACCTCGGCGAAGATGCGTGCCTGGGTCATGCCGTTTTGCCCCGTCGTCGCGTCGAGGACGAGGAGCACCTCGCTCACCGGTGCCTTCTTCTCGATGACGCGCTTGACCTTGCCGAGCTCGTCCATCAGACCGGTCTTGGTGTGCAGGCGTCCGGCGGTGTCGACGATGACAACATCGGTGCCCTCTGCGGCACCCTTCGCCACGGCTTCGAACGCGACTGAGGCCGGGTCGGCGCCCTCCTCGCCGCGAACGGTCTCGACACCGACCCGCTCGCCCCAGGTCGTCAGTTGTTCGGCCGCCGCCGCGCGGAACGTGTCCGCGGCACCCAGCACGACGCTGCGTCCCTCGGCTACGAGCACCCTGGCCAGCTTCCCGACGGTGGTGGTCTTCCCAGTGCCGTTGACGCCCACCACGAGGACGACGGCAGGGTCGCCGTCGCGGGTCGGCGTGAGGTTGAGCGAACGGTCGAGCGTGGGATCAACCAGCTTCAGGAGCTCCTCGTGCAGCACCTGGCGCGCCTGCGCGGGATCAGCGACACCGTCGACGGCGAGCCGGCGGCGCAACGCGTCGGTGAGCTCGGTCGTGGGGCCGACGCCCAAGTCGGAGGTGATGAGCGTGGTCTCGAAGTCGTCCCAGGTGTCCGCGTCAATGCGGTCGACCGAAAGCAGGTCAGCAAGAGCGCGGGCCAGTGCGTTGTTGCTCCCCGAGAGCCGGCGCCGGAGGCGGGCCAATCTGTTCGATGGCGCCTCGGGCTCGTCCAGGCGCGGTCCCGGCGCACGATCCGCGACGGGTTCCTCGGCACGCTCAGCGGGCGGTTCCTCGGTCGGGGGCTGCTCGAGCTCCTGCTTCTCCGCCCCCTCGAGTCGCTGCCGACGGCCGTCGGCGTATACGACGACGCCGGCGATGACGATCGCGGCACCGATGACGGCGATGATGACCCAGAACAACCAATCCACGCGGTCATCCTAGCGATGCTGAAGCGAAGCCCTCACAGCGGTTACGGTCGACCCAGCGGCGGGATTCTGAGGGACGTCCGTCGAAGGGTGGTCCCTGAGCAGCTCGCGAGGAACGAGCGAGCGTCCGTCGAAGGGCGGTCCCTGAGCAGTGACGAGCGCTCAGCGCGAGGAACGTCCGTCGAAGGGTAACGACCCCGCACCCTCCCGCCGCCCCCGACCACAAGGGCAGCGACCACGGCCACGGCCGTAACCCTTCGACAAGCTCAGGGACCACGGACGACAAGCTCAGGGACCTTGACCCCTGAGCAGTGACGAGCGCTCAGCGCGAGGAACGTCCGTCGAAGGGTCACGACCCCGCCACCCACCACCTCCCCCGACCACAAGGGCGGCGACCACGGCCACGGCCGTAACCCTTCGACAAGCTCAGGGACCACGGACGACAAGCTCAGGGACCACCGAAGGACAAGCTCAGGGACCTTGCAGAAGATCAGTCGGTGTGAAGGCGCTGGCTCACCACGGTCGAGATGCCGTCGCCGCGCATGCTGACCCCGTAGAGCGAGTCGGCGATCTCCATCGTGCGCTTCTGGTGGGTGATGATGAGCAGCTGGGAGGAGGCGCGCAGTTCCTCGTAGATGCCGAGAAGGCGGCCGAGGTTGGCGTCGTCGAGGGCGGCCTCCACCTCATCGAGAATGTAGAACGGGCTCGGACGCGCGATGAACAGCGAGACGAGGAAGGCCACCGCCACGAGCGACCGCTCACCGCCCGAGAGCAGCGACAGCCGCTTGATCTGCTTCCCCGCGGGCCGGGCCTCGACGTCGACGCCGGTCGTCAGCCAATCACCGGGCTCGGTCAGCACCAGCCGACCCTCACCGCCGGGGAAGAGGCGGGCGAAAACCTCGTGGAAGCTCTTCTCAACGTCCCGGTACGCCGCCTCGAACACCTCCTGAACCCGCTTGTCCACCTGGTCGACGATCTCGATGAGGTCTGCACGGGTCTGTTTCAGGTCATCGAGTTGTTCGGCCAGGAACTGATGCCGTGCCGTCATCGCCTCGAACTCCTCGAGGGCGAGGGGGTTGACCCGCCCCAGAACGGCGAGGTTGCGCTCGGCCGCCCGGAGTCGGCTGGTCTGCTTCTCCCGGTCATAGGGGACGGGCTCGGGTTGGTCGTCGTCGGTGAGCGCTGTGCCGTCCGGCCTCGTGATCACAGGCACCGGCTGGTCGGGGCCGTACTCGGCCACAAGCTGGTCGGGTTCGAGCCCGAGTTCGCTCAGCGCCTTGTCGCTGAGCTGCTCGATGCGCATCTTGTGCTCGATCCGCACCATCTCGTCGCGATGGGCGCCGCGGACGATCTCGTCGAGCCGGGCGGAGGCTGCCTTGGTCGCATGCCGGGCCTGGGTGGTGCCCGACTCAGCCGTACGGCGCGCCTGCTCAGCGGCGTCCCGCTGAGCCGCTGCCCGTTGCCGCGCGGCCTCCACGTACTCGGCCAGCGTCTGGGCCGCGGTGTTCACTACGCGTGCGACGTCAGCCTCGCGCCTTAGCTGCTCGGCCCGCGCCCGCGCCTTCGCCCGGGACTGGCGCTCGCTGGCGGCGGCTCGCTGTAGGGAGTCGGCTCGGCCGGCGATCGCCTTGACCTGTTCCTCCGCGGTGCGCAGGGCCAGCCGCGCGTCCATCTCGGCCTGACGTGCCCTCCTCGCTTCTCCCGCCTTGGCGTCGCGTTCAGCGGGATCGGGCTCCTCCAGGTCTCCCTCGGCCGAGGCGGCTGCGAGTCGGGCCGTAAGCTCCTCCAGCTGCTCCTCGTCGCGCGTGCGTGCCGCGCGAGCCGCGTCCATGGCCTCGGCCAGCCGCTCGGCCTCTCTGGTGGCGGAGGCTTGGCCCTGCCGGAAGGAGTTGAGCTGCTCGGCGACCGCGGCGAGTTGGGCGTCGGAGTCATGAAGCTGGGCGAGCGCCGTCTCCTCAGCCCGGGTCGCTTCCTCCAGCGAGCCGCGCACCTGCTCGGCGGCGAACTTCAGCTGGTCGAGCTCGTGCCCGGCCTCCGCCAGCGCGCGTTCCGCTTCCGCCAACTCCGCATGCACTTCCAGCAGCGACGGTTGCGCTGCCGAGCCGCCCTCAGCCATCCACGCGGAGTACAGGTCCCCGGCGCGGGTGACCGCAAGCAGACTGGGGTCGCTACTCACCGCACTGACCGCATCGTCGGCCGTCTCGACCGCGACGGCACCGGCCAGCAGGGCGTCGAGAGCGCCGCTGATGGACGGAGGTCCGTCGACGAGTCCGCGCACCGACGCGGGCGGGAAGTCCGGCGTCTCCGCCGCAGGAGTCCCCGCGATCACCAGCGGAGCGCGCCCTCGTTCTCCGTCCGCCAGGAACCTGGTGGCGTCGACGGCGCCGTCGAGGCCCTGTACGACGACGGCTTCCGCCATACCCCGCAGCGCAGCTGACACGGCGGCCTCCCACCCGGGCTCCACCGAGATCAGGTCGCCGAGGCGCCCCAGGGCATCGCCGCGGTCGAGCAGATCCGCAGAGCCGTCTCGACGCTCGGTGAGCAGCCGCAACGCCTCGACCCGGGCCTCAAGGCCTGCGCGACGTCGGCCGATCTCAGCCTCGCGGTGCCTCAGCTGTGCGGCGTCGGCCTCCAGCGTTTCGACGAGGGCGGCGGCCTTCTCGTAATCCTCGTCCAGGTCGGATTCCGAGGCGCCCAGCCCTGCCAGCGACGACTCGGTCTGGTGGTACCGGCGCGCGGACTCCTCCGCCCTCGCGAGAGCTTCGTCACGCCGCGCCCCGAGTCTCTGGATCTCCTCGTCGGACGCCTCGAGGCGCGACCTGATCGAGTTGACGCGCCCGGTGAGGCGGGCCAGCCCCTCGCGGCGATCCGCGATGGCCCGCAGCGCAGCGCTGTAGGCCTGTTCCGCCGCCGAATGCGCCTGCTCGGCACCGCTTCGACGCAGGGACGCGTCGGTGAGGGCTGCGTTCGCCGCCTCCACGTCGCGACGCAGCTCCTGCTCGCGGGCGCGAATGGTGGCCGCCTCCGCCTCGAGCGCCTCGGGGTCGCGTCCGCCCACATCGAGAACCGGCTGGTTGTCCCCGGCGCGCATCCGCTCGGCGGAGATCGACATCGTCGTGGTCACCCGCTCACGGAGAGCCGCGAGGGCGTACCACTGCTCCTGGGCCGCATTGAACTCGGCGGACGCGGCACGCAGCCTACGTTCGGCGGCCTCTTCTGCGGCCAGTGCTTCTTCGACGGCTCGTTCCGCGCGCCCACGCAGCTCCAGCGCGGCGGCCTCGTCGGCCAGTTCCGCGGCCAGCTTGGCCTGGGCTGCGGCCAGGTCGTCGGCGAGTAGGCGTGCCTTGGCATCGCGCAGCTCGGCCTGGATCACGGCCGCCTTGCGGGCAGCCTGAGCCTGGCGTCCCAGCGGCTTGAGCTGGCGCTGCAGCTCCCCCACCAGGTCGCCCAGACGCTCGAGGTTCGCCTTGGTGGCCTCGAGCTTCCGCAGCGCCTTCTCTTTTCGCTTGCGGTGCTTGAGTACCCCGGCCGCCTCCTCGATGAAGCCACGTCGGGACTCCGGTGTGGCTTGCAGGATGGCGTCGAGCTGACCCTGGCCGACGATGACGTGCATCTCGCGCCCGATCCCGGAGTCGCTCAGCAGCTCTTGGACGTCGAGCAGACGGGCAGGGCTTCCGTTGATGGCGTACTCGGATCCCCCGCTGCGGAACATGGTGCGGGTGATCGTCACTTCCGCGTACTCGATCGGCAGAGCGCCGTCGGAATTGTCGATCGTCAGCTCCACCTCGGCGCGGCCGAGAGGCGCACGCTTCGCGGTGCCGGCGAAGATGACGTCTTCCATCTTACCGCCCCGAAGGGATTTCGCGCCCTGCTCCCCCATCACCCAGCTCAGCGCATCGACGACGTTCGATTTGCCCGACCCGTTGGGCCCGACGACACAGGTGATACCCGGCTCGAAGATCAGCGTCGTGGCCGAGGCGAAGGACTTGAAGCCGCGCAGCGTCAACTGCTTGAGGTACATGGCTAACCGGCCACCCCGGGCGGAACGGACGCTGTGAGCCTGCGTCCCCGGATGGCGCGGAACGTCCAGAACTTGTTGACGAGGAAATTGATCGGCAGCGTCAGCATGATCGCGATGAGCTGCGACCAGTACTCGCGCGATTGGAGTCCCCGGGCCTCGTTGAAATAGGGCTCCGGCAGATACAGCGGACTTGTTGGATTCGTCATCAGCAGCTTGAGTGCCAGACCCACGGCGGCGGCCACCGAACCGACGGCGAGGAACGGCCAGAACTCGCGCCACCAGCCCGCGTGCTTGCTCGACTTGAAGGTCCACCAGCGGTTGAGCTGAAAGTTCCAGAGGTTGGCGACGAGGAATGGCACGATCCAGCCGATGGCGGTGAACCGGACGTTGTAGGGCGTGTTGGGAATGGACCAGATGATGTTCTGGGCGTTCTGCGAACCGCCGTTGAGCTTGTTCATGATCACCAGCACCAGCATGTTGACCAGCACTCCGGACCCGCCGACGAAGGCGAACTTGATGAACTGGCCGAGCGTCTTGCCGTAGCGGTCGAAGAGCGCCCTCATCCGCGTCGCCCAGGGAGGCGCTGACAACGGGGGCACAGGAAGCTGCTCCGGTTCATGAAGGCACGACGAACAATCGGGGTGCCGCAACGCTGGCATGGCTCACCCTCCCGACCATAGGCCGTCAGCGCCCGTCCGAAGTAGCCGGACTCGCCGTTGACGTTGACGTAGAGGGAGTCGAAGGACGTTCCCCCCTGTTGCAGCGCCTCATCCATGACGTCGCGCGCTGTGCGGATCAGCTCGACGGCCTTCCGCGGCCCGAGTTCGTCGGACGGATGCTCGTAATGGACGCGGGTCCGCCACAGCGACTCGTCCGCGTAGATGTTGCCGATGCCCGAGACGAGTGACTGGTCGAGCAACGCGCGCTTGACTCCGGTACGGCGGGTGCGCAGCCGGGCGGCGACGGCACGCTCGTCAAACTCAGGATCGAAGGGGTCGAGCGCGATGTGCGGTACCGGACACGCGGCGGTACCCGGGGAATACTGCAATCCGCCGAACATACGTTGGTCCACGAACCTCAGCTGACGTCCGTCGTCGAGGTCGAACAGCACTCTGGTGTTGCGGACCAGATCGTCGGTGGCGTGGCCCAGCCGGAACTGTCCGCTCATGCCCAGATGGACAACGAGGGCGTCGTCGCCGAGCGCCAACCAGAGGTACTTGCCTCGGCGTCGGACGTCGTCGACCGCCCTCCCGGCGAGGTCGGCGACGAATCCGTCCGGTCCGGCTGGGTGGCTGCGGACCGGGCGTGGATGCAGGACCGTGACCCGCTCGATCCGGCGACCCACGGTGTGGGCGGCGAGTCCGCGACGGACGACCTCGACCTCAGGGAGTTCCGGCACCGCTGAGCTCCCGGAAGGCCGCACGGGCGGCGATCTGCTCGGCCTGCTTCTTGCTGGGCGCGGAACCTGATCCGAACGGTCGTTCATCCAGGACGACGGTCGCGGTGAACACCCGTTGGTGGTCGGGGCCGGTGCCGGTGATCTCGTAACGCGGCGGTGACCATCCGCGCTGGGCGCAGATCTCCTGCAGCGCCGTCTTGTGATCGGTGTAGTCGCCCCGGTGCTCCGCCGACGCGATGAGCGGGTCGAAGAGCGCGTGGATGAACCGGGATGAGGCGTCTGGTCCACAGCTCAGGTGGATGGCTCCGATCACGGCCTCGAAGGTGTCGGCGAGGATGGAGGTCTTGTCGCGGCCTCCGGTGGTCAACTCGCCCTTGCCGAGCAGAAGGAGGCTGCCCAGATCGAGGCTGCGGGCCACCTCGGCGAGCGCGACCGCGCTGACGACGCTGGCACGAAGCTTCGCCAGTTGTCCCTCCGCCAGATCCGGGTAGGTGCGGAAGATGTGTTCGGTGACGACGATCTGCAAGACGGCATCGCCGAGGAACTCCAACCGCTCGTTGGACGGGACGCCACCGTTCTCGTACGCATAGCTACGGTGCGTAAAAGACAACTCGAACAGCTGGGCATCGACTTCGATGCCCAGCTGTTCCAGTTGCTCGGTTAGCCTGCTCACCCCGCTACCCGCGGGCTGAGTGCGGCTCAGGCCTCGACGACCTGGCGGCGTGCGCCGCGCGGGCCGTACTGGCCGCAGCTCGGGCAAGCGGTGTGCTGCAGGTGCGGCTCACGGCAGGCGGGGTTCGCGCACACGACGGTGGGGACGACGGTCGTCTTCCACTGCGCACGGCGCGAACGGGTGTTGCTGCGCGACATCTTCCGCTTCGGAACGGCCATTGGTCTTCTCCTTCATAACAACAGGCCCTAGGTGGGGCCTGCCTTCAGTCCTGGGTGTCCCCGGTCAGCCCGCTCAGCTTCGACCAACGCGGGTCGATCTGCTGCTCGTGGGTGTGGTCGGGATCGTCGTTGCGGTTGAACCCGCATTGGGGGCAGAGCCCCAGACAATCTTCCTCGCACAGTGGCGTGAACGGCAACTCGAGCACCACAGCGTCGCGCAGTGCCTCGTCGAGATCGATCATCTCTTCGACAATCTGAGCCTCGTCGTCTTCGATCTCCCTGCCGGGATAGAAGTACAGCTCCTGCACATCGAAGGACTCCTCGTCCTCGATGTCGTCCAGGCAGCGGGCGCATTGGCCGCGCAGTTGCACGGTTGCTGTTCCCGTCACCAGGACGCCTTCGGTCACCGCTTCGAACCTGAGATCAAGCTCGATGTCGGAATCCTGTGGTACCCCGATCACTTCGTTGCCAAGGTCGGCTGGCGCAGGCACCGTCGTCGTCACCTGCTTCATCGTTCCCGCCTGGCGCGCCAACTCGTGCATCTCGAAAACAAGAGGCGAGCGGCGATCTGGCTGGTGATGCACGGGTGACACGTCGGAATCCCTTCGTAAGCCGTCCATGACCTCGTCATGACCGACCGCCAACTTTACCCGGTGCCACGCGCGCTTCCCAAATCGTCGGGTGAGTCCGACGGGCACACCGCGCTCGCGGTCGGCGTCACGGACGGGAGGCGTTCCTCTCGGACTCCCTGCGGGCGGCGACGGCTGCCAGGACGTTGGCGGGGACGTACTCAGTGACGTCGCCGCCGAGGTTGATGACCTGGCGGATGATCGTCGACGACAACGTGACCTGATCCTTGGCCGCGGGAAGCAGGACCGTCTCGATCTCGCCCATGTCGCGGTTCATGTGGGCCATCTGGAGCTCGAAGTCGAAGTCGGCCCCGAAGCGCAACCCCTTGACGACGGCGGGAATCCCGCGCGCGTGGCAGAAGTCGACGAGCAGACCGGTCATCGGCTCCACCGTGACCCCAGGGAGGTCCCTGGTGGCGCCCCGGACAAGTTCCACCCGTTCGTCGAAGCTGAACATGTACTTCTTCTGGGAGTTGTTGCCGATCGCGATGACCACCTGGCCGAACAACGCGTGAGCGCGCTCGATGATGTCGAGGTGGCCGACGGTGATCGGGTCAAAGGACCCTGGGCACAACACCTTCATGGACGCTCCTACTCCACCGCTCCGAAGTGGAGCGTGGTCTCACCGTAGCGGCGATCCCACACCTCCGTGTAGGCGGCGGGCCACGCCGGCGCCCGGTCGCGGGACGAGCGTTCCACCACCACCAGTCCGCGGGGTGCCAGCCGACCCTCGGCCAAGGACATGAGCAGCGTGTCCACGACGTCGGTCGAGGCCCCGTAGGGCGGGTCCAGGAAGATGAAGTCGAAGGCATCCCCCGGTTCCGCGGCCACAGCCTCGGCCTTCGCCGCTCGCACCTCCACCGACAACCCGGTCGACTTCGCGTTGGTCTGAATGAGCCTAGCCGTCGGCCGGTCGTGTTCGACGAGCAGCACCGGGCCAGCGCCTCGGCTGGCGGCTTCGAGTCCCACCGCCCCCGACCCGGCGTACAGGTCAAGCACCGCGACCCCCTCGAGCTGGCGGTGGGCCTCGGCGTCGGCGGAATCGAACCAACTCGTCAGCGCGGAGAACAGCGCCTCGCGCGTGCGGTCCGTGGTGGGTCGGGTGAGGTCCGACTTCGGCGTGGTGAGCCGCCGCCCCTTGGCGGCGCCGGCGATGATCCTGGTCACGATTTCTCCATCCAATCTCCGGCCGCCATCTCCTCGGCCTTCGCGAGCAGGTCCGCCAGCAGAGGATCGCTGGCGGAGCGCTCGTCGTCGATCACCCGGTCGGCGAGCTTCTTCGCGCTCAGAATGAGGTCTTTGTCGTCGAGCGCGCGCAGGAGCTTCAGGCTGCCGGCGCCCGACTGGGCGGCCCCCAGCACGTCGCCCTCGCGGCGCAGCCGAAGGTCGAGCTCCGCCAGTTCGAACCCGTCGTTGGACGTGGTCATGGTGGTCAGCCGGATCTCAGCATCGGTGTTGTCGGTGACGGGGGCCAGGAGCAGACACAGGCCCGAGTGACCTCCGCGGCCGATACGGCCGCGCAACTGGTGGAGCTGGGACAGGCCGTAGCGGTCGGCGTCCATTACGACCATCACCGACGCGTTGGGCACGTCGACGCCCACCTCGATGACGGTGGTGGCCACAAGCACGTCGAGGCTGCCCGCCGCGAAGGCCGCCATGGTCGCGTCTCGATCCGCCGCGGCCTGCCGTCCGTGGACCGCGCCCAACCGTAGCCCCGCCAATGGCCCGCCCTCGAGCTCGGGAAGCAGATCCTCGACGGCGGTCAGCGACCGCTGCGCATCGTCGGCCGCCGCGGCGCCCTCCACCTGCTTGCCGGAGATTGCGGGGCAGACGACGAACGCCTGCCGACCAGCCGCCACCTCCTCCCGGATTCGCTCCCAGGCCCGGTCCACCCAGCTCGGGTGGGTTGAGGTGTTGACGAACACCGTCTGGACCGCGGCCCTCCCGGCGGGGCGCTCACGCAGTTCGCTGACCTCCAGATCGCCGAAGACCGTCATGGCGATGGATCGCGGGATCGGGGTGGCCGTCATGACGAGCGTGTGCGGTTTCCGTTCAGCCTTGGCGGCGAGCGCCGCCCGCTGTTCGACGCCGAAGCGGTGCTGTTCGTCGACCACGACGAGGCCGAGGTCGAAGAAGGCGACGGGGTCGCTCAGCAGGGCGTGCGTGCCGATGACGATGCCGGCATCGCCGCTGGCGATGCTGGCGAGCGCCTCCCGCTTGCCCGCCGCCGACCGGCTGCCGGTCAGGAGCACCACCCCGGTGGCGTCCGGGTGGGCTCCCAGTTGACGGCCCTGCCCCAGTTCTCCGAGCAGACCCGAAATCGTGAGGTAGTGCTGCCGCGCCAGCACGTCCGTCGGAGCCAGCAGCACGGCCTGGCCCCCCGCGTCGACCACCGCGAGCATCGCACGCAGGGCCACCAGCGTCTTGCCCGACCCAACCTCGCCCTGGAGGAGCCGATGCATAGGAGTCTCTGCCGCCAGATCCCGGAAGATCCGCTCCCCCACCTCGAGCTGCCCGGCGGTCAGGACGAACGGCAGAGTGCCGTCGAAGGCGGCGAGCAGCCCATCGGCGCGACGCGGGCGCGGCGTGGCAGGTTCGGCAGCCAGTTCGCGGCGCCGGCGGGCCATCGCGAGTTGGATGCCGAACGCCTCGTCGAACCGCAGCCGCTGGATGCCGACCGTGGCCTGCCGACGGTCGGTCGGCTCATGGACGGCCGTCAGCGCCTCCTCGAAGGGCAGCACCCCCGCGCTGTCCACGACCCAGTCCGGCAGGGTGTCGCCGCTGAGATTGGGCAGCACCATCTGGATGGATTCGGCGATCACCCAGGTCGGAAGCTTGGAGTGAGCGGGATACAGCCCGACGAGTGAATCCCGCTGCACCGCGCGCCCCATCGCGGCCCTGCTGCGCTGGCGGTCGGTGCGCGCCTGACCTGACAACTCAGCTCCGTCCAACATGACGAAGTCGGGGTGCGAGAGCTGAATCTCGTCGCGGAACACGCCCACCCGGCCGACGAAGATTCCACGGCGCCCCTTCTGGAGCTGCCCCAGCCAGTAACGCACCATGCCCTCGGCGCGCGGCCGGCTGCGCTGGTCCTTGATGCGAGGCGCGAACAGCGTGATGCTCATGTTGTGGGTGCCGTCGGTGATGACGGCGTTGACGCGCAGCTGCCCTCCCGACTGGGCTGAGTCGGCGTAGCGCACCTCTGCCACGACGGCGGCGTCTTCGCCCACTTTGAGGTCGGTGAAGTCGGATTTCTCGGACCCTGCGATGTAGCGACGCGGGACGTGCCGCACCAGATCGTCGACGCTGGTGATGCCGAGCTTCTCGAACTCCTTCGCGGTCTTCCCACCCACGACATCGACGAGACGGCGGCCGAGTTCGCGGTAGATCGGTGAGCGCCAAGCCATGCCCATGACCCTACCCACTGCCGCCGACAGGTACGCACCACTGCGTATTTACCCCACAGTCGCGATCGGCAACAGTTGAGCCTGTGCACACAGGGGCACACTGTCTGACAAGGGGGAAAGACAATGCACCTATCCAGAATCACGATCGCGGGCGCCATCGCCGCCGGGATCATCGTCGCAACCGCTGGCAGCGCGTCCGCTCACCACTGCTACAAGAATGAGTGGGCAGACGCCGCCTACCACCATCACCGCGCCGGCGGCACCGCCTGGATCCCGCTCAGTCAGATGGGCCGCCAATTCCTCATCCCCGAGGAGCTGCAGGACGTGTGCGGCTGGGCCGCGGACAAGGCGGTGGCGGACTTCATGAAGGAACGGAACCTCACGCAGGAGCCGCTCATCCACGGGAAGGCCGTCACAGGATCAGGCGCCTACGCTAAGGGGAAAGCGCCACAGCCCTACAGCTACCTGACCGATGCTGACTTCGACCTCCTCGGCCGAGCTCTCTTCGGTTACCTCGCCGAGTGTCAGGAGGGGCTCGAGTAGCCCTCGACAGACAGGGGGCCGGGGTGTTGTGGGGGCAGCGCCCCGGCTTCCTGCGCGCGGAGCACTGCAGACAGCCTGTCGACCGCCCCCAGCTTTCGGTAGAGGCGTTCCTGATGCTTGTGCACGGTCCGCGGAGAGATGCGCAGGCGCGCCCCGATGGACGTCGCCGTCAGCCCCCGCGCCATGAGGTGCAGGACGACAGTCTCGCGGGCCGTCAGGCCGACCGCGGACCCGTCCTCGGTGCCCGCGGCGGCCAGCAGGCGGATGTGGCGGTCAAGGCCGACGATCAGAGCCTGCAGGTGCTCTCCCATCGAGACGGCCCGGGCGTGGAATCCTTCGTCGGAGACCAGCACCCATCCGTCATAGTGACGTCCCCACTCGATGGGCAGCGAGAACTGATGCAGGGTCAGGTGAAGGCGTTCGATCAGCGCCCAGGTGTCCGGCTCGAAGCGCCATCCCTGCGCCAGCGCGTCGGTCAGCAGCGACGGCGTCCGGACCCCGGCACCCACGTGGAACCGGTGCAGGGGGTGACGTTCGACGTCGGCCCCCGTTGGTAGTGCCTCGGGCGGGGGGACGTCGTCGCCTGCGAGGTACCAGTTGGCCGTGCCGTCGTCGTCGACGCGCACCCGCGCCACCTGCTGTGCCCCGAAGCCCCTCAGCAGCGCGTGGGCCAAGAGCACCCGCGCCTGTCGGGGAGACGGTTCGTTGAGCACCTCCGCTGCAACCATCGACCACTCGGACAGCTTCATCGCTCCTCCTAGAAGCGCCAAGCTTCACACGAGCGTTCTGGCGTAGTCAATGGCCTTTGAGTTATCGCCCGGTGCCCCGAGGCCTCCACCGATCTCCCGCTGGACGCGAGCCGGTGCAGGAGCGGCGCCAACGGGTAAGGCTGAGAGGCGCCAACGCGAACCCCCCGCGACGCCAACGGGCAGGAGCCAACGCCAACCTGGGACACGAACCGCCAACCGACCTCCGGTGCCGCCCGCGAGACTCAGCGACGCCCGTGAGATCTCGCGGGCGTCGCTGAGTCTCGGCGGCGTTCGGGATTGCCGCTTGGCGTCTCCGGCAATCCGTTGGCGTTGCGGCCGGCGGCGATCAGGAGTCGAGCAAAAGAAAACGGCGGCCCGCCTGAGCGGGCCGCCGTTTCCGGGACGAATCTCTCGTCAGCGCGAGACCTTGCCAGCCTTGAGGCAGGAGGTGCACACGTTGACGCGTTGCGGGGCACCGTTGATGGTGGCACGCACGCGCTGAATGTTGGGGTTCCAGCGACGGTTGGTCTTCTTCTTCGACCAGGGCACGTTGTGACCGAAGCCGGGTCCCTTGGCGCAAACATCACACTTGGCAGCCACTGGAATCTCCTTGTTTCATTTACGATTGCGGTTGCCCGCCGCAGCGGGCAACCGCACAATGTTAACCCGCGACGGCGGGATTGACCAAACCGGTCACTTGCGACGGCGGCGGGAGGAGGACTTGCGCTCCCCACCGTCCGAGGGTGCCTGCGAATCCACAGGCTCCTCGAAGCGCTGGTAGCCCAAACCGTTGCAGTGCTCGCACTGCTCCGTGAAGGCTTCCGCGAGGCCGGTCCCGATCTTCTTCCGCGTCAGCTGGACCAACCCGAGGCTCGTCACCTCGGCCACCTGGTGGCGGGTCCGGTCGCGGCCGAGGCACTCCACCAGGCGCCTGAGCAGCAGCTCACGGTTGCTCGGCAGCACCATGTCGATGAAGTCGATCACGATGATCCCGCCGATATCGCGCAGCCTGAGCTGTCGGACGATCTCCTCGGCCGCCTCCAGGTTGTTGCTCGTGACCGTGGCCTCGAGGTTGCCACCCGAGCCCGTGAACCTGCCCGTGTTGACGTCGATGACGGTCATCGCCTCGGTGCGGTCGATGACCAACGAGCCTCCGGACGGCAGGAACACCTTGCGATCGAGAGCCTTGGCGATCTGGTCGTCGATCTTGTACTCGGCGAAGGCGTCGCGCCCGTCCTCACGTGGCTCGAACCGGACGAGCCGTTCGGCGAGATGCGGTGCCACGTGGGACACGTAGGCCGAGATGGCGTCGTAGGCGTCCTCGGGACCACCGTCGCCCTGGACCACCAGCGACGCGAAATCCTCGGTGAAGAGATCGCGGACGATTCGCAGCGTCAGGTCGGGCTCCGAGTAGAGCGCCTGCGGCGCCCCGCCGGTCTTCGATTTCTTCTCGATGATCTCCCACTGAGCCTTGAGACGGTTGACGTCGCGTACCAGCTCCTCTTCGCTCGCGCCCTCCGCGGCGGTGCGCACGATGACGCTCTCGTCGTCGGAGATCAGCCCGCCCAGCACGTTTCGCAGACGGTTGCGCTCGGCGTCGGGGAGCTTGCGGGAGATTCCGCTCAGGTGGCCACCGGGCGAGTAGACGATGTAGCGCCCGGGCAGCGAGATGTGGCTGGTGAGGCGGGCGCCCTTGGCGCCGACCGGATCCTTGGTCACCTGGACGAGCACGCTCTGGCCAGACTTCAGGACGTTCTCGACCTTGCGGTTCTCGCCCGTGGCGCCGAACGAGGCCCAGTCCACCTCACCGGCGTAGAGCACGGCGTTGCGGCCGCGGCCGATGTCAATGAACGCGGCCTCCATGCTCGGCAGCACGTTCTGCACCTTGCCGACGTAGATGTTGCCGATCAGCGATGCCGCCGACGCCTTATCGACGTAGTGCTCGACGAGGATGTTGTCCTCGATGACCGCGAGCTGCGTGTACTCCTCCGACTGGCGGATGACCAGCTTGCGATCCACGGACTCACGGCGGGCCAGGAATTCAGCCTCGCTCAGGATGGGCGCCCTGCGCCGACCAGCGGCACGGGATTCCTTGCGCCGCTGGCGCTTGGCCTCCATGCGGGTGGAGCCCTCGATCCCGGTTACCTCATCGCCGGAGGAGGACGACGACGAGTCGTCGTTCTCGCGACGCCGGCGACGGCGACGACGGCGGGTCGAGCCCGAATCACCATCGCCGTTGTCGTCGTCGGACTCTGGCTCGGCGTCACTGCTGTCGTCGCGCTTCTGCTCTGTTTCGCCGTCGTTGGAGTCGTCGGACTCGTCGGAGTCGGAGTCCGAGTCGTCCGACTCGTCGTCGGAGGCGTCATCGCGGCCTCCCCGACGACGACGGCGACCGCCACGGCGGCGACGGCGACGGTTGGGACGGTCGTCGTCAGCCGAATCCGACTCACTCGACTCATCGCTCTCGTCGTCATCCTCGTCCGGTCGGTCCGTGTCCTCCGAGCGCTGGTCGGGGCGGGACTCTTCATCGTCGGTGCCGGCGATGGCACCGGCGAGAGCAGCCAGGCGCTCCTCGCGGGACGGATCGTCGCGGTTGTCGTCCTTGTTGCCTCGACGGGCGCCGGCTGCCTCCTCCGCGGCGCGGAGGGCGGCGGCGATGTCGTCACCCGACTCCTCGCCGCTGGGCTCGGGAGCGGCTGCGGGACGCGTAGCCCGGCGACGGCGCGAACGCTGTTCACCCTGTGCGCGCCGCTCCTGCGGCGGTTCCGCATCGGTCGACCCGCTGTCCCGATCAGGCGTCGGCTGGGCGGGCGCCACATCGGCTGCGGGCTCCGACTGGACCGGTGTCGACGGGGCGAATGGGGAGGCCAGCGCCTCGGGAACAGGGGCCGGCGCACCGGCGGGTCGCGACGCCGCCCGGCGACGTCGGCGCGGCTGCGCCTCCGTGGTCTGCTCAGCGGGAGCTTCTTGGGCTGCAGCTTCCTGGCTGGGGGCTTCCTGGGCAGGAGCGTCCTCGGCCCGGGTGTCCGAGGTTTGCGCCGCGGGCGTCTCCTGGGCTTCCTCGGGCGCGGCGGTGGTCTCCTCCGGCTCCTGCTCCGACGTCGGCTCGGCCATCGCGGCACGCACTCGCTCGACGACGGGTGCCTTGAGGACGGCGGAGGCGCTCCGCACCTCTTCGCCCAGCTCATTGAGCTTGGCGATCAGTTCTCGGCTCGGGATCCCGAACTCCTTGGCGAGGAGATGCACCCGCATCGACTTTGCGCGCGGGCTCGGGCTCTCCGGGGACTTGGGGGTCTCCTGAGCTGGGGCCGCGGCCTGCTCGGTCTGCTCGGGCTGTTGGGGCTGTTGGGCTCTTTCGGCAGGCTCATCGGCTGTCTGGGTGGTCCCGTCCACCTGCTTGACCCGTCGACGGCGGCCGTCGGTCTCCCCCGCCGCCCGCGTCGAGGCTCGACGGCGCTTGGGGGTCAGATCCGGGCTCTCGCCCTGCTGGTCGGGGCTCTCAGACTGTTCGGAGGGGGCGGGCTGCACCTCAGCCGCAGGCTGGGCGGCGGGCGCCTCGGCAGCGGGAGCGGGTGGCTCCTCGGGAGCGGAGGCGGTCTGGGTGTCCACGGCGGGGCTGGACTGCGCGGGCGCCGTGACGGGTGCTGGAGCGCCTGCGGGGCGCGAGGCGGCCCGTCGCCGACGGCGCGGGGTGGGGGTGGTGGATTCGGACTCGCTGGCAGGGCCAGTGGTGTCGTTGTCGAGCATGCGGCTCCTTACGCGCTGATGCGCGGACAGGCACAGACGTGCTGTGCACTAAGACTGTGGTCCTCCCGTGGCGCGAACAGTCGCGGCAGACTTGCCGCGGTGCAGATTCACTGCCCCAGGGGTGGCACCGGCGGTGCCGTGACCTGAGCGTTATTCTCGCACATCTTGCCAACAACGCGCGCATTTTCCACTGCGCGTCAGCGCAGCGGGTCGCCGATCTCCCCATCCGTAAGTGGTCCCTGTGCCAGCCTGGTGAGCAGCGGCAGAGACGGGACGCGGTCGTCGATGCCGCGCAGTGCGGTGACCACGTCATCGGGTCGGACCAGCGGCGTCTGGTGCCGCGCGCGGAGCCTGAGCGTCTCGTCGTCCGCACAGTCAAGGCTCAGGATGGCGCTGCGTACATCGAAGGACCTCATGCCGCTCTTGGTCATGCGCTCCACCGTGTAGTCATCCGCGGCGAGCAGGGCGCTCACTGCTGAGGCGAGCACCCCTGCGGGCGCGCCGGGCAGCGAGATGATCCAGTCCGACGCCTCCAGCAGGTCGCCCAGGCTCTCCTTGCGCGCCTCGGCCACGTCGAGCACGACGAAGCCCTGCGGCAGGACCTCGTTCAGGGCCCCCATCACCTTCGCCGGGTCGCAGACCTCGGCCAGGCCCAGCTCCACGTACTCGGCCTCGGAGGCGGCCGACGTCGGCGAGGCGTTGGCGTAGGAGATGCGAGGGTGGGGCGAGAACCCGGACGAGTAGGCCATGGGAATCTCCGCGCGCCGGAGAGCGCGTTCGAGTGCGCGTCCGAAATCGCGGTGCGAGGTGAATCGGCCCGGTCCGCGCTTGGCATAGCGGAGACGGAGCTTCTGCGCAGGCGGCGCTTGCTGGACGGGCGGCTGTCTGTTTCCCACGGCGCGAGTCTACTGATGGCTCTGCGCCGGGTCGCCGCCGCCGATCCCCGTCGTTGGAGCGGCCGGAGCCGTCCCCAGCGCCTTTGGCGTATGGTTTGCGCGGTTGAGGAAAGGCGGCGGCGGATGCTTGTTGCTCTGCGGCGATGGTGGCCGCTTGTCGCGCTACTCACTCTCGCGTTCAACCTGAGGCCCGTGGCCGTGTCCGTCGGACCGGTGCTCCAGGAGATCTCGCGCGATATCGGCCTCAGCGGGACCTCTGCGGGGCTGCTCACGTCGCTTCCAACACTCTGCTTCGCGGCCTTCGGGGCACTGGCCCCTGGGTTTGCGCGCCGCGTCGGCGCCCACACTGCGATAGCGCTCAGCCTGGCCGCCCTCGTCCTGGGCCAGGCCGCCCGACTGCTGACGTCCTCCAGCGTGGCCTTCCTCGGACTGTCGGTCCTCGCGCTGGGGGGCATGGCGGTGGCCAACGTCCTGCTGCCGAGCCTGGTGCGGGAGCACTACCCCCATCGAGTGGGCCTAGCGACTGCGCTCTACTCCCTGACGATGACGATCGGCGTCACGCTGGCCAGCTCGGTGACCGTTCCTCTGGCGCACGCGTTGGGGGGCTGGCGGGCCTCGCTCACGGCCGGCGTGATCGCGGCCGCTGTGGCCCTCGCGTGCTGGCTGCCGCTGGCTCGGCATCGACCGGCCCCACACCACGGGGACATCCGTCACGTGAGCCTCCGCATGATCGCCCGGACGAAACTCGGCTGGGCGCTGGCGATCATGTTCGGCTGCCAGTCCGCCCAGGCGTACACGATCTTCGGGTGGTTGCCGTCGGTCTACCGCTCGGCTGGAATGGATGAGGTCAACGCCGGGCTCATGCTGGGTATCGCCACCGGGGTGGGCATCATCCCCTCCTTCCTCATCCCTGCCTACGTGGCGCGGACCCGCAACCCCAGCATTCTGTTCCTGTCGATCGTGGCGTGCCTCGCCGCGGGCTACCTCGGATTGATGCTGGATCCGCTCGGATTCCCTGCGCTGTGGGCGCTGTTGCTGGCGCTGGGCACGGCCTCGTTCCCGCTGCTGCTCGCCCTCTTCGGCACCCGGGCCCGCACTCCCACGGCGACGGCGGCGCTGAGCGGCTTCGCGCAATCGGTGGGCTACTCGTTGGCGTCGCTGGGTCCGCTGTCGTTCGGTCTCCTCCACACGGTGACAGGAGGCTGGACGGTGCCGATCAGCGTGCAACTCAGCCTCACGGTCCCCATGGTCATCGCAGGTCTCTACGCCTGCCGGCCGCAGGTGGTCGAGGATCAACTCCCGGCCTGATCCCTGCCCGTCGTCGCCTGAGCTGGCCAGGGCCCGTCTGTTGAGTAGTCATCGGGCCTGTTCCATCACCCTCAACCGTCTGGAGGACCGCTCGACGGCACCTCTAAGCGTCGCGTCAGGCTGAGACCCTCCGTCGAGCGGGCTTCTACCCGGTCGACGAGACTCTGAGGATGATCGAGCCTTCCCGACCATCCGGCGCGATCGTCGTCACGTCCGTAACCCTTCGACAAGCTCAGGGATCGGGGTGACAAGCTCAGGGATCGGGGTGACAAGCTCAGGGATCGGGGCGACAAGCTCAGGGATCGGGGTCAGCGCTTCCGGTAGAGCTTCTTGGTCTGGTAGACCGGTTCACTCGTCACCTGCACCCCGAGGTTGCGGAAGATGGCCTCGTCCACAGGGCCGAGGATCACGGTGGTGTGGACGTCGCAGCCGCGCAGGTGCCGGAGCTCGGCGAGGGCACGCCGAGCGTTCTCGTCGAAGCGGGCACTCACCGACAGCGCGATGAGCACCTCGTCGGTGTGCAGACGCGGGTTCGCGCTGCCCAGGTGGGTGGTCTTGAGCGTCTGGATGGGTTCGATGGTCTCGGGATCCAGCAGCCTCACGGCGTCGTCGATGCCGGCCAGACTCTTGAGAGCGTCCAGCAGCATCGCCGACGACGCGCCGAGCAGCGGCGATGTCTTGCCGGTGACGATGCGACCGTCCGCCAACTGGATGGCCGCCGCGGGCGCTTTCGTCTTCCCCTCGACGGCAAGAGCTGGCCCGACCACCGGACGGTCTTCCTTCGTGATGCCCAGTTGGCTCATCGTCAGCGCCATGCGGCTGCTCTGGGTGGGCTCGAGTTCGTCGCGCCGCTCCTCGACGAGTGCCTTGTAGTAGCGGCGAATGACCTCCTGCTTCGACGCCTCCCTGCACACCTCGTCGTCGGAGATGCAGACCCCGGCCATGTTCACCCCCATGTCAGTGGGGGAACGGTAGGGAGACGATCCGAACAGTCGCTCGAACAGCAGGTTGAGCACCGGGAAGATCTCGACGTCGCGGTTGTAGTTGACCACCTGCTCGCCGTACGCGGCGAGGTGATACGGATCGATCATGTTGACGTCGTCGAGGTCGGCCGTCGCAGCCTCATAGGCCAGGTTGACCGGGTGATCGAGCGGGAGGTTCCAGATCGGGAAGGTTTCGTACTTCGCGTAGCCGGACGGGATGCCCCGCCTGTGGTCGTGGTAGAGCTGGGACAAGCAGGTCGCCATCTTTCCGCTGCCCGGACCGGGGGCGGTCACCACGACAAGGTCGCGGCTCGTCTCAATGTAGTCGTTGCGGCCGTAGCCCTGATCGCTGACGATCAACGCGACGTCGTTGGGGTAACCCTTGATCGGATAGTGACGGTAGACCTTCAGGCCCAGGCGCTCGAGCTTGCGCTTGAACGCGCGGGCCTGGCGGTGCTCATCGGTCATCTGGGTGATGACGACGCTGCCGACATAGAGTCCGTAGGAACGGAACTCGTCGATGAGCCGCAACACGTCCGAGTCGTAGGGAATGCCGAGGTCGGCGCGGACCTTGTTGCTCGCCAGGTCGTGGGCACTGATCGCGATGACCACCTCTACCTCGTCGGCGATTGTGCGTAGCATCTGGATCTTGTTGTCGGGCGTGAACCCGGGGAGCACCCGTGCGGCGTGGTGATCGTCGAAGAGCTTTCCCCCGAACTCCAGGTAGAGCTTCCCGCCGAAGCGCTTGCGGCGCTCGTCGATGTGCTGGGACTGGAGGGCTAGGTACTTGTCGCGGTCAAAGCCGATCTTGCGTTGTTCACCCACGGGTGCCCACCTTATCCCGGTTCGGCGCCCGGCCCGTTCGTGGGGGATTAGATTGAACACCCATGAGCGACCTCCACGTCCACAGGTATGGCAACCCCGACGCTCCCCCGTTGGTCCTGGTCCACGGGCTGACCGACGACGGCACCTGTTGGCCCGACGCGGTCGAGCGCTGGCGCGACACGTGGCAGATCATCTCGATCGATCAGCGCGGCCACGGCCGGTCCCCTCGATTCACGGAGGATCAGTACGGCGACTCCCCCGCCATCCTCCGTGACGACCTGTCCAAGGTCCTGAGCGGACTCGCCCAGCCCGCCATCGTCGTCGGGCACTCGCTGGGTGGGCTCGTCGCCGCGAGGTCGGCGCAGTCGCACCCCGAGTTGGTGCGGGCCCTGGTCCTCGAGGATCCCGCCAAGCCCAGCGGTCGGAACCGCCCGTCGCGAACCTTCTCACGAGGGCAACTGGAGTTCGTCGAGGCCGTCACCGCGGATCCGGAAGCCGAGGTCACCCGGATGCGTGCCGAGACGCCTTGGAGCGAGTCGGAGCTGGCGGCGTGGGCCCCCGCGAAAGCACGCGTGGACCGTGGCTACCTGGCCCACGGGTTGTATCTCGGTGATGCGGCATGGGAGACGATGTTCGACGGCCTGCGGGTACCGACGCTCATCGTCGGGCCGGTGGGCGGCGAGATGCTGCCGGACGCGTCACTCATCGCCAACCCGCTGGTCAGCGTGATCGAGGTGCCCGACGCCGGACACTGCGTGAGGCGCGACGCTCCCGCCGCCTTCCACGCGGTGGTGGATCGATTCCTGGAGCAGCACCGACCCTGACGGCCCAGTGCCCTGGAGAGCTCACCTCTCTATCCGGAAGCCCCGGGCTCCTGTCACCTCCCGGTCGGCCGCCACAACCCGGTCGACTTGGGCCGCTGACGGACCGTGTCGGAGCCACCCCTCGAAGGCCGCGACGGCGTCTGCATCGCCCTCGAACTGCGCCTCGACCCGCCCATCGGCGAGGTTGCGGACATGGCCCGACACACCGAGGCGCTCGGCCTGAGCACGCGCCGACCAGCGGAATCCGACACCCTGAACGCGGCCGGAGACCACGGCCTCTCTGGCAACCCTGGACCCCGGGGCTCTTCCCTCCGGCGCCGCATGACCGGTCATGCCAGGTCCGGTTTCACCACCGTCAACGGCAGCAGCACCCTGCCTGTGGGGCCGATCTGGATCGCCGTGTCCATCTGAGGACACACTCCGCAGTCGAAGCACGGCGTCCAACGGCAGTCCTCGACCTCGCGCTCGTCGAGCGCATCCTGCCAGTCCTCCCACAGCCAGTCGCGGTCCAGACCTGCGTCGAGGTGATCCCAGGGAAGGACCTCCTCGTACCCGCGCTCCCGGGTGGTGAACCAGTCGAGGTCGATCCCGAAGTGCGCGAGCTCCTCGTTGGCGGCGGTCGTCCAGCGCTCGTAGCTGAAGTGCTCGCTCCAGCCGTCGAACTTGCCACCCTCACGCCACACGCGTTCGATGATCCGGCCGACCCGACGATCGCCGCGGGACAGGAGCCCCTCGATGATGCCTGGCTTCCCGTCGTGGTAGCGCAGACCGATCGCCTTGCCGTAGTGGCGGTCCTGCTTGATGGTGTCCTTGAGCAGCATGAGCCGGTGGTCGATGGTGTCCGCGCTCGCCTGGGCCGCCCACTGGAAGGGCGTGTGCGGCTTGGGCACAAACCCTCCGATGGAGACGGTGCACCGGATGTCGCGTGTCCCAGAGGCCTGACGGCCGGTCTCGATCACCCGCGAGGCCAGCTGCGCGATCGCCAGCACGTCATCGTCGGTCTCGGTCGGCAGCCCGCACATGAAATACAGCTTGACCTGGCGCCAGCCCGACGAGAAGGCCGCCGCGACGGTGTTGATGAGGTCGTCCTCGGTCACCATCTTGTTGATGACCTTGCGCATCCGCTCGGAGCCACCCTCGGGGGCGAACGTCAACCCCGAGCGACGCCCGTTGCGGCTCAGCTCGTTGGCGAGATCGATGTTGAACGCGTCCACGCGGGTCGACGGCAGCGACAGGGACACGTTGGTGCCCTCGTACCGGTCAGCCAGCTGTTTGGTGACCTCCGCGATCTCGGAGTGATCCGCCGACGACAGCGACAGCAGGCCTATCTCCTCGAGCCCCGTGGATTTCAGCCCGCCCTGGACCATCGCGCCGATCGTCTCGATGTTTCGCTCCCGGACCGGGCGCGTGATCATGCCCGCCTGGCAGAACCGGCAACCGCGCGTGCAGCCGCGGAAGATCTCGACGGAGTAGCGCTCGTGCACGGTCTCGGCCATCGGGACGATGGGCTTCTTCGGGTAGGGCCACTGGTCGAGGTCCATGAGCGTGTGCTTGCGCACCTGGTGCGGCACACCCGGCCGGTTGGGGGCGACGCGCTGAATGCGGCCGTCGTCGAGGTAGTCCACGTCATAGAACCGGGGCACATAGAAGGCGCCGGTCATCGCCAGACGCATCAGCAGGCCGTCGCGACCGTCGGGTCGCCCCTCGGCCTTCCATTCCCGGATGATCTCGGAGATGAGCAGCGACGCCTCTTCCCCGTCGCCCAGAACTGCGACGTCGATGAAGTCCGCGATGGGCTCAGGGTTGAACGCCGCGTGGCCACCCGCGACGACGATGGGCTCGTCTTCGCTGCGGGCAGAGGCGTGCAGGGTCAGGCCTGACAGGTCCAGCAGGTTGAGCAGGTTCGTGTAGCCCAGCTCGGTGGAGAAGGACACCCCCAGCACGTCGAAGAGCCCCACGGGACGGTGGGCGTCGAGCGTGAACTGGGGCACCGCCGCCTCGCGCATCTTGGCCTCCATGTCGGGCCAGATCGAGTAGGTGCGCTCCGCGAGGATCCAGTCGCGCTCGTTGAGGATCTCGTACAGGATCGCCACGCCCTGGTTCGGCTGCCCGACCTCGTACGCGTCGGGGTACGACAGGCACCAGCGGACCTCGGTGGAGTCCCAGTCCTTGACGACGGAGTTGTGCTCGCCGCCGACGTACTGGATCGGCTTGCTGACCTGCGCGAGCAGCGGCTCGAGCAGCGGGAAGACCGAGTGGGCGGGTAGCGCGTGCGTGGTAGTCATGGCGCGACCCAGGATAACTGGCTCAGCCTTTCGGAAACCAGAGGCTGATCTCCCGCTCGGCGGATTCCCTGGAGTCCGAGGCATGGACCGCGTTGCGGCGGGTGTTCTCGGCGAAGTCGGCGCGGATGGTGCCGGGCTCGGCCTGGGTCGGGTCGGTGGCGCCGTTGATCCCCCGGACGGTTGAGATGGCGTCAGCGCCACTGAGGATCACGGCGACCAGCGGCCCGCTGGTCATGAACTCGCGCAGCGGCGGGTAGAAGTCCCGCTCCAGGTGCTCGGCGTAGTGCCGATCGGCGAAACCGGCGTCGATCCTCCGCAGGTCCATGGCCTCAACCCTGAGGCCGGCCGCTTCGTACCGTCCGAGGATCGCCCCGACGTGCCCGGCCTCCACCGCGTCGGGTTTGATGATGACGAAAGTGTGCTCGGTCATTGAGCTTCTCCTTGGTGTGTCTCGATGCGGCGACCGAGCACGATGCAGGTCACCCAGATCAGGGCGAAGATGATACCCATGGCGAACATCCACGCGGTGAGTAGACCGAGCGCGATGCAGCCGATCTGCACCCCCCAGCCGACGATGTATCCCCAGCGCCGACGCAGCCCGGCGAGGGCCGCGATGCAGCCCAGCGTGACGGCGGCACAGGCCCCAGCCGCGAGCGCGAGGTTGGTGCCGGACACCTGGATCATCCCGATGTAGGCGAGCCAGACGATGATGATTTCGAACAGAAGAACCGAGGCGGCAGCTGCGCGCATCGGGTTGGTGGGGTTGAGCGTCACGCGTCGTCCCTCTTGAGCAGGTCCCGGGCCTCCCCCGCGGCGATGACTGATCCCGCCACGAGCACCCCGGCGTGGGCGCTGGCCGTGTCAGCCAGCATGGTGGCCAGCTCGAGGGCCTCGGCCATCGTGTCGGCGCGATGAACGTTGCCGGGCGACCAGACGGACTCGGCGAGTTCGGCCAGTTCGGCGACGGGGCGGGCGCGCGGGGAGTTGCGCACCTGCGTCACCACCACCTGATCCATCTGCTCGGAGAAGATGCCGAGCACCTCCTCGGCGTCCTTGTCCTGCATCATGGCGACGACCCCGATGGTGGGCTGGAAGTCGAAGGACTCGGCCACCGCGTCGACCGTGGCCCGCGCAGCCTGCGCATTGTGGGCCGTGTCGACGACGACGGTGGGCGAGGTGCGCACGATCTCCAGCCGCGCCGGCGCCTCCACGGACGCCATCGCTTCGACGATGATCTCCGGGTTGAGGGGCTGCGATCCGAGGAAGGCCTCGACCGCAGCCACCGCGAGCGAGGCGTTGCGCGCCATGTGCTCACCGAAGAGCGGAAGGAAGACATCGCCGACGGGGCCCCCCGCCGTGTCGATTCGCAGCAGTTGGCCACCGACCGCGACGCGTCGCTCCAGAAGTGCGAAGTCGGGGCCCTCGGCCCGTACCTTGGCCCCGACGCCGACGGCGCGCTCGAGGAGGACCTTCGCCGCGGCCGGATCCTGGCCCGCGAGCACGGCGACACTGCCCGGCTTGATGATGCCCGCCTTCTCGCCGGCGATCTGCTCGATGGTGTCACCGAGGATGTGGGTGTGGTCCAACCCGATCGGAGCCACCACCGCCACCTGCGCGTCGGCGACGCTCGTGGCGTCCCAGCGGCCGCCGAGGCCCACCTCCATGACCGCAACGTCAACGGGGGCGTCGGCGAAGGCTGCATACGCCATCCCTGTGATGACCTCGAAGAACGTCATCGCCACCCCGTCGTGGAGTTGTTCGTCGACCATGGCGACGTAGGGCTCGACGTCGCGCCACACCTCGTCGAAGCGTTCCTCGGAGACCGGCTCGCCGTCGATCGTGATGCGTTCGCGCACATCGCTCAGGTGCGGGCTGGCGAAGCGTCCGGTGCGGAGCCCGGCCGCGCGCAGCAGGGTCTCGATCATGATGGCGGTGCTTCCCTTGCCGTTCGTGCCGGCCACCTGAATGACGGGGAACGAGCGCTGGGGGTCGCCGAGGAGTTCCATCAGCGCGGAGATGCGGCTCAGGCTGGGCGCCACACGGTGCTCGGGCCAGCGGCTCGTCAGGGCGGCCGTCAATTCGGCATGCGGGGAGGTAGTCATGGTGCCCCCAGCGTAGCGTCGGCACTCCGTCCGCACCGTCCCCAGTGAGCCCGGTAGACGTTTCAACCATCTTGATCCCGGCATTAGGATGGCGTGGTGGGCCTCGGCCGACGTCAACCCTGGAACCAAGGAGTCCCCTCATATGGCTAACAACTCGTCGCTGAGCAAGCGCGCCGCGCTGCGCCAGCAGCAGGAGATGGAAGAGCGCAGTAAGCGCAACAAGCGCATCCTCACCATCGGCGGCGCCATCGCGGCGATCACCGTCATCGCCGTGATCGCCATCGTCGCGATCCAGGCGATGGGGCGTGGCGTCGGTATGGCCGAGGAACAGCTGACCCCTCCGAACGCCACCGAGGGCTATGGGGTCCTCGTGGGCGGCAAGTCACCTGTCGAGGGCACCCCGCACCTCATCATCTACGAAGACTTCCAGTGCCCCGCCTGCGCCGCGCGTGAGGCAGAGTACGGTCCGGCTGTGGATCAGCTCGTGGCCAACGGGGACATCACGGCCGAGTTCCGCTTCGCCTACTTCCTCGACGGCGCCGGGCGCGAAGGCGGCGCCTCGCACCGCGCGGCGCTGGCAGCAGCGGCCGCCGACCAGGTGGGCGCGTTCGACGAGTACCACAAGGTGGTCTACGCCAACCAGAGCAATTCCGGCGGCTACTCCGACTCCAAGCTCCGCGACGAGTTCGCTGAGCAGGCCGGCATCACGGGCGAGGACCTGGACGAGTTCAAGAGGCTCTACAACACGAAGGCGTTCTGGGACTTCACGAAGAACGCGAACCAGAAGTTCAACGATGAAGAGATCGGCTCCACTCCGACCTACCAGGTGAGCGGCGAGAAGCTTGAGTTCTACGACCAGAACAGCCAGCAGGTTCTGATCCAGCCGACTCCCGACGACATGCTTCGGGCGATCACCGAGGCCTACGAGGCGGGCGGTCAGGAGCAGGAGTGATCCTCCACTAATCTGCCGGAGGGCGGGCACCACGCGGTGCCCGCCCTTTTCCGTGCTCCCGAGCGCAAGTCGGCCATCCGCGCTGAACGCCCTAAGATCGTCTCCATGACCGAAGCGACCGCGCCACAGCGCCTACCCGATAAGCCCGTCCTCGAAGGCCTTGAGGCCAAGTGGGGCCAGGTATGGGCGGACGAGGGCACGTACGTCTTCGAGCGCCCGTCCTCGCGCGAGGAGGTGTTCAGCATCGACACGCCTCCCCCGACGGTCTCGGGTTCGCTCCACGTCGGACACGTGTTCAGCTATACCCACACCGACACGATCGCGCGCTTCCAGCGGATGCGCGGCAAGCACGTCTTCTACCCGATGGGGTGGGACGACAACGGGCTGCCCACCGAGCGCCGCGTGCAGAACTTCTACGGGGTGCGCTGCGACCCGTCGGTGCCGTACGACCCCGACTTCGCTCCTCCCGCGAAGCCAGACCCCAAGCGGCAGTTGCCGATCAGCCGCGCCAACTTCATCGAGCTCTGCCACGAGCTGACCGCCGTCGACGAGCAGGCGTTCGAGGAGCTCTGGAAGCAGCTCGGTCTCTCGGTCGACTGGACCACGCTCTACACCACCATCTCGGAGGAGTCCCAGAGCGTCGCGCAACGGGCGTTCCTGCGCAACCATTCGCGCGGCGAGGCCTACCTCAGCTACGCCCCGACTCTGTGGGACGTCACCTTCCAGACGGCGGTGGCGCAGGCCGAACTGGAGGCGCGGGAGTACCCGGGTGCCTATCACCGCGTCGCCTTCCACCGCCCCGATGGCGAACCCGTCTACATCGAGACCACCCGCCCTGAGCTGCTCGTCTCGGTCTGCGCGCTCATCGCCCACCCCGACGACGAGCGCTACCAGGACCTCTTCGGGACCACGGTGACCTCACCCCTGTTCGGCGTCGAGATCCCTGTGCTCGCGCACGCAGCCGCCGAGCCCGATAAGGGCGCCGGCATCGCGATGTGCTGCACCTTCGGCGACCTCACCGACGTGCTGTGGTGGCGCGAACTCAACCTGCCCACGCGCACCGTCATCGGGCGCGACGGCCGGTTCCAGGCGGAGACGCCGGAGTGGCTGAGCAACGCCTCCGCCTACGAGCCGCTCGCCGGCAAGACGACCTTCTCCGCGCGCGAGGCCACCGTCGCGATGCTGCGCGACAGCGGGGACCTCTCTGGCGAACCGCAGGCCACCACCCGCATGGCCAACTTCTTCGAGAAGGGCGACAAGCCGCTCGAGATCGTCGCGACACGCCAGTGGTACATCCGCAACGGCGGTCGGGACGAGGATCTCAAGCAGCACCTCATCGGTCTCGGGGAGCAGCTCGAGTGGACCCCGCAGCACATGTCACACCGCTACGAGAACTGGGTGTCCGGCCTCAACGGGGACTGGCTCGTCTCCCGTCAGCGCTTCTTCGGCGTGCCGTTCCCCGTCTGGTACAAACTGGACGCCGACGGCGAGCCGAACTACGACGAGCCGATCATGGCCGACGAGGACAGCCTCCCCATCGATCCGGTGACCACCGCCCCGCCCGGGTTCACCGAGGATCAGCGCAATCAGCCCGGCGGCTTCATGGCCGATCCTGATGTCATGGACACATGGGCCACCTCGTCGCTGACGCCGCACCTCGCGTGCGGGTGGGAACGGGATCCGGAGCTGTTCGGCCTGACGTTCCCCATGGACATGGCTCCCCAGGCTCACGACATCATCCGCACGTGGCTCTTCAGCCGCGTGGTTCGCGCCAACTTCGAAAACGGCTCCCTGCCGTGGAAGCGCGCCACCATCTCCGGGTTCGTCGTGGACCCCGACCGCAAGAAGATGAGCAAGTCGAAGGGCAACGTCGTCGTGCCCACCGACATCCTCGACAAGTACGGCTCCGACGCTGTGCGCTGGCGCGCCTCCATGGCCCGGCCCGGGCTCGACTCGCCGTTCGACGAGACGCAGATGAAGGTCGGTCGCCGCCTCGCGATGAAGGTGCTCAACGCCGGCAAGTTCGTGCTGTCGATGGCCGACGACTCCGCCGGCCTCAGCGCGGTCACCAACCCGGTCGACAAGGCGATGCTCGCCGCGCTGGCCGGCGTGGTGCGCGCGGCGACGGACTCGTTCGAGGCGTTCGACTACACCGGCGCGCTGGAGGTGGCAGAGACGTTCTTCTGGGCGTTCTGCGACGACTACCTGGAGCTCGTGAAGGAGCGCGCCTACGGCGCGCATTCGCCGGCCGAGCAGGCCTCCGCGCAGGCTGCCCTGGCACTGGCCCTGGACGTCCAGCTGCGCCTGTTCGCACCGTTCCTGCCCTTCGTCACCGAGGAGGTGTGGCGGTGGACGCACGAGACCTCCGTCCACCGCGCCACGTGGCCCGAGGTTCAGGAGCTGGCCACCGACGGCGAACCTGCCCTCCTCGCCGACGTCGCCACTGCCCTCATCACCATCCGCGGCGCCAAGTCCAACGCGAAGGTGTCGATGAAGGCTGAGGTGTCCCGGGCCTCGTTCACGGGCCCGGCCCAGGTGGTCGAGCGTCTGCGCACCATTGAGCCGGATCTCAGGGCGGTGGGCCGCCTCACCGGCGACGTCACCTGGACCGAGAACGATGCCCCGCTCTCGGTGGACGTCGAGCTCGCCGAGCCGCCAGCTTCCTGACGGTCGCTGACCCTCGCTGCCCGGTCGGCCCCGCTCCTGAGCGCCAGCCACGCTGGGGCCGACCGACTATGCGGCTCGCGGGGCACTGAGGGCTGGCACGCAGGACCGAGTTGAGCAAGTGAGATGGGTCAACGCCGCGACACGCCGGTGTAACAGCGTTACGCTTCGTTGACCCATCTCATTTGCTCAACTCTCTTCCCCTCCGGGCACGGGCAACGGGGCACACCAGCCCGCCCGGGCTGCCGACCCGAGCCCCTGAACCCAAGAACAGGGGATCAGCCGAAGCGGGGGTCCGGGAGGGTCGGCGGTGTGGCCGCCGGGCGCTCCGCGAGCCGCTTCAACGCCTCATCGATCGCCGCGTCCAACTGGACATCCGACTCCGACTCCCACTCCGCCGGGCCTACCTCGACGGTGATGTCCGGCTCGACGCCGTTGTTCTCCAGGCCGAAACCGACCTTGTCGAACGAGATCCAGTACCGCGGCTGGGTCACCTCGGTGCCGTCGACGAGCGAGAACCGGCCGTCGATGCCGACGACCCCACCCCAGCTGCGCTCCCCCACGACGGGGCCGAGGCCGAGCTCCTGGGCGGCGGCGGCGACGATGTCGCCGTCGGATCCCGCGAAGGGATTCGTCACAAACACCACCGGCCCGCGCGCGGCCTGGCTGGGATACGTGCCGACCTCCTCGTGGTGACGCGCACCGTGCCACCCGATCGCCCGGCGGGCGAGCCGTTCGATCACAAGCTCGGAGGTGTGGCCTCCGCCGTTGAAGCGGACATCGACGATCACCGCCTCGCAGCGCATGGCACGGTCGATCAGCCGATGGAACTCGGCCCAGCCGTGCGCCATCATGTCGGGAACGTGGACGTAGCCCACGCGTCCGCCGGACCGTTCGGCCGTGTAGCGCACGCGGCCATCGACCCAGGCGTGGTAGCGAAGCGGGGTCTCACTCGGCGTCGGCACGACGGCGACGCGCCGCTTCTGCCGTCCCCGGGCCAGCGTCAGCTCCACGACCTTGTCGGCCGCGACCATAAGCAGGGCGCCGACGCTGGGCGCCGAGGCTGTGGGGTGCCCATCGATCGCGACGACGACGTCCCCGGGGGCGGCCGCGACTCCCGCCGCGCGCAGCGGGGATCTCGCCCGGTGGTCGGAGGTCTCACCCGGAAGGATCGAGCGGATGACCAGCTCGCCCTTGGCGTTGCGGTCGAACTCCGCGCCGAGGAACGCGACCCTCGACGAATCGTCCCCGCTGCGCGGGGGGTCCACGTACGCATGGGAGGTGTTGAGCTCGCCCACCGTCTCCCACAGGACATCGACCAGATCGTCGCGGCTGGCGATCCGCTCCACGAGCGGGCGGTAACGCGCGACCGCCGCCGACCAGTCGGTGCCGTCGAAGTCCTCACGCCAGAAGTGGTCGCGCATGAGCCGGGCGTTCTCGTCGAACATCTGCCGCCACTCGGCCCGCGGATCAAGCTCACGCCGAAGCCGCGTCAGGTCCACAGCGATCTTCGCGTCGTCATCGTCGGCCGAGTGCTGGGCGTCCTGGACCCAGAACTCCTCCCCGTTGCGGACCAGCAGACGCTCGCCGTCGCCACTCACCGCCGCGCCGTCGCAGCCGTCGACGACGACCGTCAACTTCCGCGTCTTGAACGAGTAGTACTCGACCTGGTCCTTCACCTCGCCCTCGACACCCGCCCGGAGCGAGCCAAGCTCACCCTGGGACCGGATCGCGAGCCACAGCAGTCCCTCCTTGGATGCCTGGAGGGCGGCGTAACGCGCGGAAGGAACGGGCAACGGCACCATGCGGTCCTCGACGCCCTCGAGGTCGAAGACGACGGCGGCGGGGGTCTCGTCCCGCTCCCTCTCCCCGTGCTCCTTGTCCTCCGTCTTGTCGTCAGGCTCGCTGATCGGCCACCCGTCCGCCGCGGGCCCGAAGGGAGCGGGTTCGGTGGCCTGCAGTGGAACCAGCCAGGGGCGCACCGTATTGGTGAAGCTGAGGTCGAAGCCGAGTTCGTCGTAGCTGGGGTCGATCGTCCGGCTGGACAGGAAGCAGAGGTGCCGTCCGTCGTGGGTGAAGGTGGGCGAGAAGTCGTTGAACTGCCCGCGGGTGAGTGTGAACGAACGGTCCTCGGCGAGGTCGTAGCCGACGAGCTGTCCCAGCATCCCCTCATAGGCCAGCGCATTGCGCCACACCAGGTATCGGCCGTCGGGCGACGAGGTGAAGCCCGACGGCTCCCCCGTGGCGGAGCGCCCGAGCTTCTTGACCGACGCCCGCGCCACGTCCACCAGGTACACGCTGCCGTCGTGGCTCCCGACCGCAACCTTGGTGCCGTCGCGGTTGGGTTCCAGCGCCAGCACCCGGCCGATCCGGCCGGAGGCGATTCGACGCGGGGCGCCGTCGCCGTCCAACTGGCGGACCTCGAGGCAGTCCTCGCCGTCCGCGTCGCTGACCCAAATGCCCCGTCCGGTGGCGTCGAGGAACCGCGGCTCGCGGATCCTGACGCCGGCTGTGTCGGCCACCGCGCGGGCGGGCCCCCCGCGATGGGTGAGCAGGTAGGCCGCGCCGCGCCACTCCACCAGCGATGAGTCGCCGCCCTGGTCCGGCACCACCGACTCCAGCCGGTCGGTCGGCTGGACGGGCTGGGGGGCGGGGACGCCGACGGAGGTGGTGAACTCGAGCTTTTGCGCCTCGGCCTTGAGCGACGCCATGTGGAACAGCTCGCCGCGTGCGTGATAGACGATCGCCTGTCCGTCGCTGACGGCGTCACGGACGTAGCCGTCGTCGACCGAATGGAACGTGTGCTGACGCAGATCCCTCCCGGCGGAGTTGACCGACCAGAGCTGTGCTTGGACATCGGAGCCTTCGCCACGGTCCGACGTGAACGCGAGACGGTCGCCGACCCAGGTCGGCCAGAACAAACCGGCACGTTCGTCCGGCAACACGCGCTTCCAGTCGGTGGTGCCATCCGCGGACACCCACAGCCTCGCCGCCATCCCGCCGCGGTACCTCTTCCAGCCCGATGGATCCCTGAAGTTCACCGACGCGACCGCCACCCTGCCCTTGCGGTGCACAGCGGCAGCCGCCGCCAGCCCCCACGGCATGCGCCTCAGCTCGCCGTCGAGTGACAGCGAGTACATCGACGCGTCGATGCGGTGGACGCCCTCGTGGTCGGAGCTCAGCAGCAGGTGCTGGTCGTCGAGCCAGCCGGAGACGAGCATGCGGCGGGCGCTTAGCCAGGTGAGCCGTCGGGTGCCTCCGTCGAGCGCCACCACGTACGCGTCCCACCCACCGTTGGTCGTGGCGGTGAACGCCACCCTGCTTCCGTCCGGCGAGAAGCGCGGGTTCCGGGGAGACTCCTCTCCGAGGGTGATGCGCGCCGCGCGGCCGCCACCGAGCGCGCCCAGCCAGAGGTCGTCGTCGGCGACGAACACCACGGAATCGCCGGAGAGGTGCGGGTAACGAAGATAGCCACGGGTCACGCCGCCAAAGATACAACCCCGCCCCGACCTGTCGCGGACTCTGGGGAACGCGCAGAGCGTCCGCCCGTTTGCCCACGATCCCTCGCCCAGCGCTGACCCCTCCCTAGGGTGCTGAGAGTCCCCGTGTCGGCCCGCCGACCGTCAATGAAGAACCTTGGAGGACCCATGAAACCTGTGCCACAACCGCCACTGAGGCGTCTGGGCCGCGATCGGTATGGCGGCAGCTCTGGCCGCTGGCCCGACGTCATTCGCGCCGTCGGCGACGGCCCAGCCGAACACCGCGCCCGACATCATTCCCTCGCTCCAGACCTGGACCGGGGGCGAGGGTCGCTTCGACATCGCCCCCGCCGCGCGGATCGTGACCGACGACGCAGAGTTGGCTGACGTTGCCCGCAGTTCGCCGATGGTCTCGAGGCTGCGACGGGCCTGGACCTCACCGTCGTCGACGGCGCAGCCCGGGCTGGCGACCTGGTGCTGGACCTCGACGAGACCCTCGACCACTCCAACGGAATGTCAGGAGGTTTCAGCGTATGCCCAAGCCAACCCTCGTAACGACGTTCGCGTTAAGAAGGGCTGAACAACCCACCGTCAGGCTGAGAGGTCGCGGCGGCTGGCGAGCTGCGCCCGCGGGATGAGGGTCGGCAGAGCTTCGCCTCTGACTGCCTCGGCCGTCACGACCACCTGCGCGACGTCCTCATCGGACGGCACGTCGAACATCGTCTCCAACAGCAGGCTCTCGAGGATGGCGCGGAGCCCGCGCGCGCCGGTGCCGCGTTCGAGGGCGAGGTCGGCGATGGCCCCGACCGCGTCGTCGGTGAACTCCAGTTGGACGCCGTCGAGTTCAAACAGCTTCTGGAACTGTCGCGTGAGCGCATTTTTGGGTTCCACAAGGATCCGGACCAGGGCGTCCCTGTCAAGTGGCGACACGCTCGTCAGCATCGGGAGGCGACCGATGAATTCGGGGATGAGCCCAAACTTGTGGAGGTCCTCCGGACGCACCTGCGCGAAGGGTTCCGCCGAGGGCTCACGAGCCTCCGCCGAGTTGTTGAAGCCGAGCGGACGCTTGCCGACGCGGGCGTTGATGATCTCCTCGAGCCCCGCGAAGGCGCCTCCCACGATGAAGAGGATCTTGGTGGTGTCGATCTGCAGGAAATCCTGGTGCGGGTGCTTGCGTCCCCCCTGCGGCGGTACCGAGGCGACGGTCCCCTCGAGGATCTTCAGCAGCGCCTGCTGCACACCCTCGCCTGAGACGTCGCGGGTGATCGACGGGTTCTCCGACTTGCGGGCCACCTTGTCGATCTCGTCGATGTAGATGATGCCGGTCTCCGCCTTGGCGATGTCGAAGTCGGCCGCCTGGATGAGCTTCAGCAGGATGTTCTCGACGTCCTCGCCGACATAGCCCGCCTCGGTCAACGCGGTGGCGTCCGCCATCGCGAACGGGACGTTGAGCATCTTGGCCAGCGTCTGCGCGAGGTACGTCTTCCCGCAGCCCGTAGGTCCGATCAGGAGGATGTTGGACTTGCCGACCTCGACGTCGTCGTTCTCCGCCCGGCGGCCGTGGCTCTGCTGCGCCTGGATGCGCTTGTAGTGGTTGTAGACCGCCACCGAGAGCGTCTTCTTGGCCGTGTCCTGACCGATGACGTAGCTGTCGAGGAAGTCGCGGATCTCACGGGGCTTGGGCAGCTCCTCGACCAGTCCGGTGTCGGTGGTCTCGGGGAACTCCTCCTCGATGATCTCGTTGCACAGCGCGATGCACTCGTCACAGATGTAGACCCCGGGGCCTGCGATCAGCTTCTTGACCTGCTTCTGGCTCTTCCCGCAGAAATTGCACTTGAACAGGTCGCCCGATTCGCCGATTCGTGCCACGTGACGTCCACCTCCCGCCTAGATCGTTGCGTGCGTCCTCGATCCCCACACTACCCGGCGGGGGGTCGGCAGACCCGGCGGACGCGCGGCCCGCCGGGTTCACCCGCTAGTTCAGTTCCTTGAGCGACGGCAGGATGTCGTCGACGATGCCGTACTCCACCGCTTCGGCGGCGGTCAGATACTTGTCGCGCTCGATGTCCTTGGTGATCTTCTCGAGTTCCTGGCCGGTGTCGTTGGCCAGCATCGTCTCCATGAGGGATCGGATGCGCAGGATCTCCTTCGCCTGGATCTCCAGGTCAGAGCTCTGTCCGTAGCCGCCCTCGGTGGCCGGCTGATGGATCAGGATCCGCGAATTGGGCAGCGCCAACCGCTTCCCCTTCGTGCCCGCCGCCAGCAGCACCGCGGCCGCCGACGCCGCCTGCCCCAGACACACGGTCTGGATGTCCGGCTTGATGTAGCGCATCGTGTCGTAGATCGCGGTGAGCGCGGTGAACGAACCGCCCGGGGAGTTGATGTAGATCGAGATCTGGCGCTCGGGGTCCATCGACTGGAGGCACAGGAGCTGCGCCATGACCGCGTTCGCGACCTCGTCGTTGATGGGGGTGCCGAGGAAGATGATGCGGTCCTCGAAGAGCTTCGTGTAGGGGTCCACCCGCCGCATGCCGTAGCTGGTGCGCTCTTCCCACTGTGGGATGTAGTAGTTCATATCCATTCCGGTCACTGGTTAGGGGCCTCGGTCGTGATCTGCGAGGCGCGCTCGTAGACGTGGTCGATGAAGCCGTACTCGAGGGCCTGCTCGGCGGTGAACCACCGGTCACGGTCCGAGTCCGCCTCGATCTGCTCCACCGTCTGCCCGGTGTGCTCGGCGATCAGCCTGGCCATGGTCCTCTTGATGTGCAGCGACTGCTCCGCCTGGATGCGGATGTCCGACGCGGTGCCGCCCAGTCCGCCGGAGGGCTGGTGCATCATGATGCGGCTGTGCGGGAGCGCGAAGCGCTTGCCCGGCGTTCCGGCGGAGAGCAGGAACTGCCCCATGGAGGCCGCCAGCCCCATTGCGACCGTGGCGACGTCGTTGCTGATCCACTGCATCGTGTCGAAGATCGCCATGCCGGAGTCGACTGAGCCGCCGGGAGAGTTGATGTAGAGGTAGATGTCCTTGTGAGGGTCCTCCGCGTTGAGCAGGAGCATCTGCGCGCAGATGGCGTTCGCGTTCTCGTCCTTGACCTCCGAGCCGAGGAAGATGATCCGGTTGGCGAGAAGGGCTGAATAGACGTTGTCGTTCATGCCGAGGCCGAGTGCGCCCGGCCCGGCCATTCGGGTGTCATGTGGAGTCTGAGTCACGCACCTAACCTACCGGGAAACGCGCGATACCCAAGGGCCAACCCCGTTGTTCGCCGACGGCCGTTCCGGCGAGTCAGTCGGAGTGCTCGCTGCGGGTCTCCTCGGGATGCACGTCGACGTCCCCGATGGGGTCGTTGCTGATGAAGGCGTTGACCCAGCGCAGCCGGGGATCGGGGTCGATGAGCAGTGCTTTGACGGCCAGCGTGCTGGGCAGCGCGATGAGGGCGCCCAGGGGCCCGAACACCCAGGCCCACAGCAGCAGGGAGATGAAGGAGATCGTGCCGGTCACCCCGACGGCGTCGCCCGCGACCTTGGGCTGGATGAACGCCTGGAAGACGACGTTGATGACACCGTAGGCCGCGATGACGAACGTTGCCGTCACCGGGCCCTGCTCGAAGTAGGCCAGGAGCGCCGGCGGGACAAGGCCGAGGAAGAAGCCCACGTTGGGGATGTAGTTGGTCACGAAGCTGAGCACCGCCCACACCAGCGGCAGCGAGACCCCGAGTGCCACCAGCACGATGCCGTCGAGGACGGCCACGACCAGGCCGAACACCGTGGTCACCACCCAGTAGCGCCGAATCCCGGCCACGAAGGACGAGATGGCGTCGGTGAACTCGGGGTGCAGCCGGTGGGTGAGGGTGGTCCGCTTGGTGAGCATCGTGAGGTCCACGATCATGAAGACCATCGCGACGAGGATGATGAGAATGATGCCGGCCGCCCCAGAGGCGTTGGAGATCAGGCCACCGGCCAGTCCGAGCAGGCTCTCGGGCGAGATGCTGTCCAAGGACTCGGTGAAGCTGACGTTGTCGATACCGAAGCTCCCCAGTAGAGACACTCCCCGATCGAACAGTTCGACGAACCGTTCCGAGTACTCCGACAGGGCTCCGATCATGGCGGTGATCGACCAGACCAGCATGGCAGCGCCCAGCAGGATCACGGTGAAGACGGCGACGCCGGTGATGACCGCTGCGATCCCGCGCGGGACGCGGCTAGCCACCAGCCAGACGAACAGGGGGTAGGCCACCACCATCAGGTTCACCGCGAGGAAGATCGGCGCGATGATGCCGGAGATGCTCTGCAGTAGCGCAAGCGACAGACCGATCGCGGCCAGCGAGATCGCCACCGCCACGAGCATCGGGAGCCCGGGCCTGGCTGTGTCGCCCGGCCCCACGTCCTGGGGCGGGTCGGTGTCCTCGACGGGAGTGCGCGCCTCCGGGCTCATGCGGTGCCTCCTTGCTCGGCGCGAGTCTAACCGTCAGGCGCCTGGGCCCGTGTCCGATCCCGTCCGGCGCTGTAACTCCCAAGAAAAATCGCCGCCGGCCCGGTGGGGCTGGCGGCGATTCTCACCTGACGGATCAGTTGGCGGGGGTCTCCTCGACCTCGCCGTCGACCACGTCGTCCTCGGCTTCGGCCGAGTCAACGACCGGCAGCGACGTGTCGACGGCGTTGCCCTCGGCGTCGGTCACAGTGGCCTCCGCGCAGATGGCAGCGAGCGCCTTGCTCCGGCGGATCTCCTGCATCCACTCGGGCATGTGGTTGTGCTCCATCATGTGGTTGATCTCGTCCTGAGGGCTCGTGTTGTTCTGCTGAGCCTTGCGGAAGATCAGTTCGGTGAGTTCCTGCTGCGAGACGTCGACGGCCTTCTCGTCGGCGTAGACGTCGAGGATCACCTGCGCCTTGAGGGCCTGGGTGGAGCGCTCGTCGATGGTCGCCCAGAACTCGTCGGCGTCCTTGGCCTCCTCGTCCTCGGCCGTCTCGAGGTACTGCTCGACGGTCAGGCCGCCGGCGTTGAGCTGACGCTGCACCTCAGCCCGGCGGGCCTCCAGCTCGCGCGCGAGCAGACCCTCGGGGAGCTCGAAGTCGACCTTCTCGAGGACAGCCTCGAGAACCTTGTCGCGTGCGTCGACGATCTGGTCGGCCTCGACCTGCTGTGCCGCGCCCTTGCGCAGGTCGTCCTTCATCTCGTCGACGGTGTCGAACTCCGAGATCAGCTGGGCGAAGTCGTCGTCCACGTCAGGGAGCTGCTGCTCCAGGACCTTCTGGACGGTCACGGCGATCTCGGCCTCCTGGCCGCGGAACTGGCCGCCGACAAGCTCGGAGGTGAACGTCGTCGACTCGCCGGCCTTGAGACCGGTGACCGCAGCGTCGAGGCCATCGAGCATGTTGCGCTCCTGGCCGACCTTGTAGCTGACGCCCTCCGCGGTGGCTTCGGGGAGCGGCTCGCCGTCCTGGGATGCGACGAGGTCGATCGTCAGGACGTCGCCCTCCTGCGCGGCCCGGTCGACCTCAGTGGTGGTGGCGAAGCGCTCGCGCAGCAGCTCGATGCGCTCGTCGACCAGCTCGTCGATCGAGCCGGGGGCGTCGACGGTGGCGGTGATGGACGCGAAGTCGGGAAGCTCCACCTCGGGGCGGACGTCCACCTCGGCGGTGAACTCGACGAGTTCCTTGTCCTCGAGCTTGGTGATGTCCACCTCAGGCTGCGACATCGGAACCAGCTGCGCCTCCTGGACGGCCTGGTTGTAGGCCACCGGGATGGCCTCGTTGATGGCTTCCTGCAGCACCAGCCCACGGCCGACACGCTGGTCGATCACCGCAGCGGGCACCTTGCCCTTGCGGAAGCCGGGGATGTTCACCTGTTCGGCGATCTCCTTGTAGGCCTGATCGAGGTAGGGCTTGAGATCGCTGAAGGGGATCTCCACGGTGAGCTTGGCCCGCGTCGGGCTCAGCTTCTGGACGGTGCTAGGCACGAATGGACTCCTGAAGTTGGGTTGAATCGGGCTAGAGTCTATCGGCCAATCCCCCGGTCACCAATCGCGCCGACCGCCGCCACGCCCCGGCACACCCGCTGGATAGCATGACCAGACGGGAGGCACTGTGCAGATCACCACCAACGTCAGCGACACCGCGCTCATCTTCGAGGGCGGCGGGATGCGCGCCGCGTTCTCGTCGGGCGTCCTCGCGGCCCTGTTGGAGGGAGGCGTGCACTGCGACTGGGTAGGTGGCATCTCGGCGGGCTCAAGCTGCCTCGTCAACTACGTGTCCCGGGACCCGCTGCGGGCAGAGCGCGCCTTCGTCGACTTCGCCGCCGAGCCGGAGTTCGGCAGCTGGCGCACCTGGGTGCGCGGCAAGGGGGTCTTCAACGCCGAATGGATCTACGAGCAGACGTCGCTCCCCCATCAGCCGCTTCCGCTCGACTGGGAGACGTTCACGGGCAACCCCGCCCAGATCCGTGTCGGCGGGTTCCGTTGCGCCGACGGCGAGACGGTCTACTGGGGGCGCGACGAGATGGCCACCATCGAGGCGGTCATGAAGCGGGTCCGCGCCTCCTCCACGATGCCCGGGCTGATGCCCATCACGTCGGTCGATGGTGTCGACTACTGCGACGGAGCCCTCGGCCCCACCGGCGGGTTCGCCGTCGACGCCGCGCGAGAGGACGGGTACGAGCGGTTCCTCGTTGTGATGACCAGGGAGCGTGGCTACCGCAAGACCGCCACCCGGTTCCCCCACGCGTACCAACAGCTCTTCCGCCGCTACCCGGCGATCGCCCGCGCGCTGCTGGAACGCCCAGCCAACTACAACCGCACCCTGGACGAACTCCTAGAACTCGAGCGCCAAGGGCGTGCTTACCTAGTGTTTCCCGACTCGATGCCGATCAGCAACAGCGAGCGCAACGTCGACGTGCTGCGGTTCGTGTTTCGGTCCGGTCTTGCGCAGGCGCGACGGGAGATGCCGCGGATTCGCGAATTCCTCAACCTTGGCTAGGTCCGCTACACTTCAATGCGTTCTGCGGATGTAGCTCAATGGTAGAGCCCTAGTCTTCCAAACTAGCTACGCGGGTTCGATTCCCGTCATCCGCTCTTCGGCCCCCAGCAACCCCGGTTGACTGGGGGTTTTCCCTTGTCAGAGGCTGTTTCGTCCCTGATGGCATTCCGCACGAACACGCATAGATATGCTTGGAGTGGCATAGAAATGGTACTAAAGTACCGCTTCAGAACCACGAATTGGACCCACCGGAGGGCCGCCGATGCCGGGCCAGCAAGAGTTGCCTCGAGGGATCTCCCGAGTACGGTCACGGCGCGGAGGCAGGGACATCACCCTCTACCAGGTTCGTGTCACCTGGGAGGGGCGCCGCGAGCTCGTTGGTCGCTTCGACACTCTCACCGACGCCCGCGTTGCCGCGGACAGGTCGCTGATTTCGCGGTTGAAGCCGGCGTCCTTGGAGCCGCCGAAGATGAGCAGAGTGTTGGTGAGGTCCTTGATCGTGCGAGCTTGCTGTTCGCCGAGGGCACGAGTGAGCGTGGCGAACAGGGCGAGCGCCTGATCCGCGGTGGACTTGGTGTTGCCTGCGGTGCGTTCGTCGGTGTTGGTGACCGCGCCTGCGAGGAGCCCTGCCCAGTGGGGCTCCGCCATAGGGTGGGCGCGGAGGATGTCGGTCGGCAGGGTGGCGGTCCGTGGGCTGGCGGCCCACTGCAGGACGTCGTCGAGGGTGAGGCCGGCGAGTGCGGCGGCGTGAAAGTAGCACTGGATGACTTTGGCCGCTTCGGCGGCGTAGAAGCGTGCTGCGGAGTCGTTGGATTCTTTGCCGCTGCCGAGGGTCCCGGCGCAGAAGGCCTTGGCTCGTTTCTCTGCGACGGTGGCGTCGAGGCATCCGTCGATTGGGTCCCAGACCAGTTCCGGTAGGCCGGGGGCTGCTCCGAAGGGGTCGAGGACTGCTACGGGTCCGTGTGCTTGCCGTGCGGTGATGGTGAGCAGGAGGTCGTCGGGTTTCGTGAGGGTGACGACCGCGGCGCCTGGTGCCTGGAGCAGGGCTGGGGTGAGGATGTCGAGAGTCTTGCCGGAGCCCTGGGGACCGATGACTCCAGCGGTGCGATCCCAGGGTTGCCACAGACGGACCTTGGAGGGGATGTAACTGGTGCCGATCCGCCACCCCACCTGGGTGGGGTCAAACCTGGTCACCGTCGTCCCGTGCGGTAGAGGTCCGGGCGAATCACGGCGCGGTGCGTCTTGAGTCGACTGAGTCCGAGGAGTCGTTCCGCCTGGGTGGCGCTCGCCATGCCCTTGTGGAGGATGGAGGCCCGCCAGCGAACCGCCAAGACTAAGAGGCTGGCGGTGGTGGCGACGAAGATCGTGGCCGCGGCCGTCCAGGCGAACCACGGAGAGGCGGAGGTGCCTTGGAGGGATGGGAGTCCGGCGGTCAGGTTGCCGGTGATGATGCCCCAACTGCTGGTGATCAGGGACGAAGAGGCGGGCCAGAGCCAGCCGTGGCCAGCGATGGCGAGCGCCAGTGCGCGTCCGATCTGCAGGGAGAGGATTCCTGCCACACCCAAGGCCGCTAGTGCGGCTGCGGCGGGCTCCCATGTCCAGGGATAGCTGTCGTCGTGTTGGCTGGTCGTCACAGTTGTTTGAACCCGGATCGACTGGTGCGACGGCGTGATCAGTGTTCGGTGACCCTGATGACGATCCAGCCGTGCCGGCTGACAGGGTTCCGGACGAGGGTGAGGTCGACGACGGCGCCGGTGTCGAGGCGGTGCCGTGTGATGACCTGCAGCGGGGACGCAGACAGCACGTGGGTTGGCCCGTGCTGTGAAAAGGCGGCGGGGGTGAAGCGGACATCGTCGAAGCTATCGGCCAGAGTGGGCGCGGCGATGCCTGTCAGTAGTTGGCGACGCGGGCGTTGGTCATCGGTCACCAGGCGGCGAGGAAACCTTCGGCCGTGGCGAGCGCGGCTTCAAGATCGGCGTGAGGGATGTCGGTGTCTGGGTGCTGGTGGGCCTCGCCCAGCCCGTCGTCCATGGTCACCTCGGAGGTCCAGCCCTCCCCCACTGCTGGGGTTGCTGGGTACTGCTCCATCACCTGCGGGGTGTGCGTTGGGGGTACTTCCGGGGGGATGGTCGCGGTGCTGCATCCGAGTTGGAGGGCGATGATCGGGAGTGCGACGAGAAGCTGGAGTCTTTCAGCGTCCTTATCGCAGTCGAGGTTTTGGATCAGACCACATTCGGGCCTTCTGGGTTGGGTTGAGCCTTGCTGTGGTTTCTATTGTAGGCCAGCCGGTCCTGGCCGGCTCTTTCGAGGCCGTAGCGACGGTCAGCCCGAATGGGCCGCGCCAGTCAGCAATGTCGTGGCCGTTGTCGTCCTGCGGGGACACGTACACCGGCGACAGCCACACCACGTCAACGCCAGGGTGTTGAAGGTAGTCGAGCTTGGCCAGGATGCCGGGCAGGTCGCCGATGCCGTCTGCGTTGCTGTCGCTGAAGGAACGGGGATAGATCTGGTAGGCCACAGCAGATCTCCACCAGTCGTCCGGACGGGCTTCGGCGGCGTCGCTCTGGCGATGCGCGGCGGTCATGTGGTCTGGGAGGAACGAATACTTGGGAGGAGGAATTGCGGTGCGGGTGGCGCGACGGCCTCGTCGCGCCACCCGCGTTGATTCACTTCACGGAGCCGCGAGTCACACCGGAGATCACCCAACGCTGTGAGAACACGTAGACCAGCATCAGGGGAGCCATCGCCATCAGGTAGGAGGCGAAGGCGACCGTGTAGTCGGTGTTGAACTGTCCCTGGAATACGTAGTTGGCCAAGGGCAGCGTGCGCGCGGCAGGGTCTGTGAGGATCACCAGGGGCAGGATGAAATCGTTCCAGGCCCAGACACACGTCAGGATACCGACGGTGGCGTTCATCGGGGAGAGGAGCGGGAAGATCACCCTCCAGAACACTCCCCAGGTGGAGGCGCCGTCCATCCGTGCGGCCTCTTCGAGTTCGATGGGGATGGAGCGGATGTAGGCGGTGTAGATGAAGACGTTGAGGCTAAGACCGAACACCGTGTACAGGATGATCAACCCGACTTGGTTGTCAAGGTGCAGCATGCCCGTCTGTTTCGCCACCGGCAGCATGATGATGGGGAAGGGGATGAACAGTGCTGCGAGCAGGTAGAAGTAGACGCCTTTGAAGAATCGTCGGTGCATGTTCCTGGCCAGGGCGTAGGCCACCAAGGAGTTGGTCAGGAGGGTGAAGACGAGGGCGAACACGGTGATGAGTCCCGTGTTCGTGATGGCTTGCGGGAAGTTGGTCCGCTCCCATGCCTCGGCGAAGTTCTCCCATCTCACTTCGGTGGGCCATTCGAAGCCGGTGCCGGTGGTGAGCTGGTCCGGGGTTTTCAGCGCGACCACCACCGCCAGATACAGCGGTACGAGGACGGTGAGCGAGCAGACCGCGATGAAGGCGGTGACCCACCAGTTGGTGCGGCGAGTGTCGGCGTCGGAGCCTTTGGCCTTCCGGGGACGACGTCGAATAGTGGGGTCCTGTGTTGCGGTACTCATCAGAAGTCCGCCTCTCGGCTCTGGAGGAATCGGAACTGCACCAGCGATACCACGGTGATGACGATGAAGAAGATCACGGCGTTCGCGGTCTGGTAGGCGAATTCGCCGCCAGCGAAGCCGCCCTTGAAGATCAGGAGGGTGACGGATTCGGTCGCCGTGCCGGGCCCGCCGTTGGTCAGGGCGACAATGTGGTCGAAGACCTGGAGGAAGCCCTTGAGGCTCAGCACCATGTTGATGGTGAAGAAGGCGCCGATGAGGGGGAAGGTGATGGAGCGGAACTGCCTCATTGCGGAGGCTCCGTCCAGGGACGCCGCCTCGTAGAGCTCCTGCGGGATGGTCTGCAATCCCGCCAGGTAGATGATGATGGCGAAGGCGCAGGCTTGCCATACCGCGAGCACCACGATGGCCGTCCATGCCCAGTCAGGGTTGGTCAGGATGTTGTCCCGAAACACCGGGATGCCGACAAGGATCTTGGGCAAGGAGTTGGAGAACATGTACTGGAAAATGTAGCCCACGATGAGGATCGCCAGGACGTAGGGGATGAAGAACACTCCCCGGAAGAAGTTGCGTCCCACGATCTTGGCGTTGAGCCCCATGGCGATCAGCAGAGCGATGACGTTGGTGAGAATGGTGGCCACGATCGCGAACCCGAAGGAGAACAGGTAGGCGCCGATGGCCCGATCGTCGCGGAAAAGGTTGATGTAGTTGGAAAGCCCGACGAAGCGCCAGTCGCCGTAGCCCGCGTAGTTGGTGAAGCTGAAGAACATACCGACCAGCACCGGCAAGGTGTGGAAGAAGGCGAAAGCGGCAACCGCTGGCACCACCATCCAGTAAAAGGCGGTGATGGATGCGCCGCCGATGCCACGAGGTGCTTTCTTGCGTGGCATGGCCGCGGCTACCGGTGGGCGCTGCGGAGTTTGTGTTGTCGTAGTCATGTCAGTCTCCCTGGATCGTGCGGGCCGCCACCTTGCGCCACTCGTTGTCGAGCGTGGCAAGGGCGGAGGGAACGTCGCCGGTGAATAGTGCCTGCTGCACCGTCGTGTCCAGCGGGATGCTGCTGGGCACCTGGTGGTCGATGAAGCCGGCGATACGGCCGTCATCGAAATAGGGGGCCACTGACTGCAGTGCGGGGTCGTCGCTGAGCTCGGCGCCGATAACAGAGGGCACCATGTTCTGTGACGCTGCGAACTCGGCGATCACGTCTTCTTCAAACAGGAAGTGCACGAATCGCAGCGCCTCTTCAAGGTGGGGGGTGTCCTTGGCGATCGTGACGGTCACGTCGACGCCGGTGACGAGCAGACGGTCCTCGGGGACGTCGCTGAGCGCGGGGTAGGGGAAGATGGCCGCCTCGATGTCAGGGTTGATGGCCTGGATGGGTGCCAACGCCCAGATGCCCTGCATGTACATGGCCACCTCGCCGCGGGCGAAGGCGGCGTTGCCGTCATCGTAGGTCTTGCCGCGGTAGCCGTCCTGGGCGTAGGCGAACAGCTCTGCTTGTCGCTGGAGTACCTCGTCGAAGTCCTTCTGGAACGACACGGCAGAGTCGGGCCCGACCTCTCTGCCGGCTGCCCGCATCTTGTCGAAGAACCCATCCTGGGCTGCGTAGGCGCCGATGGCGTTGAAGGAGGGCAGTACGGTCCAGCTGTCGGCCAGGGTGCCGTAGAACGGTGTGATTCCGGCGGCCTGCAGCTTTTCGCAGACCGTGAACAACTCCTCCCAGGTCTCAGGGATTTCCAGTCCCTGTTGCTCGAAGATTTCGGTGTTGTAGATGATGCCATTGGCGTTGTTGACGTAACCCAGCGAGTTCACCTCGCCCTGCTTGTTGCCAAGGTCAGCGAGGATTTCCTGCACCGCAGGGTTGGTGGTCTCGAGCACTGGGTCACCCGTGAAGTCGTGGAAGACTCCCGCTGTGGCGAGCCTCCCGAAGCCGCCGTTGGCATTCAGTGTCATCACGTCGGGCGCCCGGTCCTTCACCAGCAGTGTGCGAATCGTGGTGTCGGCGTCGGCAACCTGGTTCTGGACTACGCGGATGTCCGGATTGGCGGCCTCAAACTCGTCGATGATGGTGTCGAACTGTTGTCTCGCTTCGCCTTTGAACTGTAGGAAGCTCAGCGTCACGACATCGTCGCCGGCGTCGGGGGAGCATCCCGCCAGGGCGAGTGCCAAGGCCGCCGCCAGCAGGGCGCTGATGGCCTGTTTCTTTCCTTTGCGTCTTGATTTCACTATGCGCCTCCTTGCGCTCAGGGTGTGAATCAAATGGTGTGCAGGGCCTCGATGATCGTGGCCTGCTGGGGGTACTGCACCGGTGGGCGCAGCCCGATGGTGGAGAGGATGTGTCCGTTCAGGACGCTCTCTTGGCGGTCCCAGGCCAGGGGTGACTGACCGGGTTGGGGGTCCTGCCCGCCCGGGTGGATGATTCGCACACGGTAGTTGATGTGCGGGTTGAGTCCTGGGAGGGTGATGGGGGCCGGAGGGCTGGTGATGGTGGTGGTGATTTGTGTCACGGCGTAGATGGCGCGGGATTTGTCGGCTGCGACCATGCCCCGCACGTCGAGTCCGGGGTCGGTGCCGTCGCCGAAGACCGTGCGGCCGGTGGCCACGAGGTCGCGGATGTCCTTGGCGAAGCTGACCCACTCGGCGATGCTGGCGCGGGTGGTGTGGTCGGTTTGGGTGAGGTCCCATTCGATGCCGAAGTGTCCGAACAGGGCGACGGCCGCGCTCAAGTTCAGCGACACGGTACGTCTTGTGGAGTGCACAACCGGGCTGGTCAGGTGCATGCCCATCATCTCCGGGGGCACCAGTAGGCTGGTGTACTTCTGGTTCTCGAGCCGCTCCAGCGGGTCCAGGCAGTCGCTGGTCCAGATTCGGTCTGTGCGATCGAGGATGCCAAGGTCCACTCGTGCCCCACCGGATGCGCAGCTCTCGATTTCCAGTGTGGGGTGGGCCTGTTTGAGTTCATCCAGCAGGCGGTACAGCGCCAGGGTGTGGTTATGGACCATGTTCCGGCCACCGGGCCCGGATCCGGCGTCGACGAGGTCCCTGTTGTGGTCCCACTTCAGATAGCTGATCGGGTATTCCTCGAGAAGGGCGTGGAGCCGGCCCGCGATGAAGGCGTACGCGTTAGGGTGTGCCAGGTTGAGCACCTGCTGCAGGCGCCCAGAGGGCGGGAGATCCTGCCTGGCCTGCAATATCCACTCCGGGTGCTTTCGCGCCAGATCGCTGTCGGGGTTCACCATTTCTGGTTCCACCCACAAACCAAACTCCATTCCTGCGGCGTGCACGTGCTCCACCAGTGGGTGGAGGCCCTCGGGCCACACCTGCTCGTCCACGAACCAGTCCCCAAGGCCTGCAGTGTCGTCGCGACGGCCGTTGAACCAGCCGTCATCCAAGACGAAGCGCTCAACTCCCACGGAGGCCGCAACATCCGCCAGTTCCGTCAGTTTGCCGAGGTCGTGGTCGAAATAGACGGCTTCCCACGTGTTGAGAGTGACGGGACGGGGACGTCGCGGATGCTGCGGACGGGCGCGCCACTCATCGTGGAAACGGTGCGACAGCTCGCTCAAACCATCGCCCCACGAACCCATCACCCACGGCGTAGACATTGACTCGCCGGGCGCCAGGACGCCCTCACCAGGCAGCAGCAATTCACCACCGGCAAGGAACGCCTCACCGGTGGTGACCCGCTCGGCCATGACGCGGTGGTTTCCGCTCCACGCCACGTGGATGCCGTGGACACGTCCCCGCTCGAAACCGAAACCGGGACGCCCTGCCGTCAGCAACAGCGTCGCATCAGCCCCCGGGCGTCCTCGACGGCTCTCTCACAGGTGGGTCCCGAACGTGAACCCGTGGCGCTGCGCGGAGCGTTCCCGCAGATGCCGGCCGGTGGTCTCCACCAATTCCGTGGCATCCCAAGGAACGGGAAACGCCGCCTGTAGAGAGGTGAGTGTGAAATCGTCCTCGGAGACGTTGCGGACCGTGATGCGCTGATGGAACAGGCCGGAGGCGCCGAGGCGAAGCTCGAGTGTCGCGGTGAGTCCCGTCTCCACATCGCTCAGCAGCAGAGTCGCCTCATGGTCCTCCACGCCGATGTCGGTGACGCTGAAGCGCAGGCTCGATCCCCGTTCCCCGTGGCCGTCGATTCCCGGGGTTCCCAACCAGCCATGGGCCGGTGTGGCGAGCATCCCCAGCCGAGCCGTTTCGTCCAACCCGCCGGAGATCCGCTGCAGGGTGGCTCCAGCAGCGAGAGAAGCCAGTTGCTCTGGGACGTCGTCGAGTTCGACACCCCAGTGCACAATCACCGGTCCATCCAACGCATGAACGTCCACGACGACACTGGTCCCACCACGGCGGAGGTGGATCACGCCGTCGGTCAGGGGCAAGATGGTGGGTCGCACCACCGGGGCCTGTGTGATCTCCGTTGACATGGAATACTTTTTATCACGGAACCAAGGGCCACGAGTGAGACAGGACATACCAGCATGCTGACCGACAGCGAGGCTGCCTTGGCAGAAGCGGTACTGCTCCACGGCCCAATCACCCGCCAGTCCCTGAGCAGTCGCTTGGGGTTGTCCGCAGGAAGCCTGACCCGTCTCACCAAACCATTCCTGGCCCGCGGTCTGCTGGTGGAGCTGAAGGAGGCGCCAGACGGCTTGGTTGGCCGGCCCATCAAACCGTTGGACATCGGTCGCGGTTTACCCTTCTACGCCGGGGTCAAAATCACGGGCGACATGGTCCACAGCGTGGCGACAGATGTGCGCGCCAACTCACTCGACAATTACGACGTGACCTTGCAAGGCCACTCCCCTAGCACCGTGGTGTCCGCGGTCGCCGAAGCCGTCGCCAAGCTCGACGTGCCACGCATCGCCGCCTTGGGAGTGAGCTTGGGCGGTTCGGTGTCAAATGGAGTCGTCGGACGTGCACCATTCCTGGAATGGCAGGATATTCCCCTCCAAGACATGCTGGAACAAGCGCTCGGCATGCCCGTCGTCCTTGAGAACGATCTGGTGGCACTGGCTGAGGCAGAACGGTGGTTCGGACTGGGCAAAGACCTTCCCGGGTTCGTCATCATCACGATCGGCGCCGGCATCGGGTACGCACTCGCGGCCAACAACATGGTGGCTCGCTCCCACGACGCAGGACTCGGCCCTGCCGCCCACATACCGCTATCGGCGGCAGGTCCGCGATGCCATGAAGGCCACATCGGATGCGCCCAAGCCATGCTGACAGATGAATTCATCGCCAAGGCCGCATCAACAGCACTGGGATGCGCCGTCGATCGAGACGAGGCATACGCACTCGCACAGGACGAGCCAGCGGTGCGGGCCGTCATCGAGGCCAGCGGTCAGGCACTCGGCCGATTCATCGCGCTGGCAGCAAACTTGTCACTGCAATCCGAGGTAATCCTTGCTGGCGAAGGCATCGCCCTCTTCCAACTCGTGGAGGAAACCGTACGCGCCACAATCCTCGACCACCGCGACCCGCTCGCCAGCGCCGTGACCCTGCACGTCGATGACTCCGGCTTCGGAGCATGGGCACGAGGGGCGGCCGTGGTGGCGATCCAATCCTCGCTCAGACGACTCGATCTGCGCTGATATCCCGCCCGTGCCATCCACCATGCATCCCCCCTGCACATGGAGTTCGACGATGGAATGGGCTGGGTGACGGGTCGTGGCGTTGCAGGAGATGTGTGCAGCCAGCCGAACTGGAGTGTTTCAGCGTCTGTGTCGCGGTTGAGGTTTTGGATCTGCCCGCTCTCGGGCCTTCTGGGTTGAGCCTTGCTGTGGTTTCTGTTGTAGGCCAGCAATGGCGAGCACGAGTGCGCGTCCAATCTGAAGGGAGTGGATTCCTGTGATGAGCAGGGCCGCAAGTGCACCCGCAGTGGGCCCCCCGGCCGCCCTGCGCGCCGGGCAGTTCCGTCTCTATGCTGCGAGCATGCCGCTGCCGCTCCATTCATTTCTCGCCTCTCAGACCGACCGCCTCCGCGAGGTTCGCCGCGGTGAACCGATGGCCGAGCCCCCGTCCATGTCGAGCGGCGATCCAGAACGCTGCGCAGTCGCGGTGGCGAACTGCGAGGGCGACGTTGTCAGCGCTGGAGACGTCGGCGACGAGTTCACCATCCAGTCCATTTCCAAGGCGATCGCCTACGCCTACGTGCTAGAGGAGCTCGGCCACGAGAAGGTCCACGAGTTCGTCGACGTCGAGCCCTCCGGCGAGGCGTACCACGTCATCTCCGTCGAGGATTCCAGCGGGCGGCCGGACAACCCCATGATCAACGCCGGCGCGCTCGTCGTCCACTCGCTGCTCCCTGGTGGCGATCAGGATGAACGCTCGGCACTGGTCCTCGACCTGTTCTCGCGGCTGGCAGGGCGCCAGCTCAGCGTCGACGAGACGGTCTTCGAGGAGGAATTGCGCGCGGGACACCGCAATCTGGCGATCGCCCATCTGCTCCGGGCCGAGAACGACCTGCCCGACGATCCGCACGACGTCGTGGCCGGCTACACCCGGCAGTGCGCCATCCGGGTCACCGCCGTCGACCTCGCCATGATGGGGGCGACGCTCGCCAATTGCGGCACGCAACCCGTGACCGGCGAGCAGATCTTCAGCCCCGACGTCGTCCGCCAGACGCTCAGCGTGATGCTCACCTGCGGCATGTATGACGACGCGGGCGACTGGGTCTCCGGCGTCGGCATCCCGGCCAAGAGCGGCGTCGCAGGCGGCATCCTCGCGGTGGCACCCGGTTCTCTGGGAGTGGCGGCCTGGTCTCCGCGCTTGGACGGGCATGGCACGAGCGTCCGCGGCCGAGAGCTCGTCCGGCAGGTGGCGATGAAGCTGGGGCTTCATCTCCTCGATGGTCGACCCGAGCCGGAGGTGGATTGGGAGGCCTCTGAGATGAAGTAGACTCCCTACGGCCCGGCAGGGCACCGGGGCGTAGCGTAGTGGCTAGCGCGCCTGCTTTGGGAGCAGGAGACCGCAGGTTCGAGTCCTGTCGCCCCGACCATCTTCTCCGTCGGCCACAAAGTCATCTGGATGCTCCACCTCCGGATCCATGCCTGTGCCAACGGTGCCACCGAATGACTACCTCGATGGTGCAGCGTGGACCGGTGGACCGTGAGAGGTGCCCCCGCCTGACCTAGGCCACTTCTGATTGGGTGGATGTCTCCCGAAGCAGGTGACAGTTCACAACACGCGAACTGCCATTGGACATGGACGTCAAGGCAGGGGTTGACTTGGGCGGTGCCACGCGTCCGCAACCCCATGATCCGAACCCTGATCGACCTGCGCGGCAACGGCCGCGCCTCGGTCTACACGGAGCCGCTGTGGGGCCTGTCGATGATGCTGGTCCTTCCGTATGCCTCGGTGTTCATGCTCGAGTTGGGCGTGCGCGACGAACAGATCGGATTGTTAGCCACCATCTCGATCCTGTCGCAGGTGATCTTCGGTCTGCTCAGCGGCGTGATCACCGACAAGCTCGGGCGACGCATGACCACCGCTGCCTTCGACATCATCGCCTGGGTCATACCCTGCGTCGTCTGGGCGCTGGCGCAGAACTTCTGGTGGTTTCTCGCCGCCTCGGTCATCAACGGAGCGTGGCAGGTCACCCAGAATTCGTGGGACTGCCTGCTCGTGGAGGACGTCGACCGCGCCGAGATCCCCAGGGTGTACGCGCTGGTCAAGGCGGCCGGGGAATTCTCCGCCCTCTTCGCTCCCATCGCCGCCTTTCTCGTGTCAGGCTTCGGGCTCGAGATCGCCGTCCGGATTCTCTACGCCAACGCGGCCCTGATCATGACGCTGAAGATCTGGCTGCTCTTCCGCTACAGCACGGAGACCGCCACCGGCCGCGTCCGCATGGCTCAGACCAAGGGCGTCAGCATCTGGCGCTCCCTCTCCGAATACCGCGGCGTCCTGGGCCTCATCGTGCGGTCCAAGGGGACCCTCTTCTCCCTCTCCATCGCCGCCATCGTCGGTGCGGTGGCGCTGGTCAACGCCACCTTCTGGCAACTCGCCATCAACCAGCGGCTCAGCGTGCCCGACGCGCTGCTGCCCTTCTTCCCGATGGTGCGCTCCCTGCTGTCCCTGCTCTTCTACTTCACGCTGATCCCCCTGCTCACCCACTCGAAACAGCTGAGGACCCCCACCCTCATCGGGTTCGCCGTCTACCTCGCCGGCCAGGCACTCCTCGTGGCGACTCCGGTGCCGGACGGCGAGGCGCAGCTCAGCACCTACGCGTTGCTCGGCGGGTGCCTGGTGCTGGACGCCTTCGGCGGGGCGATGCTGTTCATGTTGGCCGAGTCGCTCGTCGCGCTCCATGTCGACCGGGACGAGCGGTCCCGCGTGATGGCGATCCAGCGGACCTGCGTGATGCTGGTCACGGCGCCGTTTGGCTGGATCAGCGGATGGCTGTCGGGCATGGACCGCAGCTGGCCCTTCCTCCTCACTTCCGGGCTCCTCATCCTGGGCATTCTGGTCGCCGGACTCATGTGGGTGACCACCCACGACGACGCCCCCACGGCAACCACGCCGACAGTGCCAACCAACCCTTGACAAGGGCGCCCGCGGCGTGTCAGGATTCGCCATCGAATTCGGCCACGACGGGGGTTAGCATGCGACGAATTCTCACCTCTTCCTGTCTTGCGCTGGCTCTGGCCTTGACCGCCTGTGGGGGCACTGAGACCGAGGCTCCAACGCCTGAGAGCGGCGTCTCCTCGACTGCCGCCGTCGAGGCGGAGCCCTCTCCCAGCGAGGAGCCGGCGACGGAGCCCGCGCCCGAGCCGAGCCCAACCCCACCGGCCGCGTTTGCGGTCCTGGCGACTGCTGGCACCTCCACGCTCGACGGCGCGCCTGGCGCGGCCGGTGCCGAGCTGATGGCCGGATCGGTGGTCGAAGTCACGGCTGGCCCCGTGGCGCTCCAGTACCCCGACGGCTCTGTGGTCCGCCTCGACGCCGGGTCCACCTTCACGCTCGGTGAGGGCGAGACCCGCGGGACGCTCTCCGAGGGCCTGTCCTGGGTCCGGGTGGCCCCGCAGTCCGCAGGGCAGTTCGCCCTCAGCGTGGGATCGGCGGTGGTGACGGCACAGGGCACCGCCTTCGCCGCAGGATGCTCTGGAGGTGGGTGCCACCTTGCGGTGTTGGAGGGAGCGGTGGACGTCGACGGCGCGACCGTCGCTGCAGGACAGGCTCTCGCGCTGACTGCCGGGGGGCAGCCGACGCCCGCAGGCTACGACACGACCTTCGCCCACGAGTTCCTCAAGGCGGCGGCCGACGCGGATGCCACCGAGATCGAGGGTGCCCCCGACGCACTCACCCTGGCAGAGAACCTGGGGCCGAAGTTCGCCTCGTGGGTGGGCACCATGAGCGGTACCCGCACGGTTACCGCCTGCACGGGTACCGATTGCGGGAGCTTCCCGGTTGGCGACGTTGCGGATCGCACCTACACGTTCGGCGTCGACTGCACGACGGGTTTTCCCTGCGTCGGTGTCGGCACCACGACGTACGGAATGGGGACAGAAACGTTGACCGCCGAGCTGCCGATGAGCTACGACGGCCAGCAGGTCAGCTACTCCTACCAGTCCACCTATCCCCCGTGCTCGGATGACACCGGCCAGTACGACACCACCATCACCTGGACCTGGACCGCGGACGAGGCAGCCGTGGTGGACGACGCGTACGTCGTGACCAAGGCCACGGGAGAGGCAAAGTCGATAAACGCGAGCTCCGATCCAGGCAGCTGCGGTGCCACCGGCGGCACCAACGACGGGGCCTTGGAGGTCGCCCGCGACTGAGGAGTGACGTCATCCCGACGCAGGCACTGCTTCGGCTCGCCCCGACTCACCGGCCATGCTGTCCAAGTCTGTTGGGTCTCCCCGGGCGCGGCCCAGGTGCGGGAGAATGGGGCGTGATTGCTGATCTCATGAAAGAGGGCACCGTGACGCAGATTCCGACCACACAGCACGCCATCCAGTTCACCGGCGTGGACCAGATTGTCCACAACACGGAGAAGCCGGTCGATCCGGTCGGTCCCACCCAGATGCTGCTCAAGGTCGAAGCCTGCGGGATCTGCTTCAGCGACACAAAGCTGCTCCACGCTTTCGACAGCCACCCGCGGAAGGCCGAGGTTATCTCCGGCATCGACCCGGGCGCGCTCGACGAGATCCCGAGCTACCATCCCGGCTCGGCTCCTGTCACCCCCGGCCACGAGCCGGTCGCGCGGATCGTCGCCGTCGGCGACGCGGTGGAACACTTCGCGGTGGGAGACCGGGTGCTCGTTCAAGCGGACTGGAAACACCTGCGCACACCGAAGTCCAACGGCGCGTTCGGCTACAACTTCGACGGCGCGCTCCAGGAGTACGTCGTCGTCGACGAGCGCTGCGTCGTGTCCCCCGACGGAGAGGAATTCCTCATCCACGTCTCCGACGGCCCCTCCGCCGCCGCGGTGGGACTCATCGAACCCTGGGCAACCGTTGAGGGCTCGTACGCCTGGAAGGAACGCAACCATGTGCTCCCCGGCGGCCACCTTCTGGTGATTTCCGACGGCGAAACGCCCGGGCTCGCCGCACTGGTGGCCAAGGGTGAAGCGGCCGAAACTGTCCAGGTGGATGGGGCAGGCGTCAGCGACCTTGAGGGTCGGACGTTCGACGACATCGTCTACTACGGCTCAGACGCCGACGTCATCGAGTCGGCCGCCGGCCTGCTGGGTACCCGCGCAGTCCTGTGCGTGGTGCTCAATGGCGAGACGATCGACCGCAAGGTGTCACTGGACATCGGCCGCGTGCACTACGACTTCATCCGGTTCTGCGGCACGACAGGTGCCGACCCGGCAGAGGGCTATGCGTGGATCCCCGAGACGGGGGAACTCCGCGACGGCGACAAGGTGGCCATCATCGGGGCCGCGGGCCCGATGGGCCAGATGCACACGATGCGTGCAATCACCTCCGGCTTCCGTGACATCTCCGTCGACGCGACCGACCTCAGCAGCGAGCGACTCGCCCACTTGGAGTCGATCGTTGGCCCCGTTGCTGACACGCGTGGCGTCCCCCTCCGCGTCGTCAACACCGCAGAGTCCCCGTTGGAGCGCGGCTACACGCACCTCAGCTGCATGGTGCCCGTGCCGGCACTGGTTGCCCAGGCCGTCGACCTGGCCGCCGAGGGCGCCATCATCAACGCCTTCGCCGGCATCCCTGCCGGCACCCTGGGCGAGTTCGACCTGCAGGGGATCATCGAGCGACGCATCTTCATGCTGGGGACGTCCGGTTCGGACGTCTCGGACATGCGCACGGTGCTGCGGAAGATCGAAGAGGGCATCATCGACACCCACATCTCGCTCGACGCAGTCACCGGCATGGCGGGATTTGAGGACGCGATCGGTTCGGTCATGGACCGTACCGCTGGCGGCAAGATCATGGTGTTCCCCTCGCTGCACGATCTGCCCCTCACCCGGCTGGTCGACATGCCCGAGAGACTCCCCCACGTCGCCGCCAAACTCAACGACGGGCTCTGGACCAAGGAAGCCGAAAAGGCGCTTCTGGCTGGAGACGACCCGACGTCGGCCCCCAAGTAGGACCGACGGCGGACCCTCAGGCGTCTCGCCCAGCGGAAACGCCACCCGTCAGGTCGAAACGCCAACGGGAAGCCCGAAACGCCAACCGGCAGCCCGAAACGCCAACCGGCAGCCCGAAACGCCAACCGGCAGCCCGAAACGCCGCCAGACAAGCCGATACGCCGACGAGACTCAGCGACGCCCGTGAGATGTCGCGGGCGTCGCTGAGTCTGGGTGGCGTCGCCGGATGCCGGTTTGCATTGCCCCGGCGATTGTTGGCGTTTCGTGCTGCCGGTGGGCGTCGGCGTGTTCGCGTCGGCGTTGAGTGCTTCCGGCGGTTGGCCAGGGGCAGCGGCCGACTCGCGAGCCCTTTGATACAAGGCCGCTCGTCCCTTGTGGCCGCTACTCGGCTTCCCCCCCGTTCCTGGACCGTGGGTGAGGGAAGGCTGAACGTCCTGAAAGGTGCCATTCAGCGACACGTACGGCCACTATGGTCGCACGTGTCACCTAACTGACCCTTTCAGAGTGGGTAGAGAAGGAACCTCACTTCCAGTTGAGGGGGATGACTGGCCGTGCAGCTCCGCGCGCGACGGTCAACGGCCCGACACAGCTCTCACAGCGACAGCCAGGCCAGGTGTTCGGGGTTCGGGTTGGCGGTGAGGTGGGTGAGCAATCTGTTCTCCGCAGCCTGCGCGTAGGCCGCGATGCGGAGCCCTCGCTCAGACTCCCCCAGCCCGGCGGCGAAGATCTTGGCGATCGCCACATCCCGGCCGCGCAGAGGCGGCCCATCCGTCGAGATGCGGCCGTAGCCGATCCGTGCCACCGCCTCGAGTCCAACTCGCCCGAAGTCGCCGATCGGCCAGCCCCCCGACGTCAGCTCCACCGGTGCGAGGCCGTGCGTGGCGAGCAGGATCACGTCGTCCGGAGTGGGGTGCCCGAGCACCTTGGTGGCTGCCTCGGCCGCCTCACCGGCCAGGGGCAGGCCGAGCCTGGTCGCGATCGACGCCGCACAGGCAGCCCAGGCAGTGGGCTGCTCCAACAGGTCTCCCAACGCACGGTCGAGGGCGTCCAGCATCTCCTCGTGGGTCCACGATTCGGTCAGCTGCCGGGCGATGAGGTAGCAGACGGCGTCCGCGTAGAGGCCGGCTCGTGACGCAACGGCCTGTGAGCGCAACGCCGCGACGGAGTCGAAGGATCCGATCTCGATGGTCGTCTGGCCGGAGCTGGTCCACACGTGCGCCTCCGCAGGGCCACCGGGCGGGGTCAGCAGGAACTCTCCCTCCTGCTCAATGACCTCCACTCCATCGCTCGCCGAGACTCTCCCGTCGGGCATGCTGATCTCGACCGCGTCGCCGCGGGGCACGTAGCGGGACCACGGGAGCCAGGACTGCTCGACGGGCACGTCGAAGATATCCCCGTCGTAGGTCTCGTACGTCCAGGCCGACGACAGGATCTGGCGCGGACGCAGCCACGGCTCAGCCTCGAAGAGGTGAGCGCGCCCCGCATCCGCGGGCGATGTGACCCCCCGGCGCTGGGTCAGGAGTCCGGGGCCGGAGGCGGACGGGAGGACGACCTCACCGGATGCGCCGGCCAGCCACGCCACCGCCGGCCGCTCGCCCTCGAACCTCAGCGTCGGGCCGGGGACGGACACCACCTCGTCCAGCGCCGACTCCAGGGTTACCTCCAGTCGAAGCCGCTGTCCTGAGCGGATCACCACGCTTGCCGTGATGCCGGTGTCGTGTTCGAGGCGCACACCCGCCGCATCGACCAGCGGGCTCGGATGAGACCACCCCTCTGCGAAGTCCACCGACAAGAGCCTGAGAGCGGAGTGCCCCGTCAGTTCGAACCCCGTCGAGGTCGGCCGGGTTTCGAACTCCTGGCGCACCCCACCGGTCAACTCAACGCTCATGGCCCAGCAGCCTACTGTCCCCGACCGACGGTCCGCCTGCGCTGACACCGCGGGCACCAGTAGAGGTTCCGGCCTTCGACCACCGCCGTACGCACCTCAGTGCCGCACACGAGGCACGGTTGGCCGGCCCGGCGATACACGTAGACCTCACCGCCGTGGCGGTCCGCGCGGGGGTCGCGACCCTGGGCATCGGGGCCGTGGACGTCACGCACCGTGTCGATGCGGCCGTGCTCGACGGCGTAGTTCATAAGTCCCACGAGGTCGTCCCACAGGACGCGCCAAGTTCTGGCATCGATCCGGCTGCCGGGCGTCGTCGGCGCGAGCCGGTGCCGGAACAGGACCTCGGCACGGAAGATGTTGCCCACCCCGGCCGCGACACGTTGATCCATCAGCAGCGCAGCCACGGACTTCCCCGAGCGATGAAGCCTGGCGAAGCCTCGGTCGGGGTCAGCGTCGGGGCGCAAAGGGTCCGGTCCGCTGGCCGCCATCACGGCGTCGCGCTCATCCGGCGTGATGAGACGACACCATTGCGGCCCCGTGAGGTCGGCCGTCACGCGACCATCATGAATGCGCAGGCGAACCTGGCCCCGAACGGGGCCCCACGGTTCGATGCGTAGTTTCCCGATGAGCCCGAGATGAATGTGCACCACGCGGTCGCCGGCGAATTCGACGAAGAGATGCTTGCCCACCGCCTCCGCCCGGTCAAGGATGGCGCCGTCGAGGAGCTGAGCGGCCTCGAACCGGCCCTGCGGGGAGGAGACGGAGACGGGCTTGCCCCCGAACTCACTGGTGAGCGCGCTGGCTAGGCGGTGGATGACGTGACCCTCAGGCATCCGCCCAAGATACCGCCGCGTAGCATGGGCGCATGAGCGAGGACCAGCGACGGGAGTTCGGCAGAGACGGCGTCTCCGGCCTCGTGGACCGTGAGCGCGCCCTTCGTGCACGGCTTCTGCCCCGCCGGGATCAGCCCGAGTCGCGCATGACTCGTGAGCGGAGGTCCGGCGAAAAGTAGCCTTTCGGACTAGCCGCAGGGCATTTCGGACTATATGCTCAAAAATATGGTTCATTTCGAGACGAGCGATCAGCGGGAGACGGTGAATCAGCTCAATGACAGAGCTGCCGCCAACCTCGTGCTTCCGCGCATGATCGCAGTCCAGAAGAAGGCCCGGCGGGCGAGGGTGCACGAGTCCCGTCGCCAAGGCGCAGCCAAAGACTGACTAGCGGCCCTCGTATTCAGCGAGCAGGTCGATGCGGCGCTGGTGCCGCTCCTCCCCGGAGAAGGGCGTCTCGAGGAACGCCTCGACGATGGCGTAGGACTCCTCGAGGCTCTGCATCCTGCCGCCAAGGGAGATCACGTTGGCGTCGTTGTGCTCGCGCGCGAGCTTCGCCAAGTCCACATTCGTCGCGAGCGCCGCGCGGATCCCACGCACCTTGTTCGCCGCAATCTGCTCGCCGTTGCCGGAACCTCCCAGCACGATCCCCAGCGACCCGGGCTCCGCGACGACCGCCTCGGCCGCCGGAATGATCAACGGCGGGTAGTCATCCTGAGCGTCGTACGAGTGGGCCCCGTGGTCGACGACGTCGTGACCCGCCTCACGGAGTCGATCGACGAGGTAGTTCTTCAACTCGTACCCGGCATGGTCCGTGGCAATGTGAACTCGCATGCGCCGATTATCCACCAGCCGCACTGCCCGCCGCTGTTAGAGTCTCGGGAATGCACGAGATGCGCACCATCCCCGTGACCGACGAACTGACCGCTGAACTACGCGCCTACGCCGTGGCGATGCGCGACGGATTTCACGAGGCCCCGATCACCGCCGACGGCTGGGCCAGATGGCACGAGGCGATCCGTCATGACGGCGCCCGACTCCGTGGTGTCTTCGATCCTGATCGCCCCTTCGGCCTGGCCAGCGTGCCGGTGGGGACCTTCGCCTCCTTCCCGGGCACCATCAACACGGGCACCGAACTCGCTCCAACCAACTGCATCACCGACGTGACGGTGGCCGCCAGCCACCGGCGGCGAGGGATCATGCAGCAGATGATGACCACGGATCTCAACGAGGCACGCGAACGGGGCGACGTCTTCGCCGCGCTCACCGCGACCGACACCCGCCTCTACGGACGGTTCGGATTCGGGGTCACCGCAGACTCAAGGCGGATCGAGATCAATACCGGTCACTCATTCGGTCTGATCAGCCAGCCGTCGGGATCGTGCGTCTTCGCGACCGGGGACGACGCCTCTGCCGTACGGCGGAGCCTGTTCGAGCGGTGGCACGCGGAACAGTTCTGGTCGATCACCCGCCACCACCACTACTGGCAGCCCGGGTTCGACTGGGCCACGCAGACAGCGCGCCACGACCGCCACATCATCCACCTCGACGACGACGGCCACGCCGATGCGGCCGCGGTGATCGTCGTCCGGGACGACCACGTCGAGATCCGGGACCTGCTGGGGCTCTCCCACCGCGCCGAGCTGGAGATCATCCGGTTCGTCGCCCTGCTGGAGACCCATGACAAGGTGGTCTGGCGCCACTGCTTCGATGTGAGGCACCCGCTCCCGTGGGCCGTCACGGACCGCCGCTCCGTCTCGGTGGTCAAGGAGTTCGACACGCTGTGGGTCCGCATCGTCGACGTCGAGCGCGCGCTCGCCAGCCGGTCGTACGAAGGCGACGGCGAAGCGACCATCCGAGTGGTCGATCCGCTCGACGACAACACCTTCACCTACCGCATTCGCGTCGCGGGCGGTCAGCCGGACGTGGAGACCACCTCGCGGGAGCCTGACGCCACCCTGCCCCTGGACTCCCTCGCCCCGATCTACAGCGCGCTGCAGGGCCCGAAAGAACTGGCCTCCGCCGGGCGGGCCCAGGGAACCCCTGAGGGCCTGGCGAGGGTGGCGAGGCTGTTCGCCCGCGAGGAGCCGGGGATCAGCGCGTCAATCTTCTGAGCCGCTGCCCGACGACACAGCCGCGGGGCCTTCGGCGAGCAGTCGGACGAAACCCTCCTCGTCGAGGATCGGCAGACCGAGCTGCTCTGCCTTGGCAGCCTTCGAGCCGGCGCTGGCTCCGACCACGACGAAGTCCGTGTTCTTGCTGACCGACCCGGCGGCCTTGCCCCCTCTGGCGAGGATCGCCTCCTTCGCGCCGTCGCGCGTGAAGCCCTCGAGCGACCCGGTGACGACCACGGTCAGCCCCTCCAACGTCCGCGGCATCGACTCGTCGACCTCGTCGGCCATGCGGACCCCAGCTGCTGCCCAGGCCTCGACGATGGAACGGTGCCAGTCCACCTCGAACCAGCTGAGCACCGACTCTGCGATGACGGTGCCCACGCCGTCGGCCGACGCGAGTTCCTCCAGGGAGGCTGAGCGGATCGCGTCGAGAGTGCCGAACCGCTGGGCCAGCGACCGGGCGGCGGTCGGCCCGACGTGCCGGATCGAGAGGGCGACGAGCACGCGCCACAGGGGTTGTTCCTTCGCCGCCTCCAGGTTGGCCAGCAGCTTCTCACCGTTGGCGGAGAGTGTGCGTCCGTCTTTGCCCGACCGGGTGTAGAAGTCGGTGCTCAGCAGATCCTCGGCGGTGAGATCGAACAGTCCCGACTCGTCGGTGAGGACGCCGGAGGAGAGCAACGCTCCGGCGCCCTCCCAGCCCAGTGCCTCGATGTCGAAGCCGCTGCGGGAGGCCAGGCTGAACAGTCTTTCGCGGAGCTGACTCGGACAGGAGCGGGAGTTCGGGCAGCGGATGTCCTTGTCGCCCTCCTTCTCAGGGGCGAGCTCGGTCCCGCACGAGGGGCAGTGGGTCGGCATCACGAACTCACGCTCCGAGCCGTCACGCAGTGCCGCCACCGGCGCGACGATCTCCGGGATCACGTCACCCGCCTTGCGGAGCACCACTGTGTCCCCGATGAGCAGCCCCTTGCGCTTGACTTCGAAGCCATTGTGGAGAGTCGCCATCTCGACCGTCGAGCCGCTGACGAAGATCGGCTCCATCACCCCGAACGGGGTGACCCGGCCCGTGCGACCCACGTTGACCTGGATGTCCAGGAGTTTGGTGTTGACCTCCTCGGGCGGGTACTTGAAGGCGATCGCCCAGCGGGGCGCGCGCGACGTGGAGCCGAGCCGGCGCTGCTCGCTCATGTCGTCAACCTTGATGACGATGCCGTCGATCTCGTGCAGGAGACCGTGCCTGTGCTCGCCGTAGTAACGCACGAACTGGGCGACGTCCCCCGGCGTTTCGACGATCCGGAACGTATCCGGCACCGGGAGCCCCCACTCCCGCAGCCGTTCATAGGCCTCGCTCTGGCTCTCGAACGCCGCGCCCTCCACTGCGCCCACCCCGTGGACCAGCATCCGCAGGGGACGCTCCGCGCTGATGGCGGGGTTCTTCTGCCGGAGCGAGCCCGCGGCGGCGTTGCGCGGGTTGGCAAAGGGTGACTTGCCGGCGGCAACGAGGGAGGCGTTGAGCTCCTCGAATCCCACGAGCGGTAGGAACACTTCGCCGCGCACCTCCAACACGGCCGGAGCGTCGCCGTTCAATCGGTGCGGTACGCCTGAGATCGTCCGGACGTTGGGGGTCACGTCCTCCCCGACCCGAGAATCGCCGCGCGTGGCCGCGACGCTGAGGCGGCCGTCGAGGTAGAGCAGGTTGACCGCCAGCCCGTCGATCTTCAGCTCACAGAGGTAGCGCTCGGCCGGCGTCCGGGCCAGCCACGCCTCCAACTCCTCGTCGCTGAAGACGTTGTCGAGGCTCAGCATCCGAACCCTGTGCTCCACGGGGCTGAAGTCCGTGATCTGCGCCTGCCCGACCCGTTGCGTCACCGAGTCGGGAGTTACCAGTGACGGGTGCGCCTCTTCCAGAGCAATCAGCTCCAGCATTGCCGCGTCATAGGCAGCGTCGTCCATCGTTGGTGCGTCGGCCCCGTAGTACGCCTCCTGGGCCTCGGTCAGGAGCGCGTTGAGTTCCGTCCACCGACGACGCAGCTCCGGTGACGTGACGCCGGACTCCGCACTGGGATGCTCAGTCATGCAGCAATGGTTCCACACGACGCAGGGCAGAGGCTTGAACCTCGACCTCGCCGGGGCCCAGCACGCTCCACCGGGTCGTCGGGGCGGCCGCTGCCGTTCCACACTGATTCACCCTGAGAAAATGCGCCTAGAGGGCTGTGTGAGCCCTGGCACGTCAAATCTTCAGGACGAACGTGAGGGCCAAGCGTCTGGCCAACCGCAATCCGGCCCCCTCGCGGCCATGATCGAAGCCGCCAACGGGGCGGAACCCCACGGACCAGCGTCGAAATCCCACCGCTGTTTGGCAAACCGTAGAACAATAGGCGCGACAACCTGCGCCGCCGGGAGATTTCGGCGGCCGAACAACGAAGGCATTCACATGGCTACCGCGAACATCACCCGCGACGAGGCTGCGAGCCGATCGCAGATCGTCGACACCCAGGCCTACCGGGTCCTTGTCGACCTCACCGGCCGCGACGTCGCGGAGCCCACCCGCCAGTTCCTCTCCACCTCCACCGTCACGCTGGAGTCCCGCGGAGGGGAGATCCATCTCGACCTCATCGCCGACGAGATCCGCCGCGCCAACCTTGACGGCGATGAGTTCGACACCGCCGGGTTCGACGGCTTCCGGCTGCCAGTGCCCCATCTCTCCGAGGGCACCCACGAGATCACAGTGGAGGCCGTGTGCCGCTACTCGAACTCCGGCGAGGGCCTGCACAGGTTCATCGACCCCGCAGACGACAAGGTCTACCTCTACACCCAGTTCGAGACGGCCGACGCCCGGCGCATGTACGCGAACCTCGAGCAGCCGGACCAGAAGGCCACGTTCCAGCTGACCGTGCTCGCTCCGCAACACTGGGTGGTATTCACCAACGCCGCCAGTGTGGATCCGGAGGACATCGGCGACGGCTTCGGCCGCTTCGAGCACGAGGTCACCCCCCCGATGTCGACCTACATCACCGCTCTCGTGGCGGGCGAGTTCCACGTCGAGCGAGGCACCATCCAGTCCGCAGCCGGGGAGCTTCCGGCTTCGGTCGCCTGCCGCCAGTCGCTGGTGGAGCACCTCGACCACGAGCGCATCTTCACCACCACTCAGCGCGGCTTCGAGGTGTTCGAGGGTGCGTTCGGCGTCCCCTACGCCTTCGGCACCTACGATCAGATCTTCGTCCCCGAGTTCAACGCAGGCGCCATGGAGAACGCGGGCTGTGTCACGTTCCGCGACGAGTACCTGTTCCGATCGCGGGTCACCTCCCGCGAGCTCGATGCCCGCGACAACACCATCCTTCACGAGCTCGCCCACATGTGGTTCGGCGATCTCGTCACCATGCGATGGTGGAACGATCTGTGGCTGAACGAGTCCTTCGCCGAGTGGGCCTCCCACTTCGCCAACGACGAGATCGCTGCGCGCTACGACACGGGCGCGAACCCGTGGGCCTCGTTCAGCAACGAGCGCAAGGCCTGGGCCTACCTGCAGGACCAGCTGTCCACCACGCACCCCATCGCCGCCGACATGAGCGACCTCGAGAAGGTCGAACAGAACTTCGACGGCATCACGTACGCCAAGGGCGCCTCCGTCCTCAAGCTCCTGGTCTCTTTCGTCGGGCTGGAGCCGTTCGTCGCGGGCGTCGGCGAGTACTTCCGCAAGCACGCCTTCGGCAACACCGAACTCCGCGATCTCCTCGTGGAGCTGGAGGCGGCGTCTGGCCGCGACCTCAGCTGGTTCTCCGCCGAGTGGCTCGAGACCGCCGGCGTCAACACCCTGGCGGCCGACTTCGACGTGGACGACGACGGGGCGTTCACCCGGTTCGAGGTCGTGCAGACCGCCCCGGAGGGATGGCCGACGCTACGCACCCACCGCCTCGGCATCGGCCTGTACTCCCTCGACGGCGAGTCGCTGACCCGCCACCACTACGCCGAGGTGGACGTGACCGGGGAACGGACGCCCATCGAAGGGCTGGTCGGAGTCCAGAAGGGCGATGTGGTCCTACTCAACGACGGCGACCTCACGTACGCGAAGGTTCGCCTCGACGACCACTCCTCTGCCACGCTCGTCGAGCACATCGACGGCCTGCACGATCCGCTCGCACGCGCCGTCGTCTGGACCTCCTTCTGGGAGATGACCCGCGACGCCGAACTACCTGCGCAGGAGTTCATGCGCCTGGTCCTGGCGGGCCTTCCGTCCGAGCACGACATGGCGGCGGTGTCGACGCTGCTCAACCAGGCGGGGACGGCCTGCCTCGCCTTCACGGCACCGGAGCTCCGCGCCGAGGTCAACGCACGCCTGGTGGCGGGGTTGGCGAAGCTACTCAAGGGTGCCGACGCCGGGTCCGACAAGCAGGTGCTCATCGCCAAGGCGCTGATCTCAGCTGTCCGCTCCGACGAGGGCGTGGCGCTCCTCAAGGGTTGGCTGAACGACGAGGAAGTGCCCGCTGGTCTGGCTGTCGACACGGGTATCAGGTGGGCGATCACCGCCGCGCTGGCGAAGCTCGGCGCCATCGACGCTGACGGCATCGCCGCGGAGCTCGAGCGCGACAAGACGAACGCCGGGGCCGAACAGGCCGCGGGCGCCGCGGCCGCACTGCCCGACGAGGACTCCAAGGCACAGGCCTGGTCACTGGCCACCGACAGCGCCGACGTCCCCAACGAGACGCACCGCGCGATCTGCATGGGGTTCTGGCGCTACGGGCAAGACGAGATCCTCGAGCCCTACCCGGCCGCCTACCTGGACCTGCTCGGGCGGATCTCGCGCCGCGAGGGGATCTGGGCCGAGCGCGGCTACGCCACGATCGGCACCGCGCTCCGCTGGCTGTTCCCCTCCCCCATCGCCGATGCCGCCCTCATCACGACGGTGGAGGCCTGGCTGGAGGACAACAATCCGAGCGAGCAGGTCCGTCGCAGTGTGACGGAGCGTCTTGACGAGGCGAGGCGCGCGCTTCGCGCTCAGGATCGCAGCCGAGGCTGAGCCGAACTGCACGCGCAAGAGGCGGGCGACCCATGCTGGGTTGCCCGCCTCTTTTTGCGCGTCTGCCGTCGGTGACGGCGTTCGGTTACCGCTGTTCGACTCGCTCCACCTCGGTGGACGTGGCGGCATCGCCACGGCCCCGCCTGGCCATCTTCGGACCGAACACCATGAGTGACACAACGGCCCCGAAGGCCAGCGGTCCCACGACCATCAGCAGGATCATCTCGACATCGGACAATGTCTGCGCCTCCGGCCATCCGGGGAGCACCTCAAGCAGAGCCACGTTCATGGACGGAACTCTAGCCGATCGGGCACTTCGGGTTGCGCTAGATTCATGGGCGACATCGGGAGGTGTGCATGGACGAGCCGCGCGCGGTCATGACGGCAGACGACATTTCCAGGGCGTTGACCCGGATGACCCATGAGATCGTGGAACGCAACCGCGGTGCTGAAGGGGTGCTCCTGCTGGGGATCCTCACCCGTGGGGTCCCGCTGGCACACCGGATCGCCGAGATTGCGGCCCACAGCGAGCTCACCCTCCCCGTCGGCCAGCTAGACATCACCATGTACCGCGACGATCTGCGCGCGAACCCCACCAGGCCCGTTGGTCGAACGATCCTCCCCGGCTCGATCGATGATCGGGTCGTGGTCCTCGTCGACGACGTGCTCTACTCGGGCCGGACGGTGCAGGCAGCGCTCCACGCGCTCGCCGACCTGGGCCGGCCGTCGTCGATCCAGCTCGTGACCCTCATCGACCGGGGCCTGCGTGAGCTGCCCATCCAGGCCGACGTCGTCGGCAAGAGCCTGCCCTCCGCCCGGTCCGAGCGGGTCCGGGTTCAACTGAGCGAGACCGACGGTGAGGACCTCGTGACGATCGAACGGACCGCCCAGTGAAGCATCTGCTCAGCATCGCCGATCTCAGCCGCGACGAGGTCGACTCGCTCCTGGCCACCGCCGAGGAGATGCACGATGTGCAGTCCCGGCCCATCAAGAAGCTCCCCGCCCTGCGGGGGCGCACGGTGGTCAACCTCTTCTTCGAGGACTCGACAAGGACCCGCTCGTCCTTCGAACTGGCCGCCAAATGGCTGTCCGCCGATGCGATCAACGTCTCCGCGAAGGGGTCTTCAGTGAGCAAGGGCGAGTCCATGCGCGACACGCTGCTCACCCTCGACGCGATGGGTGTGGACGCCATCATCATGCGTCATGCGGGATCGGGTTCGGTGGCGCAGGCCGCCGGCTGGGTGAAGGCCTCCATGATCAACGCCGGCGATGGGATGCACGAGCATCCGACCCAGGCGCTGCTCGACGCGCACGCGATCTCCCGGCACCTCCGCGCCCTGGGCAGGGGAAGCCTGGAGGGCAAGCGTGTGGCCATCACCGGGGACCTGCTGCACTCCCGCGTGGTGCGCTCCAACGTGCTGCTGCTGGACAAACTGGGAGCCTACGTCGTGCTGGTGGCTCCCCCGACGCTGTTGCCGCCGGGGGTGGAGACGTGGGGAGTTGAGGTCAGCCAGGACTTCGACGCCGTGCTGCCGGACGTCGATGTGGCGATGATGCTCCGGGTGCAGCGCGAACGGATGAGCGGCGGATTCTTCCCGTCCGAGCGTGAGTACATCGACGGGTACGGGCTCACCCCCCGCCGTCTCGCTCTACTGCCCGACCACGCCTGCATCGCCCACCCCGGCCCCATGAACCGGGGTCTCGAGATCTCGTCGGCCGCAGCCGACGCGGCCCGCTCGATCATCCTCGACCAGGTCTCGGCCGGCGTCGCGGTGCGGATGAGCGTGCTCTACCACCTGCTGGCAGGAGAGGAATCCTGATGACCGCCACCGTGCTGCGCGCCGTAACCCTCCCGGACGGGTCCCGCACCGACCTCAAGCTGTCGGACGGACTGATCGTCGACGACGTCCCCGCCGGCGCCGAGGTGATCGACTGCGACGGGCTCATCGCGCTACCGGGCCTCGTCGACGTCCACGTCCATCTGCGCGAGCCCGGCCGGGAGGACACCGAGACGGTCGCCACGGGCGTCCAGGCCGCGGCCAGGGGCGGCTTCACCGCCGTGTGTGCCATGGCCAACACCCAGCCGGTCACCGACACCGCGGAGAAGGCCGAGCACATCCACGATCTCGGCCTCGACGCACGCGATGCCGACGTCGCGGTCATCGGAGCCATCTCCAAGGGTCTGCGGGGCGAGGAGCTGGCTGAGCTCGGCCTCATGCACCGCTCCCGCGCCGGGGTCACGATGTTCTCCGACGACGGCCACTGCCTCATGAACGCGCAGCTGATGCGACGGGCGTTGGAGTGGGTCAAACCGTTCGGCGGGGTCGTCGCTCAGCATTCGCAGGATTCCAACCTGGCCGGGCCCGGCGCGTGTTGCCACGAGGGTGAGCTGTCGGGTCGGCTGGGCCTGGGCGGCTGGCCCCCGGTCGCGGAAGCGGCCATCATCGCCCGCGACGCCATGCTGGCTGAAGCGACCGGTTCCCGGCTGCACGTCTGCCACATCTCCACCGCCGAGGGCGTCGACGTCGTGCGCTGGGCCAAGGCCCGCGGCATCCAGATCACGGCAGAAGCAACCCCCCACCACCTCCTGCTCGGCACCGAGGAACTCGTCGGCTACGACACCGTGTACAAGGTCAACCCACCGTTGCGCACGTCGGAACACATCGAGGCGGTGCGGGCGGCGCTCGCAGACGGGACCATCGACGTCGTCGCCACCGACCATGCTCCCCACGCGACCCAGGACAAGGACCACGCCTTCGTCGACGCGCGACCGGGGATGCTCGGGCTCGAGCAGGCCCTTTCCGTGGTCATCGAGACGATGGTGAAGACCGGACGCCTCGACTGGTCCGGCGTCGCCGACCGCATGAGCCACGCCCCCGCAAGGATCGCCCGCCTCAGCGGGCACGGGCAGCCCCTCGCCGTCGGCTCCCCCGGCAACGTCACGCTTGTCGACCCCGAGCGAACGGCTGTGGTCGACCGGGAGGCATCGCGGTCGCTGAGCCGCAACAACCCGTACCACGGACGGGACCTGCCCGACCCCGTCGAGGCCACGTTCCTGAGGGGCCGGCAGACCTTCCGGCGCTAGTCGCGCCAAAGTGAACGCCTCGGCCGCGTGATTCGGCCGAAGTGTTGGACCGCCCCGTTGAGGGTTGACAGACTGGCCGGACCTGCACTGTCGCACCCCCACGAGGACGGCTGGCGGGACGTCTTCCAGAAGCTACGCGCACGCTCAATCTGACCGCATGATTGCTCGCGCAAGTTGATCATTTGGTTACCAAAACGTGACCAGCGAGACGGCGCGCTCGAAGCCGCGTCTCTGCCACTAGGCTCGTGGCAAAGAAAGCCGCGTTCGCAACCAGGAGGAACCATGCCCGCTGAGCAGTTGGCCAACGTCGGAGTGATCGGAATGGCGGTCATGGGGTCCAACCTCGCCCGCAACCTCGCCCGGAACGGCCATCGTGTCGCCCTCTACAACCGCACGACGGCGAAGACTGACGGCGTCATGGCGGACCATGGCCATGAGGGCGACTTCGTGCCCTCGATCGACCTGCCGGAGTTCGTTGCCTCGCTGGAGCGTCCACGCCGGATCATCCTGATGGTCAAGGCCGGCCCGGCCACTGACGCCACCATCGAAGCGATGCTGCCGTTGCTGGACGAGGGCGACATTGTCGTCGACGGCGGCAACTCGCTGTTCACAGACACGCGCCGCAGAGAGGCCCGGCTACGCGAGCTCGGTCTGCACTTCGTCGGCGCAGGGATCTCCGGCGGCGAGGTGGGAGCCCTCGAGGGGCCCTCGATCATGCCGGGGGGATCGAAGGAGTCGTACCTGGCGCTTGGCCCCATCCTGGAGTCCATTTCGGCGAAGGTCGACGGTGAGCCCTGCTGCGCCTACATCGGCACCGATGGCGCCGGCCACTTCGTGAAGATGGTTCACAACGGCATCGAGTACGCCGACATGCAGTTCATCGGGGAGGCCTACGAACTACTCAAGGGGCTGGGGCTGAGCCATGACGAGATGGCCGACGTCTTCGCGACGTGGAACACCGGCGACCTCGACTCCTACCTCATCGAGATCACCTCCGACGTCCTGCGCAAGACGGATCCGAGCACCGGAGTTCCGCTGCTCGAGGTGATCGTCGATGCGGCCGGCATGAAGGGCACCGGCACGTGGACCGTCCAGTCCGCGCTCGATCTCGGCACCCCGGTCAACACGATCGCCGAGTCCGTCTTCGCTCGTGCCATCTCATCGTCGCCTGCGCTCCGCTCCGCAGCACAGGCCGCCCTTTCGGGCCCCGACGCCTCCATCACCGTCGACGACCGCGTCGCGTTCGTCGATGAGATCCGCCAGGCGCTGTGGGCCAGCAAGGTGATCGCCTACGCCCAGGGCCTGGACGAGATCCGGATGGCCGGCGAGGAATACGGCTGGCAGATCGACGTCGGCGAGGTGGCGAAGATCTGGCGCGGGGGCTGCATCATCCGGGCCAAGCTCCTGGAGCGGATCCGTTCAGAGTACGCGGCGCAGAACCTCACGACGTTGCTGGAGGCGCCGTCGGTCGCCGAGGGCCTCGCCGACGCGCAGGAGGCCTGGCGCAATGTCATCGCGGTCGCGGTGAAGGCCGGCGTGCCGGTTCCCGGATTCTCCGCCGCGCTGGCTCACTACGATCAGGCCCGCGCCCCCAGACTCAACGCCGCTCTGACCCAGGGGCTACGCGACTACTTCGGCGCCCACACCTACCGGCGCGTCGATCGCGAAGGAAGCTTCCACATCAACTGGTCCACCGACGGCGCAGAGATCGAAGCAGTCGACCTCCACTAGTCAGACCTCGGTGGCAGACTTGCCGCATGACGGACCCGCTCGCGCCCTTCTCGGCACCCACCCGGGAATGGTTCGGCGGGGTCTTCTCCGCCCCCACCGCGGTGCAGGACGAGGCGTGGCGGGCGATCGCGGGCGGTGGACACGCGCTGGTGGTGGCGCCGACGGGCTCCGGTAAGACGCTCGCGGCCTTCCTCTGGGCGCTCGACCGCCTCGCCTCCCGACCTGCCCGCGAGGGCACCAGCGTCGTCTACGTCTCACCGCTCAAGGCACTCGGCGTCGACATCGAGCGCAACCTCCGCGCGCCCCTGACCGGCCTGCGGCTGGCCGCGGAGAGGCTGGGCGAGACCATGACGCCGGTCACAGTCGGGGTTCGCAGCGGCGACACCCCGGCCAAGGAACGCGCAGCCCTGCTCAGGCGGCCACCGGACATCCTCATCACCACCCCCGAGTCCCTCTACCTCATGTTGACGAGCTCGGCGCGCTCCACGCTCACCCAGGTGGAGACCGTGATCGTGGACGAGATCCATGCGGTGGCCGGCACCAAACGCGGAAGCCATCTCGCGCTCACCCTCGAGCGGCTCGACGGCCTGGTGGGCCGGGATGTGCAACGGGTCGCGCTCTCGGCGACCGTACGTCCGGTCGAGCGGGTGGCCGCGTTCCTCGGGGGTGACAGGCCTGTTCAGGTCGTCGCGCCGCCGACGGCCAAGAGTTGGGACGTCCGAGTGCGGGTCCCCGTGCCGGACCTCACCCAGCCCGGGCCCCCGCCCGGCACCGAGGACGCCGTCGATCCGCTGCTCACCGACGGCACCGAGAACAACTCGATCTGGCCCCACGTCGAGGCCGAGCTCTACGAGGCGGTCCTGCGTGGCCGTTCCACGCTCATCTTCACCAACGGTCGGCGGGCCGCCGAGCGCATCACCGGCCGGCTGAACGAGATGTGGGCCGCGGCGAACGACCCCGAGTCGCTTCCCGACGTGCCGGCCCGCCCGCCGGCGCAGGTGATGGCCCCGTTCGACGTCGTGCGCGGCGCGCCGGCCGTCATCGCGCGCGCGCATCACGGGTCGGTGAGCAAGGAGGCGCGTGCGGAGATCGAGGCCGCGCTGAAGTCCGGCGAGCTGAAGTGCGTGGTGGCCACCAGTTCCCTGGAGCTGGGCATCGACATGGGTGCCATCGACCGGGTCATCCAGGTGTCGTCTCCGCCGTCGGTCGCCAGCGCCCTCCAGCGCATCGGCCGCGCCGGCCACGTGGTGGGGGCCACGTCCGCGGGAGACGTCTATCCTCTCCATCGGGGAGATCTCGCCGGAGGCGTGGTGACGACCGAGCGCATGCTGGCCGGGCAGATCGAGGCCCTCCACGTACCGCGGCATCCGCTCGACGTCCTCGCCCAGCAGACCGTCGCCGCCACCGCCGCCCGAGGCGACGCCGGCCTCGATCCGGACGAATGGTTCGCAGCGGTGCGGCGCTCCCTGCCGTATCAGGGACTCGACCGGTCCCTGTTCGACTCGACCATCGAGCTCCTCACCGGCTCCTACCCGTCCGCCGACTTCGGTGATCTCAGGGCCCGTCTCAGCGTCGGCGAGGAGGGGCGGCTGTACCCCTTGCCAGGGGCGCTGCGCCTCGCCGCCACCTCCGGGGGCACCATCCCGGACCGGGGCATGTTCGGCGTCTTCCTGGCCGGAGACGAGAAGGGCCAGCGCCGCGTCGGGGAACTCGACGAGGAGATGGTCTACGAGTCCCGCGTCGGCGACGTGTTCACGCTCGGCGCATCCTCCTGGCGCATCGAGGAGATCACCCGAGATCAGGTGCGGGTCTCCCCCGCCCCCGGAAACACAGGGCGTCTCCCCTTCTGGCGAGGTGAGGACGTGGGTCGCTCGCCGGAGCTCGGTCGCGGCATCGGAGCGCTGCTGCGCGAGGTGGCGCGGGACGAGAACCGGCTCGACCGGCCCTACCTGGATGCCAACACCGCGGCCAACCTCGGCACCTACGTCGCCGAGCAGCGCAGCGCCACCGGCGCGCTGCCGGACGAGTCGACAATCGTCATCGAACGTTTCCGCGACGAGCTCGGCGACTGGCGCATCGTCATCCACAGCCCTCTGGGGCGACGCATCCTCGCACCGTGGGCACTGGTCATCGGCGAGGCGCTGACCCGCGAAACCGGCATGGATGTGCGGCCCGTCGCGGGCGACGACGGCATCGTCCTGCGCCTGCCCGACTCGGAAACTGCCGAGCAGCTCGCCGCGCTCGTCGTGCCGGAGCCGGACGAGGTCGCCGAGATCGTCACCAGCCAGGTGGGAGGCAGCGCCGCCTTCGCCGGCCACTTCCGCGAGTGCGCCGCGAGGGCGCTGCTGCTGCCGCGCCTCAACCCCGGGCGGCGGGCGCCCCTGTGGCAGCAGCGCCTCAAGGCTCAGCAACTGCTCGAGGTGGCCCGACACCATCCCCGCTTCCCGATCATCATCGAGACGGTGCGTGAACTCACCCAGGACGTGTTCGACGTCCCGGCCCTGGTGGAGCTGGCGCGCGCGCTGCGCGCCGGGGCGGTCCGGTTGGTCGAGGTGGTCACGGAGGTGCCCAGCCCCTTCGCGGCCTCCCTGCTGTTCCGCTACCCGGGCGCCTTCATGTATGAGGGCGACGCGCCGCTGGCCGAGCGACGGGCGGCGCTGCTGTCCATGGACCCCGATCTGTTGGCGGCCGCGCTGGGCACGCTGGATCTTCGTGAGCTGCTCGACCCCGACGTCGTCGCCGCCACCATCGCTGAACTCCGGCACACGGCGCCCGACCGCCGGGCCTCCTCCGCCGACGCGCTGGCCGAGCTGCCGAGGCTGCTCGGCCCCATCCCCCTCCGCGCTCTGCCAGATCACACCGACGGGGTGGCCCCGGACCCGGCGGATCACCGCACCCTCGTCGTCCACCTGGCGGGCCAACCGCATCTGGTGGCCGCCAGTGACCTCGGCCTGCTGCGCGACGCCCTCGGGGTCCCCGTGCCGGCGGGCTTCGCCGCACCGGTGACAGAGTCGGGTCGAGATCCCCTCACCCAGCTCATCGCGCGGTACGCCCGCACCAACGGTCCGTTCACCGCCCAACAGGTGGCCGACGCCTTCGGGCTCGGCGTGGGCACCGTCGGCATCGTGCTCGACCGCGAGGTTGGGGGGCGGCGGCTCACCACCGGACGCTTCACCCCCGGGGAGGCCCACCAGGAGTTCGTCGATCCCGGCGTGCTGCGCAGGATGCGAACCCGGAGCCTCGCCCGAACCAGGGCCGAGGTGCAACCGGTGTCGCAGAGCGGATACGCCCGGTTCCTTGCCGCCGCGCACCAGCTGGACGACCGACCCACGTCAAGCCCCGACGAGGTGCTGCTCGCGCTCCAGCGCCTGGCCGGTGCAGCGCTGCCCGCCAGCTCGTGGGAGACCCACGTCCTACCGGCCAGGCTCAAGGGGTACTCCCCCTCCCACCTCGACACCCTTCTCGCCGAGGGCGAGGTGGTCATCCGGGGCCGCGGTTCGGCCGGCCCGAACGATCCCGTGCTTGCGCTGGTCCCGATCGGCGACCTCGACCTGCTCGGCCCGCCCGGCGCCGCACCCAGCGAGGAGGCTGAGGCGCTGGCCAAGGAGCTTTCGGAGGGGGACGGCACGCTCAGCTCGGCGCGCCTCGATGACCTGTGGCGAGCGGCCGAGGAGGGGGTAGTCGCGCCCACGTCGATGGCACCGGTTCGGGCCCGGATCGGCGGCGCCGGTCGCGCAGCTCACAAGGCCCCCCGGCCCTCCCCGCGCCGTCGCGCGCGGCTGCCGCGGCCTGCCCGGTCGCTCGGTGGGCCTCAGGGCGCCGTCTCCGCCGTGGGGCGCTGGTACCGGGTCCGCGATCCCCAGCTGCCCCAAGCCGACGCTGCGCTGTCGTTGGCCTCCGCGTGGCTGGAGAGGTTCGGCGTCGTGACCCGGGGCGGGGTGACCGCCGACGGGGCCCCGGGCGGGTTCGCCGCGGCCTACCGCCTGTTGGCCGAACTGGAGTCGGCGGGCAAAGTGCTGCGCGGCTACGTGGTTGAGGGGCTGGGCGGCGCCCAGTTCTCCACGTCCGACGTCATAACGCAGGTGCGCGCGTACGCCGACTCTCCCGACGAGACCTTGTGGCCGTCCGGCGCGCAGCGTCCGACCGTCGTTGTCGTCACCGCGCTTGATCCGGCCAACCCGTACGGGTCGGTCCTGCCCTGGCCCGATCATCCGACGGCCCGTCCCTCCCGTGCCGCCGGCGCCTTGGTGGTCCTGGCGGACGGGCTGTGCCTCGCGCACCTCACCCGGGGCGGCCGCACGTTGACGCTGTTCGGCGAGGAGGGCTTGCGCGCCGATCGCGCGGGCCTGGTGGCGCGGGCGCTGGCGGACGCCGTCGCCGAGGGGCGGATGAACCGCCTGCGGATCGAGGAGATCGACGGCGAACGCGTCGGCTCCTCCGGGTTGGAGACGGTGCTCCGTGAGGCCGGTGGACGTCTCACCCCCAACGGGATCGTGTTCGAGGCGCGCCGTGCCTGAAGGCGACACCATCTGGCGACTGGCCCGACGGCAGGCCTCGCTCGTTGGGCGCACCATCGAGCACTGCGAGTTACGGGTGCCCCGCTACGCCACCGTTGATCTGGCGGGCACCACCATCACTCGGGTGTGGGCCGTGGGGA